>NZ_JCARSY010000008.1:0-172211 GCF_059641415.1 Vibrio rubrogenes
GAGGCTACAACAATCAACAGCAATACAACAAATCTCCCACTATTTACACTGTAAAACGAAAAAAGCCCCTTTCATCAGGGGCTTTCAATCATTCTAACCTATACCGTTAAAAAGCCATTCAACTGCCAAGTGTCTGCAACAACCACCAGTACACACCACTGCCGACAATCGCACCGCCCAACACAAACATCAACATCAGCTTCCACCAGCGCGTGCCCGGTTGGGTGACCTTAACCACCGCCGCCGGACGGCCGCTTTCGGTGAACTCACGCCGTTTTAAGGCCACCTGATAACAGGTTTCCAGTCGATCAATCTGTTCAAAGATCAGATAACCAATCGACTCAAAATCAGCTTTCACACCCGGTCTTTCCGCTTGGAGTAAGTAGCTGATGCGATCACACAACTGTTCACAACGGTAAAGCTCACGCAGCATTTCATAACTGGCGCGGAGGTTTTGCAGTTCAATCAATGCTTGTGCATTGGCCCAATGGAATAAACGCTCGATATACTTATCGCTCTCTTTGATCTCCTCTTTCAGGCTCACCAGACAGCCATACATCAGCTCCAGCCCATTGGTATATCCCCGCAATCCATCCAGCTTGAGACAAGCAATGCTGTAATAGACACTCATCGCCAGATCAAGCCCGGTGACCTGCGCCAACTGTTCACTGTTCTGTTTGACCAGTTCCCAATCGGTGCCGCCCGCAAAGGGAGAACGCTCACGATAGATCTCTTTTTTAACCGCCTGATACAGGGCGTGATTGTGGAGTTCTTCTTGTTCTGCTGTCAGTATGAAAGGTGTGTTTTCAATCAATAGTCGTGGGGACATGGCGTTAAATTGCCCTAATCAATGCAGTGAGTGCCCGAAGGCACTCCGCAATTTGTTGAGTATTAATATAGATTACCTGAGAGTTTGAACGATTTAAACAAACGCTGGGTAAACGGATTTACATCGGCTTCAGAGTTAATGCGATACACCATGTCACCGCCATCAACCGTAAACTTATAGTCAACCGAGGTGGTACTTGCAGCCAGTACGTCACCCGCATCAAGTAAGCGGAAGAATGCCCATGGTCCCTGAATAATAATACTCCGTGGCGACAGATTCGACTTAGTCGGGATCAGCGTAATCTTAGAAATCGCAGAATCACGCAGCGTATTCGGCCAAATCAGTTCGACGTTTTCTCTTGAACCGTGGCTGTATGACAAGAACTGTCCGTCAACATTCAGTACACTGCGACGTTTGTTGCCCGTCAGGCGAATCGGCTCAATCGAGAAGCTCACATCCAGTACACCTTTACGGTTGAAGAATGCATCCTGAATTTGGCGTGCCCGTTCAATCTGCTCCAATACTTCAGATTTCACCACACTCTGACCGCTTTCTGCATCAGACAAGCCGACTTTCTCATCAATGAAGATCTTCAGCTGATTCTGATAGAAGCTGTCTAAGATACCGTTCGGTGCAAAGAACTCTTCAAAGTCGGTCAACGATGCGTCTTTGTTTGAGTTTGGATTGAACGGATAGCGATCCGCCAGTTTTTCACGGAAGACGCGATAAACGTCATCATGCCAGCGCACTTCCAGATACTTAACCGCTTCTTGCTTGATCACATACCAGCTTTCATCGGCCAGTTTGGTCAGGATGCGATCCAGTGGTGCCGGTAGTCCCGATGCGACCCGTCTGAGGGTATAAATCGGATCACCGTTCACCAGCTTCATTCTCGCTTTGGTCGCATTCAGCGCTGCCATTCCCATATCCGGTGAGGCCTGAATCCCTTTCAGATACAGCTTCAGCTCATCAATCGCGCCCATCACTTCGGTGATATAAGCAGGCTTGTCACCGACTGCGTCCAACATGCCGTTCAGATCGGCAAACGGGGTATCAATCATTGAAGCAACCCGGTATTTCGGTGACTTCAACAGCTCACTTTGCGCTGAAGAATCATCCGGAATGCCCGCAATCATTTTGGTGTTGGCTTCCAGCGTTCTCAACAGACGCTGGATCGGCTCGACACTACTGGTGATATTATCCAGTACGGTCACCGCATCGTTGATATCCTTGAAATATTTGATATCCACTTCTGCCAGTGCAGCACGCCAAGTCTTGGTATAGTCGGCCACATACAGTCCCCGGATTTTATCCCGCAGATCTTGTTTGTCCGCTTCACTGAACTCCGCAGAACGGTTTTGTCCCAGAACCCAGCCATCGATCAAGGCCAGTTTAGAAACCGATTCGACCTGTGGAATGAAGTAATCTTCAAAGCCACGTTTGGTCAGCATTTGCGGAATATATAGTCCGTCGCCGTTCATCACCCGCTCATCAAAGACGAGGTCAAATACCGGCCCCACCAGATTACGCAAGTTCAGTGACGGACCAAGCACGGTCGGTGCATTCAATTTCAGGTTACGATAGACACGCTGTTTGTTCGGCATCGCATTGAGCGCAGTCTGAACTTTAGCGATGGTCTGATCGTAGGCTCCCATAATCTTCTCAGCGTTCGGATCACCATTCTTCCGCGCCGTGGTTAGGTCAGTATGATCCATCGCATAATCCAAGTGTCCCATCAGCTCTTCCTGAACCGCACGGCGTGCCGGGAACTCTTTCTGCCAGTATTTACCGAAGTAATCCAGCACGATGTCTTTATAACGCCCTTCTTTGTCGGTCATCATGCGATAAACCCGCAGCGCATCCAGTTTTTCAACTTCGGTGTCGGCTTCATTCATTTTCACGATCACATCAGAGAGCAGGATCGGCAGAAAACGGGTTTCAAGCAGATTCAGGTAGGTCTTTTCAACCATCGGCCCGATGGTGTGACCTTGATACAGACCCATATCTGAAAAATATTTCGATTTATTACGGAAGAAACCAAACTCCAGTGTGGCCTGCCGAATTTTATTGAGCGAGTCGAGCATGTCGCGTTGCGATGCCTGATAGATATTTTTCGGCAACTCATTTTTAAACTCATTCACTTTGGTCAGTACCGCATCCGCATGGGCAACGTTGACGGCATAATAACGTTGCCACGCACCAAACAGTAATAATGATGCGATGGCGCAGGTAACGCCCGACAACATCATCAGACGCCGTTTGCGCTTGGCAACCCGGCGGTTGTCCGATGCCAGACCTGACTCGGCATAGATAATGTTGCTAAATAACTGCGACGTAAAATAGACCGTCGAATTTTTTGCGATTTGCGCACGATTGATCGCATGGTCTAAACCATAGCGACGCGAGGCCGCATCATCAAACGCATTGGTTGGCACACCTTGCTGATACACCGAGGTAAAGTAAGCCCCGCGAACCACAGCAGACAAGGAATATTGGTCATTGCCCAATGTTTCGCGGAAGAACTGCGTCAGAATATCTTTCAGCCCGGAAATTTGACGGCTGAAACTGTAAACACCATGGCGTTCTTCTGCTTCCATCGGCACGGAAACCGCTTTTGGCAGCATGTCATTAATGGTTGACATGAACTGTAGATAATCGTTTTCGAACTCTCCTAACCAAGCATCTTGGTCATCATTCGGATTGAGTTGAAAAGTAAATCCTAATGCTTCTTCTCGTTCTGCTTTGGAATAGTGTCTGAAAAAAGGTTCAAAGCCATAGAGCAGATCCAGTTTGGTCAGTGCAATATAGACCGGTAACTGAATTGACATGGTTTCCATCAACTCGCGCAGGCGGGCACGCAGAATACTGGCATAGGCTTTTCGTTCAGAGGCTTTAGCTGTCGCCAGATGCGACACGTCCAGCGCTAGTACAATCCCGTTCAACGGACGACGGCTACGGGTGCGCTCCAGCCATTCGACAAAGTGCTTCCACAAACGACGTTCCATTTCACCGTCATTGTCTTCATCACGATTACCTTGTGTCAGCAGCTCACCATCGGGGTCAATCACCACCGCTTTGTCACCGATCCACCAGTCAAATGAATATTGATTTTCGCTGCGCTGACCCGAAGCTCGCATCACTGAAGACAGGGTAAAGTTCTGTCCGGAGCGGTTAATCAGACTGGTTTTACCGGCATTTTCCAGACCGAGCACCAGATACCAAGGGGAAGAGTAGAGAAAATCGCGCTTATTCTTCAGACTCTTACGCATATTGGTAATCACCTGATTGAGCTCAACTTCTTGTCGCTCTTCCATCAGTTTAATCGGGTCTTGACGGAAAATTTCTTCTTTTTGTTGTTCAGCTTCGTAATTCTGTAGTTTCCGCCACTGCCAGAAACCCCATACAGCGGCCGCCAGCAAAAAGACGAGCAGACTGGCAAAAAGCCGCGCAGTAATACTCGCTAATGGTTTTGTGTCATAAATTGTGAGCCATGGACCAGCCCACCAAATGGCAATATTAATTAAAATAAAGCTAACTAACAGTAATGCCGGCACCAGTGCTACCATGCTTGGCATTAATTTTTTTAGCAGCCCGAAAATCTTTTTCAACATGGACGATATCCTTCGCTTACTCTGACGTTGAATATTTCTCTAATCGTTGCATGAGTGAGGGTTCCCACTCTGAAACACTTGCTGAACCCGCCTGACGATACAATGTCTGATATTGCTCTTCGGCCATGGCTGAAAAACCATGTTCATTGAGCAAATCAGCAGACATCATCCGCCAATAAAATTTATCCCGGGGTTCGACCGCCTTTTCAAGGCCGCCATTAATCATGGAAAGAGCGACAGCAATTCCGGCTTCTTTTGCCAAAGTAAATGCTTCCTTACGTTTTTCCTGCCAGCTTCCGATCACCGAAGCCTGCGTGGTCGCCTGCTCCTGCTCTCCCAGCCATACATTTACTTCTTCTGAAACAAACGGTTGCCCGCCTTTAAACTTCAGCTCTTTTAACTTGGGTAAACGCTCAAGAAAATAAGTCGTTTCTTCCCGGATAGCCCGACACCACTCTTTCTTATCCAAAGATTGGGCAATTTGATAGCTCATCATCTGCCCCTCAAACCAATAAGGCGCCATCGTCAGACTCTGTTCGATCTTGCGCCATAAGGACAAATCAGGGCTACGCATCAGATCTTGGTAGTCTTTGATGCGATCTTGCTGCATCGGCCGCAGCATGGTTTCTCCGTCCGGATTATGGTCAGGCTCAGAGAGAATGCCGGACCACACCGCATGACGACGCAAACGAATTGCCAGCCCGATGCCTTGCCCCTGTTCAGCAAGAAACTCAGACACTTTCAACAAGGTCTGTCTGGCTGCTTTATCACTGGAACTGTCAACTGATAAAGGACTGCTGGTTGTTGCGGTGTCCTGCTGCGGTTGTGACTTCGGCTTCTGTGCTTTCTGTTCAGCACGCTGGCGCTCTTCAGCCAAGCGCATTTTCGAACGAATGGTGTTTAAGAGTCCGGAAAAGTCCTCCGTTACCAATCCTTTGGTTTCCACCGCCTGATTGAGACTCTCCAACGCACTTTCCAGATCACTCATTAACTCGCCGGAAAAACGGTTGAAATCCTGTTTGTCGATGGCAATGCCAAAACGCTGGATGATCTGTCCAAAAAATTTACGCCGTGGTAATGCGCCTCGCGGACCCGGTGCCGGATAACTCTCTTCCCAGAACAGGGAGATAAAATCAGCCCAGATAAACAGAGACAAATTAAACCGCGCCGGTGTCACTTGATGATGCAAACACTGTAAGAGATAAACCAACAGTTTGATATCTTTTGATTTTTCTTTAAGTAGTTTTAAAACGCTGTGCTCAACTTCATCCCATTGCACACTGGCATGGGACAGCGAACCGACTTTCATCATCTGATCTTCGACAAAATCAAATAGTGAATCGTCGATCAACCGTTCACCGACAGGGTTCTCTCCCTCAATCGGTGTGGTAATGCACGGGCGATATTCAGATAATTCCATAATTTCAGCTACCAATCACAACGTGTTCTTAACGGCTTGAGTGCTTCGCTTAAACCCGAGGTATCGAAAGTCAGACCGTCAACCACCTTTGAATTAGAACGCAACACCGTGTTGTCTTGCCCGGCCATAATTTTCATCAGACTAATTGCTGGCATACCGCGTCCCGAGGAGAGTAACAGTCCTGCATCATCACTGCGCCAGTATTGTGTTTCCCGCTGGATCGTGACTTTAGCTCTTGCATCAGGGATTTCGCTCGGTAGTGCCAGTTCAACCCGGCTGATCCGGTGAATACAGCTCATCATTAACACCGGCTTTTGATCATCCGCGAACCGTGATGCTGGATTTGCTGCCAATAGGATCAACCAGGCATCATCCCCTTGTTCGGTCAGATGCATCATTTTGCCGTCACCAAGTTTCGCCAATGAATCCATCGCATGTAGCCACGACTCCGATGCCCCGACCGTCTGCTCTTTGACTGGCGTCAGATGCAGCGGCGTTTCAAACACCCGATCAAAACAACGTAATCTTTCCAGACGCTCCGAGACACTGCGACACTGATTTGCCTGTTCGACCAACTGCTCCGGTTTGGATAACGTCTCCGGTTTCGGCATTTGGGGATCGGTTGCCGCAATGGCTGCAACCGCGGGAAATAACATCAGTGTCGCCAAGCTCATGACTGAGCGAGAAATTCCTAATTTCATGGCGCTTTAATCTCCAGTTTCTGGCATTTGTAAGCCAGTGTCCGTTTGGGAATCCCCAAGCTTTCTGCTGCTTTGGCACGGTCACCGGAAAACAATCGCAGACGTTCTCTGATGATTTTTGATTCAAAATCCTGGATCGCCTGTTTGAGATCTTTAATCACAGTGCACGACTCCGGCTCTTCAACCTGAAACAGGTTGACCTCTTCACGAGGCAGAATCCGATGAATAAAACTACTCACCTGAACTTCATGGCCGTCTTGTGTTTGTGCACATCCAAACTCGATTAAATGCTTCAGCTCACGCACATTACCGTTGAAACTGTGCTGCTTCAGGCAATCAATCGCTTTATAGTTCAACCCGCGAATCTGAGTCCCGTGCGAGTCATTAAATAACTGAACAAAATGCTGACTCAATATCGCGATGTCATCGATTCGCTCAGTCAGACACGGCACCGTAATCGGATATTGAAACAGCCGGTAATAGAGATCTTGTCGAAACGCTTTCTGGCGAACTTGGCTCAATAGATTGACGTGCGTTGCAGAAACCAGCCGAAAATCGGAGGTCAGCTCTTCTTTACCGCCAACCGGACGAAATGTCCGCGTCTCAAGTACCCGTAACAGCTTGGCTTGCAGAACCAAAGGCATATCACCGATTTCATCGAGAAATAAGGTGCCGCCATTGGCCTGTGCGATCAGCCCTTGCTTATCGGCTTCAGCGCCGGAAAAAGCCCCTTTGCTATAGCCGAATAACTCACTCTCCAGTAAGTTTTCCGGAATCGCGGCGCAGTTAATGGCGATAAACGGCTGATTTGCCCGTTCAGACAGATCATGCACCGCCTGAGCCACCAGCTCTTTTCCTGTCCCGGTATCACCCTGAATCATGACCGATAACTGAGAGCCGGCTGCACTGACAATCTGCTCTCTGAGTTTGACCATCGGTGTACTTTGTCCGACCAGTGTCCGGGACAATGAGTCCGTCAGACGTTGCTGTTCACGGGCACGCTCAACATCGAATAGTGATTCGCGCAGATCACGCTGATGCTGCTCTTCACGTTCGATATCGGTCAACAAAGCCCACTGTTGGCTGAATACATCCACATAACGACGAAAATCGTCATCAGCAAATATCTGGTGAAGATGTTCCGTCTCACCAATCAGGAATAACAGTGTCTTGACAACATCCTGATTGAGGGGCAGCGGCACGATGCGGACAACATCAAACATACCGACCGATTCAGTCAACTGAACAAAGGCCCGATCAGACTGCCAGAAAACCAAACTCTCTAATGACAAGGCCATCGGTTTTGAGGACTGGAGAACATGGGCGAACGGACAATCAAAATCAGTCACCGACCAAACCATCTCCAGATCGGACCGATGGGGGACTAATGTCCGCCCATCGGCACTGGGTACAAGCAATAAGCAAGTATCAAGATTCAACTCACGTGAAACCGTGTCGATAAAAAGCGTCGCAAGTTGTTGCGGCTTTCTGATACCAACGAGATCGGTCGCGTAAGTTAACCAGCGGTTCATCGTTATTCAACCTCACCGATGAATTCACCATCAACCGCAGCCAGATAGACGCGATTAATCGGTTCACGCTGCGCAAGTTTGTTCAGCAATGCCAGCGAAACCGGTGGTAACAGTTGTCCTTCGATAATCGCTTCCAGCATCCGCGCGCCATTTTCAGAACGGGTCGCCCGCGTCAGGATTTCCTCAATCAGTGAGTCGGCAATCTCAACTTCTGCGGCATAACGCTCTTGGAACAGTTTTTCCAAGCGTGTCAGTTTCGCCTGAACGATTTCAGCCAAGACTTCTTTCTTCAGCGGTAAGTAAGGAATCACTTCCATCCGGGCCAGCAATGCTGGTTTAAAGAAGTCAGCCAGTTCAGGATACAACCGATCAGCAATGATTTTCGGTTCATCAGCATAATCAACGATGGTCTGATAACCGAGATTCGATGTCAGGAAGAACACCACGTTCTTACAATCGATCACCCGGCCTTCACCGTCAGCCAGCTCACCTTTATCAAACGCCTGATAGAAAATATTCAACACTTCAGGATGGGCTTTTTCAACTTCATCCAGCAGCACGACCGAATAAGGCATTTTGCGGATCGCTTCGGTCAAAACACCACCTTCACCGTAACCGACATAGCCCGGAGGTGAGCCGATCAGACGTGAAACGGTATGTTTCTCCTGATATTCAGACATGTTGATCGTGGTCAGAAATTGTTGTCCGCCATACAGTTGTTCTGCCAGCTGAATAACAGTTTCTGTTTTACCGACACCACTTGGCCCTACCAACAGGAACGCACCTTTCGGACGACCGGGGCGACGTAAGTCAGCACGGGCAGTCAGCAGATGACGGTGAACCCGTTCAATAGCCGTATCCTGACCTTTGATGGTTTCGCCTAAAATCGATGTCAGATGGGTAATTTTGTGCAATTCATCGGTGTTCATCTGATCGACAGGAACCCCGGTCCAGTCTGCAATGACTTCAGCGATCTGGTCAGCATCCACTTGTGGGTAAATCAGACGCTCACGATGAGGGATCGCTTCAAGTTCAGCATACTTCTCTTTCAGCTCGCTTTTCAGCGCTGCCATCAGTTCTTGTGGAGATTGCTCTTCGGCGACGTCCTGCCCTTCAACCAACTCATCTAAAACGTCAAATGACGCCGCTTCAACCGGTTGGGTTTCAAGCGCTTGAGCTGCAACCTCTTCTGCTTGCTGTAAAGACATTGCGATCAGCTGTGAACGGAGTTCAATAATTGACTCAACCAGCGCTTTCTGGCTTTCCCAGCTTTCAAGCAGTGTTAATTTTTCTGCCTCGTCCTGATCTTCCTGAGCACGCAGCTCATCGAGGCGTTTAACATCATTTTCACTGCCGAGGAACTGGGCTCTTTCCAACATATCGATTTCGAGCTGACGCTGGTAGCAATTGGTTTCCAATTGCGCGAGACGCTTCGGTGGCGTAGTCAGGTGAATCGCAATACGGGCACAAGCGGTATCTAACACATCAATCGCTTTATCCGGAAGCTGACGGCCTGAAATATAGCGAGCCGAGAGTTCTGCCGCTGCTTTCAACGCTTCATCGGTGATCAACACATGGTGTGCTTTCTCATACACACTATTGAGACCACGCAGGATATCAACGGCTTGGTTGATACTCGGCTCTTCCAGCTTAACCAGCTGGAAACGACGGGTCAGCGCCGGATCTTTTTCAAAATATTTTTTGTACTCTTTCCAGGTCGTCGCTGCGACCGTACTCAACTCACCACGCGCCAGTGCAGGTTTGAGCAAGTTCGCCGCATCAGCGCCGCCTTCCTGATTACCCGCACCGATCAAGGTATGCGCTTCGTCGATAAACAGAATAATTGGTGTCGGAGACGATTTGATCGCATCAATCACGCCTTTAAGACGTTTCTCGAATTCACCTTTTACCGATGCACCCGCCTGAAGCAGACCTAAATCGAGCGCCATGATATCAACATTTTTCAGTTGGTCAGGCACGTTGCCCGCTTCGATACGCAGTGCAAGGCCTTCAATCATGGCACTTTTACCCACCCCGGCATCACCGACTACAATCGGGTTGTTCTTGCGGCGACGACAGAGAATATCAATCATCAGATTGATTTCATTTTCACGGCATAAAACGGGATCAAGCTCGCCACGACGCGCTTGTTCACTAATATTCGAGCAATATTTTTGTAATGGTGTCGTTGCTTCCGTCAGCGGTGATTTTGCACCGCGTTTCTCAGCTGTTTTTTCGACAGCCGTTTCTGAAGAATCAGCCACAACCGCTGTGAAGTTTTTCTTCAGTGTTTCACGGTTGATGCTTTCTAATAGCGAAATCAAGCGCACGGGCAAGTAGCGGTCTACGCGAGTTAACGCAGCCAAAAAGATCGCACCGGAACGAAGTTCATTCTGGTCGAGCTCTGTGGTAGACAACAACCAAGCTTCCTGAAGCAATTCAACCAGTAAAGGAGAAAATGCCGGATAGGTGTCCAGTGCATGTTCACGGGTGTACGAGCTGGCAATCGCCTGTTTGACACTTTCAAAATCGATGTTGGCCTGCTTGAGGATGACTCGAATATCTGAAAGTGGATTTTCCAGCAGAACATCGAGATAGTGCTCTAATGTCACTTCAGGATGTTGGCGTTCGATACATAAAGAAGCTGCCTGCTCAAGCGCCAGCTTACTTTGTTGGTTTAACTTTGAAATAAGAGTGGGTAATTCAATTCGGATCACAGCGATCACCTAGCCTAAAAAATTAATTAAGAAGTTGACTTAACTGGTTCACAACGTCAGCAGATTTCTCGTGCAATAACCATGTGTAACCCAGAAAGATCCCGCTCCACAGCAGGAAGAATCCAAGAAAAACTGACCAAACCGGTAGTTGACGATTCAGACGGTACTTGGCATCGACGATATGTTGATTCGCTTGGTTGAGCGGTTGAATCTTTTTCTCTTCAAGCGCGGCCAGCATATCGTATAAATGACTGATCACTCTTTCGCGCTCGTTGTGACCATTTTCCATCACGCGATACTTGCCTTCGAAGCCAAGGATCAGACAGTGATAAATAAACTCCAGCAGCAGCTTATAGCGTTGTGGTTCACCTTCGAGACGCGCAAGAATGGTGTAGACCTTTTCGCCACCCCAGGTTTCATTATGAAAACGGGAAAGCATCGAATGTGATGCCCAGATACTGGACGATCCCCATTCAGTGCCCATCACGGCTTCATCGAGAAACGTACACAAGATGTATCGATAAGCCATCAATACGGCATTATCAAAACCTTTCTCGGTCAGTTCGATTTCAATCGCTTTGATCTCTTCAACCGTTTGATGATAGATCTGTTCGATATTCGGACAACTGGTCATGCTCCGGACCCGGAGTGACAGACCAAATAACGGGGTCGCTGCATCAATCAGGACATTGGGATTATCACCCCGTAACTGGAACCAATAGTCTTGGTCCCGGTTGATATTTTCCACATTATCAAACAGTAAATTGTCAATGTGTTCACCCGTATTCTGCACCACAATTAACTCCTTATCGCCCAGAATTGTAAGTCAAGGTCTTCAAATGCCGCTGCCACATGGAAAGCGAAGCCGCTGGCTTGTCTGATCATTGACCAAGCTGCACTGGATTTATCAAGCTGATAATAGGTATAACCCGCATGGTAAGGGAGCTGACGAGGCGCAACAGGCAGCGGCGTCAGTGGGATACCCGGTAGCTGGAGAGAAATCAACTCTCTGATCTTCTCGACGGAAGCGACTTTTGTCTGCTGAACAAACACACGACGCAACTCGTCCAGTGGCATTCTCGCTTTGACCGCAATAATAAAGTCGGCATCTTCCATGAGGTTGGTGTCATGGATTGGCGCCACCATAAGGCCGTATTTCCGTTTATCCAGCTGGATAGACACGGCACGCGGTTCAAGCACCACACTCAGACTTTGTCTCATATGACGAATCAACGTCATAAAACAGTCCGTCGGCATGTCATGGTTATAAACCGGAATAGTTGGCGGCAGACGACTTTCATCAGTAAACGTTGCCAGTTCACCACAAATCGAAGCCAGACATTCAAACAACCGTTCCGGATGAAGTGTCCGGAGCTTGGATAAATGCTCAATCAGCGGCTGCAAACGGTTCAGCGCCTGTAACAACATAAAGTCAGACACGTCAGCCACAGCGCCCTGACCGGGAGAACTGATCCGTTCAGCAATGCTTTTCGCCCGTTCATTCATCAACCCGGCGATTTCAGTCACCACCCGATGCAACGTCACGTTGACAGACGAATTGAGATGACACGGGATAAATTCAGGATCCAGTACCAGACTGCCATCCGGGCGTTTTTCCAGAATCCGGGCAATCGCAAATGATGCATAAGAACTGCGATCTTCTTTTTCCAGCATCAGATGCATGCGAACCGGAGAAACATCGATTGTGGTGGTGTCGCCTTTCATACTCTGAACATCGCGGACATCCATCCGGCGGCTTTCATAACGCCCGGTGCCCCGCTCTTCCGGCCAACTGACTTCGAGCAGCGATTCGGTCCGCAGTGGCAATGCCAGATAGACCAATTGCCCGGCCAATGAAGCGTCTTCGATTTCCAGCGGTTCAGGGAGCGAATCTTCCTGCGGCACGTTAAAGACTGTACCGTCGGGCATGACGCCCGATAAACGTTCAATTGCAATCCGGCCGAATGCCAGATATTCCGGATTTAATGCCAGCTCAGAGATGCCGTACAGATAGCCACTGACAGAATTCATCCGTGCATCAACATAGTATTCTGTATATCGTTGTTGTTGTTGGAAATGCTGAGGTTTGATAAACAATCCTTCGTTCCAGATAACACGGTTACGTGCAAACATCTCGATTATTCCACTTTTTCTAATTTAACATCGTAGTCTTTGAACAGCATCAGCAGGTGATACTCCCGGCCTTTATTCAGGACTTTGACCGCTTTCTTCCATTCACTCAGTTCCGGTTCGGCAAAATGCGCCATCACGCCGATATAATGCGTTTCCGGAGCAACTTTGAATGCATTGACAAACTTAAACTGGCCGGGCATTAGCATGTAGTCGTAATCTCTGACGAAATTACTGCGCAGTGCTTTTTTATAGTTGGCTTTGATCGTGTCATAGTCAGCTGACATGAACATAGAATCATCTTCCAATTCAAAGACCTGTACTTCAACCGGTGATGCTTCGCCCCAGATATTGGGGTTTACACCAGCATCCGTCACCATACTGAATGTCACTGTTGTCGGAGCTTCTGCCGGATTATATTCATCCGCCGGGGTGCTACTGCTACTACTGCTGCACGCAGTAAGCATTAGCAAAGCGAATAAAACACAAGCAAACTTTTTCACAATCAGAACTCCAGTTGCTTCTCACGGATTTTCTTGTCGTAAGCCTGTTCGAAAATTTCCCAAAACAGCTTTTCAAACCCTTTTTGACGGTTAGACGTCAGTTCTTGGTAGTAGCTGCTATACATATTCCAAGCCCACGCGTCCTCGGAATCACTGCGTTGCTCATTCGGACGCTTATAATTGTTAAAGCGACGGAGGAGAACCTGTGGTGAAAACGCCGCCAGTATCTGACTCAGTGCCTCTGTCGTCGCATACTGAACTGCTTCGTTGTGATCCTGAATGCTTTTCAAACTTTCAGTAATGGCGGCCGGTGCCGACAAATGAACCAGACTCTTTTGCGAGTCGTACATGGTTTTCATCGTCTCTTCATAAGACAAACCCAGTCGCAGCGGATTATCTTCAATTGGCTGAAGATTGCGGTTCATCATGTCGAAACGACCATGATTTACCTGCTTGTGCAGATCCAGTAATCCTTTGACACATGCCTGCAACGACAAGCCCAGTTCTTCGGAAAGGAAATGCATTTTTTCCATATCATGGCTATCGGTCAGATCCACACCCAGACCATCCAGCATCGGACCGGTCAGCAGATGTTTTCCATGATGATTTGTTTCAACAGACTGTTCTGATGTCGATGACATGCTTTTTGCGACTTCTTCTTCGAGTAGATCGAGTACGTTCTCATCCATCCCATAGCCCTCTGATTCGTTGTTCACTGATTGATAATCGACTGATCCATGACTCACAGATCGGTTGTGCACAGATTGATTGTCTGTCGCATTGGTGTGGTTACCGTGCGTATTGACAGGCGCTGCCTGCTGTACGTCTGATTTGGGCTTTCTGCCCAACTTTAATGCCCCGAACCTGAAGATTTTCTTCAGACTAATCGACGCGGTCATATCGTATTCACCGTTCTCTTGCTGCGTTTCCTGCAACGGGCGCTGGTAATATTCTTCAGCAGCAAGCAAAGGTTGTTCTTGGGTTTCATCTTCTGGCCGAACTTCATCGTCATCACCATCAATCAACACATAACTGTCATCTTTGTTCTGCGGAGAGAGTTCATCCAGTGCCATTAGTGGGTCAGTCACACTGTGATCGACTTCATCGCTACGGTTTAAAGTCGCGGCTTCACCGTCATCGTCCGCTAAAAGACTATGACGATCATCATCAAATAACTGCTCCAACACATTGCTGGAAGCTATATCATCGTCACCGGTGTTACCTAAATGGACACGGAGCGTGTACGGACCAACTTGAATTTCATCTTTGTTTTCCAATCGGGCTAACTTGTTGCGACCCAACGCCATCGATGAACCGTTCACATAGGTTTCACCGCAGTTATCACGCACGCAAAAAGCACCGTCAACAACCAGAATTTCACAATGATTCGGGTAAATCGCCCCATTCTTATCCGTCAGATGCCAAAAACTATCTGTTGCCGTTCCGATTGTTCCACCCGCAGGCGTCCAAGACGTCCGTGAGATCAAACCGGACTCCAACACCTGAACATTGGTGACAATTATGTTGAGGGAAGGCTGTTTACTCTGAACCATCACTATTGCCTCACCTGAATTAACACGTTTTTCTCATGCTCACCGGAGCCAAGAAACGAATACCACCCTAAGGCCACACTATCCTGAGAGTTCAATCGAAGTACGGGGACTTCTTTCTCATCCATCGAGAGCTCCAAGTCATAAGCCATCTGCTCTCGCAAGACAAATTCCACTAACTTACACAGAGGTTGAAATTCCTTACCGATCGGCAGAAAGTCTGCAAACCGCTGGCGTGACAACCCTTTAATACAAATCACAAATTTACCGTTGCAATCCATCACCGACTCACCGATGACAGTGTTCATTCCCAAGCTGCCATTTTGCTGACCAAGGCAGAATTGCTGAGACGGATCAATCATCACTCTGCGCTTTTCCCACTGCCGGATGCTGACATCTTCCAAATCAAAGCAGTGGGCAATAATCCCGGCAACAACTTGCGGGGAACGACTTCGTCCGGCCAGTACACCGGCGTAAGCCAGCATCTTGCACCAGTTGATCGGCGTATCGCCTCTTAAATCAGGATCAGCCAGTCCGACCAAAGCGAATAATTGTTGTGAAAACAGATCCTGCGCATCATCCTGAAAACGCACGTAATAACGATATTTACGCCAGATTCGATAGACCAAGTTGATCAGGCGGTTATTGAAAAAATCCAGAAAAGGACGTTTGAATCCGCCCGGGTCTTCTGTCACCAGCTGCTCAAGAATGAAGCCCGGCAACGGAGACTGCGATCCGGTCAAACCAAAAAAGTTGGTTTGTAAAATCAAATGCTCGTCATCGAACTGGGTCAAATCCGTCACGTCAGCAGGCGAAAACCCCAAACTGGGATTCGCACTAAATACCAGACGACAAACTCTTTCCCAATCTTCATCTTCCGGATTCGAGCGCTGAAGTTTTTGCAACAATTCCACCAGTTGGAAGAAATTGTACGACCTCACCTTATCCGGTATTGGTATGAGCGCTTGCTTTTCTTGAGCTGAATCTATATCAGCGGCTGCATCCCTGTCCGGGTTCCCCATGTGTATTTCTCGTTATTACTGACGTTGACCAATATCAGTTCATGAAATGAATTGATGTTGGCATACAAAGCAAAAAAGTGGCTCAGCACCCGACCGAACAGATAAAGATCACCTTCTGAGCCAAAACAGCTCTGATCAATATGAATCTCGGATTGCAGACCACGTACAGGAAGCCCTCTTAATAATTTATCTATGGGCTTCGATTCTATTTTGATAATGCCTTCCAGACGCTTTTTCGCCACGCGCTCGGCCTGACGGTCAACAAGGGCCCGAAAATCATAAGTTCTGAGTACACTGCTCAGTGCATCTTTCGAAAGCAGCGACAAGTAATTGAGGGATAAATTTGAAATTAACCCCCACAACAAGCTGCCATCCAAAACCGGACGCAACGGCTGAGTCGGTGCAATAATATTTTTGAACGTCACATAGTCGGGCGAGGTGTCCGTTGATTGACAGATATCCCCGACTCCCAGTTCAATCGGTAATAATCGGTTGGTACAGGTCAGTTGAATCGAGATCGCTTCATCAACATTGACCGATAATGTTTCATCCCCGCGGATAAACGAAATAAAAGTATCGAAGCCATCATTACGCTGACTATCTTTGACCCGTGAACGATAGTAGAGCACTTCACGCTGTCTGGCTCTTTCCACCTGATGCTGAAAGCTTTCAAATGGATGATAAACGCGTTTTTCACCGCGAATCCGTTGACTATCCTGCGTTTTATCCTGCCAGCCGAATACACCATCAATACTGAACACTTCATAGTGTGACGGATAACGACTCGACGGAATCACGCGGTATTCTGACTGCTTACCGGTCAAGTCAATCGGATCAGCATCATGCTCGAACAGGTTAATAATCGGCACGCAGTAGAGTTGGAAACTACTTTGATTAATCCGCACATCAGTCGGCAACGTTTTTGAAAAATGAATGCGAAGCGTCATTTTGCCGCGCACGGATTTCGGCAGCACTTTATCCAGTGCACCAATATCAAAGAAATGGAAAGCTTCCGGAAATGACAGATACTCTTGCAGAATCCGATACCCTTCATACACATTCTTCGGGTAAGGCAGCAGCGAGTCTTCGCCGGAAAAACCAACCGACTGAAGTGCATCCCGCGGGATACTGAATTCAGTCCCATTGACGTCGATCACCATCTTATCCAGATGATGATGAAGCCACAGGTACAGCATCTGCGCGCTATAAATTTCACCGCCCAGATAAAAGCGCAAACTGTCTACCAATGCTTCTCCGACCGACATTTCGCCTTTCATCGCCAGATTGATATCAACGGTACTCGATTCCCGGGTATGGTGGGAGGTAATATCCTCGATCACCAGAGGGTAAACCGCGACATCACGACATGTCCGGAAATGGCACACCGTGCCCAAAACTTTTTCTGAACTATCAAGTTGAATACCAGCGCGGACAATCTGCTTCTCACTGACTTTCGATTCCGGCTGAAACGCAACAATACTCATGCTAGGAACAGGCCGAAGGTAATTCGGCCATAGCATGTTAATAATCGAATGCGTCAGCTCAGGAAATTCATCTTCAACTTTTTCACGCAAGCGCGCTGTCAGGAATGCAAAACCTTCCAGTAGACGTTCGACATCCGGGTCGGTCACCTGACCGTGAAGAAAACGAGAAAGCTGGGGATGAATTTCAGTGAAACGCTTCCCCTGCTCTTTCAAAAATGAAAGTTCTTCTCGAAAGTACTTATCCTGTGCCATGTATCAATACACTCGATATTGACGATTTTGATCCAATAACAGATTCAGTTTTACTGTGTCATGAACAGCACTACTATTCACTTCGGCAGTGATCCGAAATCTCAATGATAATGGGTTCAAATCGTCTCTTTCTGACGTCACCACAATGTCTTTCAATCGTGGCTCATATTTTCTCAAACAGTCCTTAATCGCCATGCGGATTCTGACAGCCAGATCAAGTGTTTCCAGTGTTGCGTCGTTAAAATCAACGAGCCCCAGCTCGGGTGCGCTCTGCGCTTCTCCCAGCCGAGTATTCAGAACATTGGAAACGTTCCGCTTGATCGAATTAAGCACATCGTTTGCATCTGGGCCCTGAGTCAAAGATCGGGGTCTTTCGCCGGCTTCTAAGCGTTCAAAGAAGCCGACGCCAAATGCAACCTCTTCAGGCGCAATGTAAGACATATTACTGATCTAAACGGCCAACGAGTGACAGTTCGAAGTTCGCACCCATGTACTTGAAGTGTGGGCGAACTGCCAGCGATACCTGATACCAGCCTGGGTTACCATCCACATCAGACACTTCAATGCGTGCAGCACGAAGTGGACGACGGCTACGAACGTCTGCCGGCGGGTTTTCCTGATCAGCAACATACTGTTTGATCCAACCATTCAGTTCACGCTCAAGATCTTGTCTCTCTTTCCATGAACCAATCTGTTCGCGTTGCAATACTTTGATGTAGTGCGCGAGACGGTTGATGATCATCATGTAAGGGAGCTGAGTACCCAGCTTGTAGTTGGTTTCTGCTTCTTTACCTTCTTTCGTATTCGGGAAGATTTTTGGCTTCTGAATCGAGTTGGCAGAGAAGAACGCTGCATTGTCGCTGCCTTTACGCATCGTCAGTGCAATGAAACCTTCTTCGGCAAGTTCAAACTCTTTACGGTCAGTGATCAGCACTTCCGTTGGGATCTTCGCTTGCAAGGCACCCATGGTTTCAAAAACGTGGACTGGCAGATCTTCAACTGCACCACCGCTCTGAGGACCAATGATGTTCGGACACCATCTGTATTTTGCAAAGCTATCGGTCAAACGAGTTGCAAATGCAAAGGCGGTGTTACCCCACAGATAATGTTCATGAGATTCACGGACACTTTCCTGGTAGTTAAACGTTTTGATTGGGTTTTCGATTGGATCATAAGGCACACGCAACAAGAAACGTGGTGCAGTCAGACCCAGATAGCGTGCATCTTCAGACTCACGCAGCGAACGCCACTTGGTATATTTCGGACTTTCGAAGATCGATTTTACATCTTTGATATTAGGAAGTTCTTCAAAAGAGTCGATACCAAAGAATTCAGGACCTACACTCGAAATGAACGGTGCATGAGCCATTGCGCCCAGCGCACCCATATATTGCAGCAGTTTCATATCCGGTGTGGACGGTGTAAACGCATAGTTACCGATCATCGCACCTGTTGGTTCACCACCAAACTGACCATAACCCGAAGAGTAAACCTGCTTATACAGGCCTGATTGAGAGATTTCTGGTGCAAACTCAAAATCTTCCAACAGTTCTTCTTTGGTGACATGGATGATATCAACTTTGTTGTTTTCCCTGAAATCGGTACGGTCGATGAACAGCTTCAGTCCACGCCATGCAGATTCCATTTGCTGGAATTTTTCATGGTGAAGGATCTCATCCATTTGCGCACTGATTTTTTTATCCAGCTCAACCAGCATTTGGTCAACAAGCGATTTATTAACCGGTTCTGATTCTTGACTCGAACCAATCAGGTTTTCGATAAACGCGGCAACACCTTTTTTCGCGATATCATAACCTTCTTCATTCGGTGCAAGGCGTGTTTGAGCCATAATCTCATCTAACAGGCTGAGTTCACCAGCCTGGGGGCTTTCTAGTACCGTTTCTTCTGTAGCAGACATTAATCAAGTTCCTATGACAATAAGTTAAAAAACACCAAAAGTATTGCGTCTATCGTTACTCTTGAGGTTCTTTCTCTTCAGACCCGCCGACAATATCCAGTTCAGCAAGGAGCTTTTCACGAGACTCTTCAGATGCAATCAGCGCCTGTAAACGTTCTCTGAATGCTGGGATATTTCCTAAAGGACCTTTTAAAGCAACCAAGGCTTCGCGGAGTTCGATCAGCTTATTCAATTCCGGAACCTGAGCCGCAACTGAATCCGGAGCAAAATCTTGCAATGACTTAAAGCTCAGTTCGACTGGCAGCTCAGCATCAGGGTCATCACTTAATTTATTTTTCACAGTTGCGCTGATTGAGAGGTTACTCTCACGCATCACTGACTCGAAGTTGTTCTTGTCAACTGAAACAGATTGACGATCCTCAACTGGCGTTTCTTCCGTATGGCCTTTGAAATCACCAATCACTAATGTTTTGAGTGGTAATTCAATTTCGGCCTGTTGATCCCCTGTCGCAGGAACATATTTAATATTAATGCGCTCTTTCGGAGCGACACTACCTTCTTTAGACATATCAAGTCTCCAATACCTATGCCAATAGTCGTTGCTTGCGTATATTCATTTCACCAGCAAAATGGTATCTGAACAGAAATAATTCTGACTCAGACATGAGAACACGAATAACATTCGCATCAATTAAATAAATGAAAAAATTCACTTATTTAATAATGTTTTCAAATCGATAATATTACACTTGAATTCAACCAATTACTAAATTCCCTTATTTTTTTTAGGGGAATAAATAAAAACACTGCGCCTTATTTATAAATCCCAATAAGTGTCGTGATTATAAAAGGTTACCTTTTCTTTATAAGTGTCTGTAATATTTTGAGCACGCTCAATATCCGGAGGCGTCATCTCATTAGTAACGTCAACAAAAAATTGTTCCATTGATTTATGCAAGCTTGTCAGGCGATCACTGCCGGCATAATCCAGATAAAGCTCAGAATAAGCACGAGCTTTAATCAAGTCTTCATCCACAAACCGATAAGAGGATGCTTCGCCTGCATATATCTTCGCGACAACAGCCAGAGACGTCAGGTCACCGGCATCCAATGCCCGCAGACGCCATTCAAAAGCTTTCTTAAAATCACCGCGACCTTCATATAGTTCAACACATGCTTTCATCGCCGGGATAAAATTATGTTCTGCTGCATTACGGTAATTAGTATAGATCCCAGTCGAAAATCTTGTTTCTGTATACAACTGATTAATATCATTGAGTGATCTTCTGGAATTATCCATCCATGCCAGCGGATAACTGTAATGCATCGCCCGTTGTAAATAATACTCTGACTGGTCCGGATCCGTCTTTTCATAATAAAGCGACAGATAATAAGCTGCTTTTGCCGGTTGTGTTGCAGCGAGTCTGACCAAACCGTCATGATAGCGCTTCTGCCATGACTGTCGAATCGCGGTACGTAACCAAGTACCATGTTGGTACAGGTAGTTCATCGCGTGTAGATTGCCTAGATTTGCTGACTGCTCAACATACTTTCTGACAAGCCGCGGCGTACGAATGGTCGGGTTATATTCCGACAGCTCTATCGCATATAAATAAGCAGCATCCGCATCGCCTTTATCAGCAGCATATTTCAAATAACGTCGCGCTTCTTCATTTTTAAATTGCGCACGCAGCAAACGCCCTTTCTCATAAGCCTGAGTTGAGGTCAGAAAATTAATATCATAATCATATTTTTGCTGGTCAGCTTCCGGCATTTGAATCAACACAGGATTTAAGTCTTCACCGCTCGCCACGGCCGATTCGGCAGTGACAGCCGGTGCAACTTCGTCTGCCATGACAACATTGCTACAAGAACCGAACACAAAAGCACTGAGCAAAAATGTCTTATTTTTAGCCGATATTAACACTGCTACCACCTTGTAAAGCACCACCACAACTAATCGGGTCACCAGCGCGGGCTGCTGGCTTGCCATCAACCATTACCGTACCTGAACCTGCTGCAATAGAGCGTCCATGAGGTGGATGTTTCGGCTTATCATGTGGCGCAAGAGGATCACCTTGCCGAGCCGCAGGAATACCATCATATTTAACGGTTCCTGACCCTGCGGTGACAGGAGTAGGAGGAAAGCCATCATGATCAGAACCTGTATTACCAACGACGATTCCGTTTCCCATATTATGCCTCTGTTGTTAGCTGATAAAAGTATAAATTAATGCAAAATCAGTTTAATAATCATTCGATTTTGCCGGCAACTACTTAGAATCTATCTATTTTATTTATTCTTGCCGATTATTTTTTAATCACTCGGGCAATATCTTGCCTGACTCAAGCAATATATTGCCTAATTGGTGAAATAATTTTCTCTTATATTGACAAAATAATCTAGTGCAGGATATCTAAAAACATTTTTATTATTTAATAAATTTTCATTTACCGCAGAAGATCACAAAATGAACCAAGGCCACATGTCAAACAGATTACATTTATGATAGACACCAATAATTTGCATAAAATTTTCACAAAAAAAATTTCATTTTGTTAAGAACAATGTATAATGGTCTGTTTTTCTCAAAAAAATATAAGAATTTTATTAGATCAGGAAAACAAAATAAGTTATTCCACATATAACAAGATCATAGAAATATGATGTTGATTCCACTTTTACTACAAGTTGAATAAACCAAAAAATTATTTCACTCATATAAAAATATACAACATCCATATTTACATGTGTGATACTGAGGATTTTTAATCACCAATATATTTGAAATGCTCAAATTATATTCACTCAATCTATAAACTGGTCATATCAGTCCTATTGACATAGAAAAATAAATAGCACGACGGATGAAAAACGGGGAACGGGTGGATCAATCAGTCAAGCTTATCGATCCACGGAAAAATTAAGGATTAGAAGTCTCACTCAGAACTCTCGATTAACTTGTTTCAGAATCGATGTCAGCACATATCTGTCTTCCGAATCCAAATTTTTGGTCAGCTCTTCAGTCAGAGAGAGATGCAACTGATTATGCTGCCGAAAAATCTGCAGCCCGGATTCGGTCAGGTCAACGAGGATAGAACGGCGATCCGCTTCATGGAAATGCCGAGCAACAAGTCCAAGTTTGACCAGTTTATCGACCTGAACGGTTAAGGTTCCTGTCGTGATCCCGAGTCGATTTGCCAGATCTTTCATTTTCATTGCGCCGTGGCTGCCCAGCACTTCCAGCGTATGAATTTGTGCCAGCGAATAGCCTGTTCCTTTTACAACCGAGAGTTCCCAAGATGACATCTTGTCATAGAACTCCGTCAGAAGATTATTCAGCTCATTCAGCGATGACATTCTTACCTCACATGCAGTCAACATCAAAATCAAACATGATTTACTTCAATCGTCAGATGGTGAATTCTATCAAACTCTTCCAATTGACGTTTGAAAAAACTCGGACTTTTCATATCACGTACATTCAAACATATCGATGCAGCAAAATGATCGGCACTGACTCGCCAGATATGCATGTCCGTGACATCAGCATTGAGCGCTTCCAGCTTCTGCAACACTTTCGCTTCATAGTCATGATCAATATTTTCATCTAATAAAACGGGGGCGGTCTGTTTCATTAAGCGAATCGCCCAGCGGGTAATCACAACAGCACCAACAATTCCCATAACCGGATCCAACCAAACCCATCCTAAAAACTTTCCAATCAGCAATGCAGCAATCGCAAGTATTGAAGTCAATGCGTCCGCCAGAACATGCATATATGCCGCGTTAAGATTGTGATCATGGTGGTGGTAGTCGTGGTCGTGGTCGTGGTCGTGGTCGTGGTCGTGGTCGTGGTCGTGGTCGTGGTCGTGTAACAGAAAAACACTGACAACATTGACCAACAAGCCAATAAAAGCGACCACCATCGCTTCGGTAAAGTGGATTTGAACCGGGTCAATAAAACGATACAGTGATTCAAACAACATCACGATTGCGACTAATCCCAACCCAACAGCGCTGGAATAACCGCCCAACACACTCACTTTCCCGGTCCCATAGCTGTATTTGCGACTTGCTTTATGCTGACGGGCATAACGATAAGTGAACAGTGTGATACAAAAAGCAGCCGCATGTGTCCCCATATGCCATCCATCAGCCAGTAATGCCATCGAACCATAGATGCTTCCGGCCATAATCTCTATCAGCATCGTGACGGCGGTTAACAGTAAAACATAAAATGTTTTCCGCTCATTGTTGGGATTAAAACGAGAAAATACATTGATATAAGAACACTGTGGTGGTGTACGCATAACATACCTTGATAATCAAAATTTATTTAATTTATAATATTTGATTATCAAACTAATTACCAAATCTATTTAATTAAGTCCTCTTACCTCTCGAAATAAGTGATAATGTGCTTGTTTTCATATCACAATCTTATCCATACTGTTTATATTGTTTTTTATGCATCCTATTTATAATATTTCGGCTACTTACTCATGATAAAAACAAATCAAACTGAGCAGATATGTACCAATTAATTCAGACTTTTTAATTTAGACTTTTCCGGAATCCTAACAGGCGGAGTGGCTTTATGTTCAATCTATCTTGGCGAAATGCCTCAAAAAAACAATCCCTACATCACGAACCCCCAGTCAAGGTTAAGGCCATCACAAGCCATGAGATTGGTGTTAATCAATTAAAAGAAATGGGCTTTCATGCCAGTAAGACCACGCTTGTTCTCGCCTATGTGTCACCGCATCTTCCTTTCGAAGCGATTTCAAGAAAATTAAAAGAGGCAATGCCTTTTGCAAAACATGTGGTCTCGATCATGAGTGCGGGAGAGCTGGGAGGACGGGGTAACCAAGGGCTCTACCACGCAACGCCGGAAAGCTGGGATAACATTGTCATCCAAAGCTTCAGTGAACAGGCATTTCAAGCGATTTCTATCGCTCAGGTCCCACTGCACTGTGAAGATATCAAAAGTGGTCAAATCAAACTCAACCGTCAGGAGCGAATCGCACGTATTCAGAATGAAATCAAAAAAGTTAACCTTGATTTTCCCGTCAACTATCTCGATACCGTTGCCCTGACGTTTTTCGATGGTCTATCTTCTTCTGAAAATTTCTTTGTACAAGCCCTCTACCAGTCTGATTGTTTTCCCTGTTACCTCATTGGCAGTTCAGCCGGTGGCAAACTGGATTTCGGTCAGGCCGATGTTGCCCTGGACGGAAAAATTCTGACTAACAAAGTCTGTCTGGTATTCGTGAAACTAGCACCGGCAATTCGATATGGCATATTAAAAACACACAACTTTGAAGTAACTTCAACCCACTTTACGATTGCCGAAACAAACGCCGCCACACGCACCGTGAAAACATTCCTTGATGAAGGGAGTATGACACTCCAGTCACCACTATCGATGTTATGCCGACATTTTGGTTGCCCCCCATCCAAACTGGAATCGATGCTCGAGCAATATAGTTTCGGGGTCAAAATTGGTCATGAAACGTATATTCGCTCAATTGCCAATATTAACTATGAAGACGAAACCATCAATTTCTTCTGCGATTTTGCATTCGGTGACAAATTATATCTGATGAAGGCAAACGATTTTTCAGGCTCGATCCAGCGCGATTATGCAACATTTCAGCGCGGTAAACCGCGAGAACCGATTGCGATGCTTGCGAACGACTGTATTCTGCGTCGCTTACATAACGGCTCATCGCTCTCTGCCGTACATAATTTCGATCATATCCCTGCGGTTGCCGGGTTCAGTACATTCGGTGAATTTTTGGGACTGCATCAAAATGAGACCCTGACAGCGCTTTATCTGTATCAGGTTCATGATGGGGAATCGTTTCATGATGAATACACAGATAACTTCCCTATTTACTACAGTCACTTCAAAGCCTATTTCTTACAGAATGAATTGCATAGTTTGAAGAAAGTCGCCTCGCTGCAACAGACAACCATCCGCGACTTGTTCCGCTATAAGGAGTTATTGGGACGGATGCTCCAAAGCTTACAGAACGTTGCATCCTACGCCAGAGATACGTCAGACGTACTCCAAAAGGTTCAGACTCAGTTTGCCGGACTATCGAGTGAAGTCAAAAGACAAACCGAGCATAGTCAGGAACTCCAACAGTATGTAGAAACCTTAAAAACCAATTCAAACAAGATTCAGGATATTCTGGATGTCATCGATGGTATTGCAGAGAGAACCAATTTGCTGGCACTGAATGCTGCTATTGAGGCAGCCCGGGCCGGAGAACAGGGTCGAGGATTTGCCGTCGTTGCCGATGAAGTGAGAAACCTATCTAAAAATACCCAGGAAAGTCTTAGCTCTACCGGGGAGACGGTGAACAATCTTTATTCTTCAATCGACGCAATCAAAGATGTCATTGAAACAACCGTGGCACTGATGGAGCATGTCAATAACTCTTCACTCGGCCTGCATGAAGAAATGGGCAAGATGTTAACCCTATCCAGCGAAGCATCTTCCAGCATTGAAGAAAGTATCAATGATATCAATGAAGTTCAGTCTGAACTGGCACAAATTGATCAGAACGTTCTGACCATCACACGCTTGACCGAATCTCAGGCTCAGTAATTTCAGTGTATATAGCACCATTTCTCCTCTTACGGAGAAATGGTGTCTGTCTCATCAACCCGGAAAAATATCATTCCCCCACCCGAGAGAATTCGGTAAAATCGCGCTTTATGCATGAAAATGACCGATTGAGAAACATTGAGGGAATAGATGACGACAATCATTGATGTCTGTAAAGCGGCCGGTGTCTCAAAAGCGACCGTCTCCCGAGTGATCAACGGTAGCCCGCAAGTCAAAGAGAAAACCCGGATACGCGTTCTTGATGCGATGAAGTCATTGGGATATCAACCGAACGTTCTAGCCCAGGCATTGGCGACCAACACCTCAAACACCATCGGATTAATTCTGCCGCATTTTGATAGCTATTACTTCGGCTCAATCTTAAAACAAACCGCGCAAACGCTACAAAAATCCCAAAAAAAGCTGTTTGTCATGGAAAGTCATAACAGTGAAGCCGGAGAAATTGAAGCGATGAATACACTCGCGCTTCAGCGTTGTGATGCCATCATCATCTATAGTCGTTATCTCAGCGAAACCCAGTTGATCCATTATCAAGAGCAGACACAGAGACCCTTGGTTGTATTGAACCGCAGTCTATCGACACAGCAACTAGTCAGCTTCAGTTTTGATCAATACCAGCTCGGAGTACTTGCTGTAGAACATCTGCTGAAACTCGGCCATCGCAACATTGCCTGTCTGACCACACCGTTGAATCATCAAACCGGTCAGCTTCGATTACAGGCTTATCGCGATCAACTCACCCAAAATAATATTCCGGTGAATGAGGCCCTGATCGTCGAAGGGAAAAGTACCCATATCTGGGGATATACCGCCGTCATGCAGTTGTTGGATCAAGGGCAGGCATTCAGTGCTATCTTTTCTTGTAATGACGACATGGCACTCGGAGCAATCCGGGCGTTATATGAACGAGGGCTTTCTGTTCCTCAGGATATTTCAGTGATTGGTATCGATAATGAGCCGGCGGCATTTTATGCGATCCCAAGCCTGTCTACGGTCTCTCTTCCGATCGAGCAATTAACCATCGATGCGACGAATCTGGCGATTAACATGGCCAATAAGATAACCAGTACCCCGCAGCATTTTGAATATTTCGGCTCGCTGGAACTTCGCGAATCAACACACCCTCTCTCATAATCCGCCATTTGTGATCGGTAATTTGTAATCGGTAATTTGTAACCGGTAATTTGTAACCGATAGTATGCCGCCGTCTCGCCTGTCTGGCACATACGCACTAGCTGATTCCACAGGCCGGGCACCACAACGTGTGTTGATGGCGCTGACATGATCTTAACCTCAAATTAACCCATATATGATAAACAAATATAAGTCAATAGAATGATTCCTCTCATACATATTTTAAATGTGACTAAGTTCAAAAAATTAGAAAGCAACGAACAAATTTATGCTATCGAAGTCACAACAATTTCGGCTCATAATCTCTCTCGACATAACGAAATAATAAATACAACCAACAACGAATATGGGTGAGATTATGAAAAAACAACTATCACTAGCTGCCGTAACTGCAATTGCAACGCTACTTTCAGCCAATGTATTTGCATCTGAATCACAATACGACATGAGCATCTACACGCTACCAGATCAAGCGATTGTCAAAGTGACTGAAAACGGCCAACCTGTCAGTCAGGTTCCTGTTGAAGTTGATGGTGGCAGTCAGCATCAAACATTAATGACTTCAGAACACGGTACTGTCATTGTTGAAAACAATGAAAACCATGCTCGTAGCTTCAAAATTAGTGTCCATGAACCAAACGGTGAAAAACTCGTCACTCATCGCTTTATTTCAGTACAACACTAATCCAAATTGATTCTGTCCATAGGGCTTTCGGGCCCAACCTAAGTAACAGGGGAGCACTGCTCCCCTGTTTTATATTTAAAAGCGAGTGAATACCCGATTCGCTTCGTTGTTCACGACTGAATCGCCATCGCCAGCAAACTGATCGGATGGATCGCATTAAGCCGAGTGTTCTCCTCAATCTGCCATTTACAGGTTTCACAATCCGTGATCACCAGATCTGCACCGGATTGATCAATCGATTCAAACAAATGTGCACCGATCTTCATCGATACCGGATAGTTCTCGGCCTTAAAACCATATGTTCCGGCCAGGCCACAACATTCACTATCCAGCACCGTAACGGTAACCCCCGGGATCATTTTCAGTAACTCAATGGTAAATATCGCTTGTCCGCTGCGTTCCAAATGACAAGGCGTGTGATACACCACATTCAGATTCAATGGTTTCATCACCGGTTGCTGCCCGTTCATAAATGATCGCAGTAAAAAGCGCGTCACATATTCGATTTTGTCAGCAACCTGAGCATTATCGACCCCCAGCACATGTGGATATTCCTGCTGCAATGTAAACGAGCAGGTGGATGACGTGGCAAGAATCGGCGTTTGATAATCCCGCACAGCCGCGATCATCGATTGAACATTTGCCTCAGCATTCTGACGCGCTTTGTGATGAAATCCGTTCGCCATCAAAGGAACACCACAACATTTTTCACGCTCCAACAAGCGAACACCAATATTCATCGCATTCATGACTTTGATGAAGTCTTTCCCCAGTTGCGGATGGTTGTAATTCACATAACAGCCGTGAAAATAAGTCACCTGATGCTGATACAACGGCTGACGGGTGCAGTTTTGTCTGAACCAGCGTCTGAATGTCCCGTGTGAATACTTGGGTAATGATTTATGTTGATCAACACCGATGGTCCGATGCATGGCTTTTTTGACAATCGGTAAAGCGGTCGTCGCATTGATAATCGGTGCCAACGGTGATGCCAGTGTACCGAACAGATCGGTATGACTGAGTACATAATCACGGATTCGTTTCGGATTGAGCGGCTCCTGACCATATTTTCCCCGGGCCACGGCAATGATATCGCCAATTTTGACCCCGGAAGGACATGCGGTTTCACACCGTTTGCAATTGGTACAATATTTCAATGCTTCATCGTAATAAGCCGGATTTTTGATGCGTAAGCGCTCCCCATCAGGCCCGCACTGCTTGGGTCCCGGGTAGTCAGGATTTGCCTTCGAAACCGGACAGTAAGCGGTACATACCGTACACTTGATACACTGTTCAAACGAGGTACTCTGAGGGGCAAGCTGAGTAAAAGGACGATTCATGACAGAGCCTCCTGACAAGTCGCCGGGCAAACATGATGGCCCATACATTGTTTAATGGCATGATACGCAGTTGCAATGGCGACACCACCGCCACTGCCTTCAAACACCGGGTCATATCCGGCCAGCATGGCACCACAACAATAAAGGTTATCGATGTGCTGACCGCGATAACTCGGATGAAGATGGGCGTCAGTTGACACACCAAAGGTCATAAACGGATGTGGTTGATGCGCGACAAAATCAGGCCCGCCCCATTGCGTTCGCGGGGTAATTTGAGCAACATCCAAACCGAAAACGGGCTCTTGGATCGCCTGCCGTGATGCCTGAAGCCCCTGACTGAAATAACTACCGGTCGCCATGATATAGTGCCCGGCACGAACCGGAATATCGGTCAGATTACGGGTATACACTTCTGTCAGACGATGCCCTTCAAAATGTCCTCCGAGAACTTGATCTCCTTTGAGATGAATCCCTCCCGCCTGAATAAAAATCCGGTGTAACGCTGCTTCGAGACGGATGCCCATCAACGAAGGCGGCATGGTCGGGACTTCATGAAAATGGCGCTGCGTTGCCTGTTGTAATTGCGCCAGGGTTGTCATCCCATCACCATGGCCAACCACCGCAGGCAAAATCACCAAATCATCAGCGCAGGTCATCCGGGTCAGTTGCTCACAAAATGCCGACCAAACTGACGCCTGTTGCAGCATATGAGCAATATCCAGCGAACGCCGTTCACAAGGATGACGCTGATCGTGCGCAACACTGGGGAGATGAATCGTGGCAATCCGTATCGGCATCCCCGCAAAATCAGTAATGCGGGCTAAATTATCCTTGAGGATCTGAGGCTGAAAATCACGGTATCCTGCCAGCGCAACAATCACGATTTCACGAAAATGAGTGTTCGAGCGATGCTGATACACATATGGCTGAGATAACCAAGTCGCTTTCAGGGTGCCAAACGGTGTAATCCGCCAGTGGTTCGCATAATCCGGCTGATGAGAAAGCTGGATCTCCGCGGCCAGCATATCTTTAAACCACAGCAGGCTCTGCTCCACAACCGACCGGCCGACTTTCACATACGGATGTAAGTCCGTCTGTCCCGGTAATGCTGAGGAACCGAATTGGTGCTGTTGTAACTGAAGAATAGCGGCGAAAGGATCCTCAACCCACTCACCCGTTGGCAGACGCCCCAATACATCAATAGAACCTGAAGAAAAATGCAACGCACTCTGCCCCTGACTAATCAGCACGGTTTTCTTTCCCGCCTGTTGACTGCGGATTGCCGCACTATATCCGGCAATCCCACCGCCAATCACGGCAATATCATAATCCATCATTGGCGTTCCTCCTGCTGAATATCCGAATCCATCCGCGGTTGCTCTCCAACGCCAAGCAGCCCCTGATAAATCCAGTAACTAAACTCCGCTTCCCGCAGCGCATTGCCCCAGAAGATCGGCTTAATCCCTTTCCAGCGTTCTTCCAGAAAATCAGTCAACAAGGCGCCGGATTCACACCCATCCATATCGGCATATTCTGAAAATAGCGCTGCAGCCCGATAACTACACAACTCCCCCTGACATGGTCCCATTCCTAATCGGGTCCGACGCCTGAGATCTATGAGGTTTTTAACATCCAGCTGTTGAATCGCATACTCGATCTCACCGGTGGTGACCATCTCACACTCGCATATAACTGCCTGACTCTCAGGGCTATCCGTTAAAAATTTTTCGGCGCGTTCACCGTGACGATAAATGGCTGATTCATAAACGGGTTTGGCAAGGCTGGCTGTTTTTTTCGCCTTCTTCGGCATCCCGTTTGCTCCGGGCAGCGGTTTGAGATGTGTTTGACACGGGGCTGAATGACCCAGTTTTTGAGCGACCATATCCGTTGCCCATTCGGCCATGAGACGATAGGTCATCAGTTTACCCCCGGTAATCGTCGTCAACCCTTTCAGACCATCCCGCGCTTCATGATCCAGTAATACGATCCCCCGGCTGATATTACGTCCGCTGCCATCATCATCAACAGAGACTAATGGCCGCACACCGGCATATGCCCGTAATACCCGGGTATTAGCCATAATCGGGGCTAACTTTTCCCCTTCTTTCAGCAGCAAATCAACCTCTCGCTCCGTCACCTGTAAATTATCAATCTGGTCATAATCCACATGCTCAGAGGTTGTACCGATTAAAGAAATGGTATCACCGGGGACGAGAATATCGGCATCTGCCGGTTTGCGGCAGCGATTAATCACGAGGTTATTAATTCGGTAATCGAGGATCAGCAAAGACCCTTTGGCGGGAAACATGCGAATCTTCAGATCAGCATACTCACAAATATTCTGTCCCCAGATGCCCGCAGCATTGATCACTTGCTTGGCGTAGATTTCTAGGTGTTCACGGGTATCCGAACGCCAGGCCCGGACGCCAAGCACCGTATCTCCCTGACGAATCAAGCCTTGGACATGTGTCCGGTTCAAAACGCGCGCACCATGTTCTTTCGCATCCAGAACATTCGCACTACACAGGCGAAACGGGTCTAATGTACCATCAGGCACTTTGACGGCCCCAAGCAACTGTGGATTGACATGAGGTTCTAACGCCAGTGCCTCTCCGGGACTTAAACGCGTCGTCTCAATACCTGCAACGCCACACGCCTTGACGAACGTATCCTGATAAGCCAAATCATCTTCCGGTAAAGTGACAAATAAACCGTTGGTCGGTTCAACACAGTGTCTGGCTATCCGTCTGAGGATCTGATTTTCCTGAATGCATTCCTTTGCTGACTCGGGATCGGTCACTGCATAACGCGCCCCCGAATGTAATAAACCATGATTTCGCCCCGTCGTCCCGGAAGCAATGTCATCCCGTTCCAGTAAAATACAGTCGATGCCCCGCAACGCACAGTCACGCATGATCCCGGTGCCTGTTGCACCACCACCAATAATAACGACATCTGTTTCTAATCTTCGGGCAACCGCCATGAATATGAACCTTCTGATATCAATGCACTTACAAATAGTGTGTCATTTATTATCTTAAATGTTCGATATGTTGCTCACAAAAGCGCGAACGAACATTTTAATCATCATCTTGTAAAATTACAGATCGTCATATCACGAGGTTTATCACAATTATCACCTGCTCAGAAAACAGCAGTAGTCGGCTGATGAATGAACAAAGCACAACCCCACACATGCTCAATCATTTCAAGTAACTCATCAACTCAAAAACACAACATTTATCAAACATTTTTTTAAATAAATATTAAAATATGAGCCATTTCTCAGCTCAAAGCGATATTTGAACCGCATCATTGCCCCATTAAACAGAATGTCGTACTTTAAAATAATGCTCTAATTAACAAAAATAGAAATAAAAGAGACACAATTGTGCTCGAACACTCATTAATTATGTTTGTTTGTTTTCGCAAAAAGAATTCTATGCAGAATAAGCCCTGCATAATATGAGTAAAACAAGGACTCTTACCTATGGCTCGTACAAAACAACATACCCTATTAGGGGAATGCATCGCTGAATTTATCGGAACAGGGTTACTGATATTTTTCGGTGTTGGCTGTGTGGCAGCTCTGGTCCTCACCGGTGCTTCATATGGACAATGGGAAATCAGTATCATTTGGGGGTTCGGTGTGTCGATTGCGATCTATTGCACGGCAGGTGTCTCCGGAGCACATATTAATCCCGCAGTCACGATAGCTCTGGCAGCATTCCACGGTTTTAACAAAGCAAAAGTACTCCCTTACATCGCATCACAAATCCTCGGGGCATTTTGCTCTGCGGCATTGATTTACGCGTTGTATAGCAATCTATTCGTCAACTATGAAGTCACTCATGGCATACTGCGCAGCAGTCAGGAGGCACTCGCAACCGCCGGTATTTTTTCAACCTATCCGAATGCATCGTTATCCTTCTTTGGTGCCGTTGCCGTTGAGTTTACCATTACTGCAGTCCTGATGTTTGCGATTCTGGCGCTCGGCGATGAAAATAACGGGGCACACAGAAACGCAATGAACCCACTGTTGATCGGTGTTCTGATTGCCGTCATCGGCAGCTCATTAGGGCCATTGACCGGCTTTGCCATGAACCCAGCCCGGGACTTCGGCCCCAAACTTTTCGCTTATCTGGCAGGTTGGGACTTTGCCTTGACCGGTGGTAAGGATATCCCCTATTTTATTGTGCCGATCATCGGACCGATTGCCGGTGCGTGCTTCGGGGCCTGGGCCTATCCTAAGTTCATTGCAGCATACCTGCCGACAGTGGGTGTGGGTTGTACGATCCCGAATCAGTGTGATGTGACTGAAGAAGAGAATACCGAAGCGCATATTTAACTGCACTGAATCTCGTGACAAACAACAGCAACAAAAAGAAGTTAAGCAGCGACTTAATAAAACATGAAACAATAAAAGATGAAGGAATGAACCATGACTGAGCAAAAATATGTCGTTGCCCTTGATCAAGGGACCACAAGCTCAAGGGCCGTCGTACTCGACCATGACGCCAATATCGTCAGTGTATCTCAGCGTGAATTTACTCAAATTTATCCCGAAGCCGGCTGGGTCGAACATGACCCGATGGAAATCTATGCAACCCAGAGTTCAACATTAATCGAAGCGATTGGTAAGGCTGGGATTCGTAGTGACGAAGTGGCAGCCATCGGGATTACCAACCAACGTGAAACAACCATTGTCTGGAATAAAGAAACCGGTAAACCGGTCTACAATGCAATTGTCTGGCAATGTCGTCGTACCGCAGAGATCTGTGAAACCCTGAAAGCACGCGGACTAGAATCCTATATCCGGGAAAATACCGGGCTGTTATTAGACCCCTATTTTTCCGGGACAAAAATCAAATGGATTCTGGATAATGTTGAAGGTGCCCGTGAAGATGCTGAAGCCGGCAAATTGCTGTTTGGTACAGTGGATACTTGGCTGGTGTGGAAAATGACTCAAGGACGCGTCCATGTCACGGACTACACCAACGCATCCCGGACCATGCTGTTCAACATCAATACATTACAATGGGATGAGAAAATTCTCTCTGAATTTGCTATTCCACTCTCAATGATGCCGGAGGTCAAAAAATCCTCGGAAGTCTACGGTAAAACCAACATCGGTGGTAAAGGGGGAACCCGGATTCCAATCGCCGGGATTGCCGGAGACCAGCAAGCCGCACTGTACGGACAAATGTGTGTTCAGGCAGGACAAGCGAAGAACACCTATGGTACAGGTTGCTTCCTGTTAATGAATACCGGTCAGGAAAAAGTCATCTCCAGTAATGGCCTGCTGACCACACTGGCCTGTGGCCCGAATGGTGAACCCGCTTACGCACTTGAAGGTGCCGTGTTTATGGGTGGTGCTGCGATTCAATGGCTCAGAGATGAACTGAAACTCATCTCCGATGCCAGAGATTCCGAATACTTTGCCACCAAAGAAGACACGGCAAACGGTGTGTACGTGGTACCGGCATTCACCGGTCTAGGCGCTCCCTATTGGGATGCCTATGCGCGCGGTACGATTGTCGGCCTGACCCGGGGCGTCAATTCAAACCACATCATCCGAGCCACACTCGAAAGTATCGCCTATCAGACACGTGATGTGCTCGATGCCATGCAAGCAGACTCCGGTATTAAGCTGGCAGGGCTGAGAGTTGACGGCGGTGCGGTTGCCAATAACTTCCTGATGCAGTTCCAGGCCGATGTGCTTGATACTCAGGTACACCGTCCGAAAGTCACCGAAGTGACCGCCTTGGGAGCCGCCTATCTTGCCGGCCTTGCAGTCGGTTTCTGGGATAGTCTGGACGAACTGAAAAACAAAGCTGAGATTGATCGCACCTTCACCCCTCACCACGATGAAGAAAAGCGGCAACGTCGTTATAAAGGCTGGAAACGCGCCGTCAAGTGCGCCCAAAGCTGGGCAGAAATGCATAACGAAGAGTAGTAATCAGACGCACCGATTATGCAAAGCGCTAAGCCAATCTGGCTTAGCGCTTTTTATTGGCGTTCAGTAAAAAAGGGAGGTGATCAATCCTTTGTCCTGAGCCTGTTCCATTACGCTGGTTTGGCGGTAAAGTTGAGTGCTCAGTCGCTTTGTCAGTCTACCAACTTGTATAGTTTAACACCAAGATTACCCAGTGCTTTTGACACGAATTTTAACGAGTTTTCATCATGGATATGCTTGAACGGGTGGCTTTGAGTACCAGTCAATGTGTTGTAACTGAACTGTTCAACCGCTGTTGCCGCTGTTCGTAGTGCTGTGTCTTTGGCAATTGTCGACACTGGGTTACTACCGTTATTTGCTTTATTCAATGGGTTGAGCAGTAAGTCCTGTTGCGCCACTGTATGTAGTGGGTGCATTTTCAACACTCGGACGCCTTCAAGTAGCAGTTGCCTAGTATCATCGTGGATCATTACCGTGGCGTGGGCAAAGTCGGTTTCTGCTGTTAGCTCACCATTGCAGTAAGACAACACAACCTTTTCATCAGATCCGTAGCTGTCAATGTCCAAAGTTTTGGTCACTTTACCTGCTTGCGGATCTGTATTGGCCCCGGGATTCAATTGTGGATCATTGATTACGGTTTGATTGGGAAGTTCTTGTAATTGCGATTGGTCATTGTCTGTTAGACCATTGGTAAAGATGTACTTGTTCCATTTGACCATTTCACCGCCGACCAACAACCAACCGACATGGGCCCCCTGGCAAGAGCCGTAGACAGGTTTGCCTTGGTCCAGCGCCGCGACCAGCAGGGCAAAATCCACCAGGGTTTCTTTGAGTTCATTGAGGTTGATACGGACCCTCGTGGAATGAGAATGTCCGGTTTCGTCGACGATTAGACTGCGGCTGGCCAGTCCCACTTGCTCATCGTGATAAGGCTCCCAAGTCTGACGATCGATAAAAAACGGAGGTAAGTGGCCCATACCCGAAGGTGGGATAAATAGTGATTTATAGGCCGCCACGATGGTCATGGCATAGTCGTACATGCCCAGTTCATGAACCAGACCATATACATCGACTTGGTTCGTGTGCCCATAAACTTCTTGTGAAATTCCGTTTAGGTGGCCACACAAGTTAAGGTCATCTAATCCGGTGTTGAAATTATTCTGTACTAAAGTCGCCAATGCCGTCGCTGCTTGGGCAACGTCGGTAGGCACGCCCAACCGGTCCGCGTCCGCAATACCTGTTATCGGTATCATGATGACATTGGCGTTATGGGTAGAAAATACGCTAAAACCTTGTTTAGTACGGGTGGCCAAACCGCCGTTTTCCCCACCGGACAAACCGGTAAGATATCCGAAGCGGCTACCGTCACGTTGGGAAACCAATACATCACAAAGCAGCTCCCGGCTGATGGCGTTGCACAGTTGTTTCAGCTGTTGAGCAGTTTCGTAGCGCAATTGCAAAGCCAGCAATTTCGACTGTATGCTGTCGATTTGACGTTGTGAGCTTCTCAGGTCACACAGGTTTTGTTTACTGATCGCTTGTTGGCATAAGGTCAGCTTTTGCTTCAGCAGAGGTTTGAGCTGTCCGAGCAAATTGACAGCGCTGATTTCGGTGCGGTTAGGGCGACCATCTTTTCTTTTCCCCCCCATATGTTGCATTCTTACCTGATTGGCTAAATCTTCAATAATACGATCAATTACGGGTTTGCACATTTTATGTCCTCGCCAGAATCTTCAAGAACGGTTGGGCAAGATCTTATCTGTTGGGACCATGTAATACTGCTGTAGAGTCGGGAAAAAGCAGGGGGAATCGCGCATCCTTACGTCAACATGACGATTTTTTGGACGTGTCCCTCCCATTCGTGACTGTAGTGGACAAATAAAACGGGGCAGATCCCTCCTACTTCACCACACACATCGGCGTGCCGGCAATCGGATCCCGGTGAATTTCGGCATCCAGCGCAAAGACATCCGCCAGTAACCGGGTCGTTAATATCTCTGCCGGTGCTCCTTGCGCCACCACTTGCCCGGCTTTCATCACCACCAAATGATCACAATAGCGGCAGGCCTGATTAATATCGTGCAAAACCGTCACTAATGTTTTCCCTTCGTGATTCAAACGACGCATCAGTTTCATCAGTTCAACCTGATGGTTTAAATCGAGATAGGTGGTCGGCTCATCGAGAAAAACATAATCCGTATCCTGCGCCAGCGTCATCGCTAACCAGACCCGTTGACACTGCCCGCCGGAAAGTTCAGCAATTTTCCGCTCGGCAAATGCCGTTACACCGGTCAATTGCATTGCCTGTTCGACTTTGTGCTGATCGGTCTGGGTTAACTGTCCCCAGAAACCGGTATAAGGACTGCGGCCATAGCCAACCACATCCCGGACCAAAATCCCTTCCGGAACTTCCTGAGACTGAGGCAACAGCGACAACACTCTCGCCATCGTCTGTGATGAGTAATGACGGATATCTTTACCTTGCCATTGCACCGTTCCTGACTGCGGCGCGAGGATACGAACCAAGGCTTTCAACAGCGTCGATTTGCCACAGCCATTCGGCCCGAGCAAAGCGGTGATTTTGCCTTCTAAAATCTGCAAATTCACCTGCTGAACAATCGGTGTATCACCGTATCCGACATCAAGATTTTCGGTCTTCAGTCCCATATTTATCTCATTTTGACTAATAAATACAAAAAGTAAGGCGCACCGATTGCAGCGGTCAGAATCCCGGCCGGCAGTTCAATCGGTGGATCAATCACCCGGGAGGCGAAATCTGCAACCAGTAAGATCAATGCACCGACCAACATGCCTGTCGGCAACAAGATTTGATGCTTACCGCCGACCAGTTGGCGCGCCAAGTGCGGGGCAATCAGTCCCAAAAAGCTAATCGGCCCGCAAATCGCAACCGCTGCCGAAGTCCATCCCACCGCAATCGCCAACGCGATAAATCGCGTCAGGCTGACCGTCACACCGAGGCTGGTGGCCCGCTGTTCACCTAATACCAAAATATTGAGCGGATGGCTTAATCCCAGCACCACGGGCAGTAGTACGCACCACGGCAACAGTAATTGAATTTGTTCCCAACCCCGCCCCCATAAACTGCCGGTCAGCCAGAGTAAGGCATTGTTGATATCCAGAGGATGAATCAGCATGATGAAATCAATCGCACTGGCATAAAACGCCGCAAGTGCCACACCAGTTATCGCCAGTTTCACCGGTGCCAGATTGCCTCGCACCAACAACGCCAGAATAAACGCTGCAACGATCCCTCCGGCCAAAGCTGCCCATGGCAGCCACAAGACCGACACTGCCGGAAACAGCGTCATCATCACGACGGCCGCTAACCCTGCACCATGGCTGACGCCCAGAATGTCGGGAGACGCGAGCGGATTACGAATCACCCCCTGAATCAACACCCCGGCGGTGGCTAGCATCGCCCCGACCAAAATCGCCACAATCGCACGCGGAAAGCGGTATTCATAAACAGTAAAAGCAAAAGCACCCTGATTGTGTAATCCGTGCCATAACTGCGTCCAACTGAGATCAACGGCTCCGTATTTCAGACTCACCAAAAACCCGACTAAAATGAGTCCGCTCAGGAGTAACGACATCTTTAATCCACGATTCATCGCTCTTTCCTGACCAGATAGATAAAACAAGGCGCGCCCATCAATGCCAGCACCGCACCCGCCGGAGTTTCTGTCGGAAAGACCACCCAGCGACTAAAAATATCAGCGCTTAACGTCAGCGTAGCCCCGACCAAAGCCGTGCCCGGCATCAACCAGCGCAAATCATAGCCGAACAACTTCCGCGCCATATGCGGCACAATTAAACCGACAAACGCAATTGAACCCACGGCACTGACACACACGCCGACGATGATAAAAACCAATAGTCCGGTTAACCAACGAATCCATGTCAGACGGACACCGAGGCTTTGAACACGTTCATCCCCCAAGGCAAGTAAATTCAGCTTGGGTGCCAAAACCCACGCCATCAGCAAAGCGACCGATAGCGGCGGCCAGCTCAGCAACACATGCTGCCAGCTCACACTGGCAAAAGAGCCGGCAAGCCATGTCATCACACCGGTGGCTTGATCTTCCACCAAAATCACCATCGCTTTGGTCATGGCACCGCACAGCGCTGAGACTGCAATCCCGGCCAAAACCAGCTGTTTGCGCTCGGCCCCGACTCGCCACGCACCGCCAAGCACCACGACAATAGTCCACGCCAGCGCGCCTCCGATAATGGCGGCAATTGGCTGGCTGAGATAGGCTTGCTGTAAAAACAGGGTTGATGTCAGCGCAACCCCCAAAGCGGCCCCGGCATTGACCCCAAATAAACTGGGTGAGGCGAGCGGATTGCGGGTCAGCGTTTGCATCAGCAACCCGGCAACCGCCAATCCGGCTCCGACTAATATCGCTTCAATCACTCTGGGCAGACGGATTTCAACAATCACAGTTTCGGCAATCGTCGGGGAATGAGACGAGAAAAAAGCATCATAGGGGGTACTGAGTGACATCGGAATGGCAGAAAAAGCACATAGTCCCCACCATCCGAGTACCAAAATCAGGCCACTCAGACACAACAGCAGTGTGATACGAATCATATGGGTGTGAGCAGATCCGGGAAGTATGGCTCGATGAGTACGACTCATGACGATGACGGAACCAGCTGAAGCAAGTCTTTTGCCATATATTCAGCCGCCAGAATTCCCCGACATCGTGACCAGAGATTACCACTGACAGAAAGCACATGGTGAGCCCGTACAGCCCCTAACATCTGCCACAAGGGCTGCTTTTTCCACCGATTGATAATACTGTTCGGAGTATAGTCTCCGATAATTAAATAATCAGGATTCATCGCCAACAACTGTTCAAGCCCAATCTGGTGACTGGCCCGATCATCATATAAAGCCGGTGGCGACGTAAACCCTAATACCTGAGCCACGCCACCTGCGTAGGCATCATTGGCATGAGCATAAAAGCCATTTTCCCGCGCGACCCCAAACAGCAACGCTTTGCCTTGCAAAGCGTGCAGTTGCTGACGATACTTCGCCATCCGTTGTTGATGTAAATCTAATCGTTGCTGCATCGCCTGCGCTTTACCGACCACCTTACCGATGATCGCCGCGGCAGCGAGATTATCGGCATACGTCTCGCGGCGAGAGCGTAACATCAGCGTCGGGGCAATTTTCGCCAAATCATCATACACCGCAGCATGGCGATCCACATCGGCAATGATGAGATCCGGTTGCAGCGCAGCAATCATTTCAAGCGACGGCTGAGAACGCGTCCCTACCGAAACCCAGTCGGAAAATTGCGCACGAACAGCCGGTAACAGACGATCAGCATCTTTATCATCGGCAATTCCGACAGGGCTAACATGCACAGCCGCCAATGCGTCCGCAAAAGAGAACTCCAGTACCACAATTCGCTTCGGTATGTAATCGATTGAAAATGTGCCACGCTGATCCTGAACCGTCACCGCCAGAGCCGATGTAGCAAATCCACAAGAGAGTAAGAGTAGCAAAGCAATACGTCGCATAAAGCACTTCAGCATGTTCAAGACATCCAAAAAAATCAAAGCATTGAGCCATATAAATGAGAATTGTTCATATTACGAAAAACTCAGATATAACTCCAGCGGCAGGGAACGGTTTGTCTCAGTCATATCCGGCACTACCTTTACAAAAAGCCTATACAAAAACCGAGACAAAAAGGCCCGGAAGAGTCCGGGCCAAGACAGATCAGAATGAATAATCCGCTTGTAAGTAAACGCGACGCCGCTCACCGACAAACGAGCCGATCGCTTCTGTAAAGCCACTAACCGCATAAGATTTATCAAACAGATTCTTCATATTCAGCTGGAATTTCCAGTCATGCCACAGTGTCTGCCATGACATATCATACACCGTAAAAGACTTCACTTTTTGCGCATCTTGTGTGAGCTGTTCACTGACATAATCCGCCCCGAAGCCAATCGATGAATCAATCGCAGGGAAATGATAGCGCGTCCATAAACCCAGTTGGTTGTGTGGTGCGTTCGCAAAACGTTTCCCGACCGTCCGGTTAGAGAACTGCTCATCCCCCTGCTTGACCAGCGTATCGTTATACGCATAAGACAAGTTGGCGACCCAGTTTGCCGTTAAGTCAGCCAATACATCAACTTCGATGCCCTGACTACGAACTTTGCCGTACGCCACCTGTTTATCGCTGTCGTTCGGATCGGTCTGGAGTACGTTTTCTTTCGTAATGTGGTAAAGCGCCACATTCATATTAACCCGACTATCAAACAGGTAAGTTCTCACCCCTGTTTCATACATCAGGCTCTCTTCCGGATCGAACGGCCCGCCATTGTCGGAAGCCTGAGATGCCGCATCCTGAGGGACGAAACCGGTTGCAATCACCGCATAAGGGTGGAACTGCTCGTTAATTTTATACGTCGACCCAACCCGATAAGAGAACCCTGTTCCGGAGTACTGTTCCTTGGTATTGTTTTTCAAGTCAAGCACTTCATCGCGATAACCATCCAGCCGCACGCCCGATAGTACATTCCATGCATCGGTGATTTGCCATTGATCCTGAAGGTAAGTCCCGTAACGTTCCTCACGTGAGTCGGTATGCTTGGAGAGAGAGAGTTTATATGATGAGACATCGTCCGGCGTGTAATCCGGATTAGTCAAACTCCGGTCGGAAACACCATCTTTACGCTGCGCACGGTAATAGGTAAATTCACTGTCCAGTCGGTAATAATCCGCCCCGAACAGAATGGTATGTTGCTCTAGCTGAGCCACCAGATTTGCAGTCACTGAGCCCGCTTTATTAGTTCTCAGCTGATCCCGATACTCACGGGTTACCGTATCATTTTTGCCGTCGTTGTTAGTATCTTTCAAGGTTTTCGATTCATGATACTTTTGCGTATCTTCATTTTCGAAATAGCGGAATGTCACATCACCGGAGAGCCAGTCATTGAGATTATGATTGATACGCATCTGATAGACTTGTGCCTCCAGATCGTGATAATCACTGGCATCATTGGCATTCCATGACGCAGCGGCTAAAAAGTTACCGTCGTCATCAGTCGGAATGCCACGAATTCGGCCACCGCCAATATGCTGCGTGACATTGATATATTGCAGGCCAATCGTCGTATCTTCTCCGGTATCCCACTCATAACCTAAATCGATGATGCGGTTACGGGTATCGGTATTTTGACGATAAGGATTCTCATGATCCTGATAAATACCGAGACGATAACGCTGTGACTGATCGGTATTGGCAGAACCGGACAACTCAACCTGAGCACTGGTGAAATCCTGATTGCCACCGGTCACAGCCACATGGCGCTTGGTCGCATAAGTTGGCTTTTTGGTCGTATAGTTGATGGTGCCACCCGGCTCCCCACTACCCATCACGGCAGCTGCAGGGCCTTTCAACACTTCCACCCGCTCAATATTAAATAACTGTGGAATCGACAACCCTTCAAACGGATCGCCCCGCACACCATCATATAAAACATGATCCTGACGGAAACCACGGAACGTCACATAAGAGTAGTTGTATTGGCTGACACCGCTCATTGAACGGTACAAATCGGTAATCTGCCGCGCCGCCTGATCCTCGATCAACTGGCGGGGAAGCACTTGAATCGACTGCGGCGTATCATCAATCGCAGTCGGTGTCCGGGTTGCAAAAGCGGTTTCTTCTGCCCGGTAAAGTGACAGCGCCCGGCCATGGACGGTCATCGTTGCATCAGCTGGGGTTGTCTCGACTGGGGTTGTCTCGACTGGGGTTGTCTCGACTGGGGTTGTTTCAGTCTTGTCACTTGCCACTGCTGCGGCAGAAAAGCTTAGCGCGATCATCAATGCTAAGGGTGTTTTTTTACCCGGAGCAGCAGATGTCTGCGCTTGATTATTGTATTTAGCATGAATCATGAGATGGTTTGATCCGTCAATAAAATGAGAAGTACATCAAAGAGGCGAAAATCTAAATGAGTTTAATTCTTATTTCAAGCAATTGTTAAATTTATCGCTGAAATGGCGTTAAATTGCCGGGAAGTTAATGCATTTTGTTGTGTATTGTGGTGATGTGTGGTGGAACTGGTTTTATATTCTAAGCCTTTGGCTCCCATATATGACGCACAATATATTTTCCCGATTTCAGAAGCATGGGTGCTCTGTGCGTCAGTTCATCTTTCAAGAATGAAAGACGAACCAGAAAATTCTTTTTGTCTGGCAGAGTCGCACGCGGTCCAGAACCAGCTTTTACGGGCGTCCTGCCCGGAAAAGCTTCATCATTCTTCCTTGAATGATTTTCTTGATTGGGTGGCTGATTTGAATTGGGTGATACATTTATACAGCCAACTTGCTCGATGTTCTCAGGCAGAATCAAGCCGCGCTAAACAGACCCGTTCAACCACTGCTTTTAACTGCAATACTCTCCCCTCAAGGTAAGCCAGCTCCTCTGCGGTAATTTCATAATGCTCGGAATAACGGGCTTCGATATAGGCGCGTTGCAAACGGCGGAAGCTGCGACGGTGGAATTTATTGTCGAGCGGGAAAATCGTTTTAAACTCAGGCTCGATTTGCGCGCACAGTTTACTCAGCTTTTCGATATTGTGTGATTTGGGTAAGTAATTCGTACAGACAAGTAACGCGCAGGCGAAAAACTTTTCTGCGGATTGATGAAGTTCAAAAGCAGCTTGCTCAATACGTTTATCTTTCATGGCATAACCGAACATCGCGAAACTATCATGTGCACTTTTAACCCATCGCATAAAATACTTTTGCGCAATTTCCCGTTTTTCGGCTTCGGTTAAATCACCCGGCTCCATCAAAGGCTTCGGTGTCGCGGCAAACAGTTCAATTCCTTCTTCGCGGATATCCCGAAAAAAGTAGTGCCCCTGCTGCAATCGTTCATTCACTTCCTGTAAATCGTGAACAATCAAACCCAGCGGCGCGGATTTCACTTTGCGATCAATTTGCTCTTCAGCACGCTGCCAGACTACATAATCCTCCACCAAGGCAGCTTTATTGACGATCACCAGAATATCGTAATCGCTGATGTAACCATTGACCGAATCGCTGACCCAATTCCCTTTGGCGTGGCTACCGAACAGAATAATTTTCAGGATACGAAATTCACTTTTACTCCCCGTTTTTCCCTCAAGATAATCTTCCAGTGTATCGCGCAAAATAGTCGAGATCGTGGCAAGCTCTTGTTGTTTAAATTCAGGCAGGTGGTCGAGGGAGGTTTTCATAAAACGTGCTTCGCTTTGGTGGATGACATGGCTATAGCATAAAAGAAGCATTCAGCAAAAAACACTGTTTATCATAGTCTTAGCATTGCTCGGGGGTAAAATGCGACGCAGTTCTTTTTTATTTCTACACTCGATGAGTGTCTCAGGCTTTGGCTTCGAGGCATGACACACAATGCCTTTCTCTGGATTCAGCGCCCGTTATCAGGGCCGGATTGATTCACATCCTGCGCGTACGAAGCTTCTAACTTCTGCGACTCGCATAAAAATCTGCATCGCCTGAATGCGATCCATATTCTTTCTCCCTAGACAAGACAATGATTGCATTGTTCGAAAAATGTGAATAGTTTAAACGTTTTTATCATCTTTTTCATGATGATCGTGTGCTGTACCCTTCTCTGTATCGATTAAGAAAGAAACCACGCTATGATTCAGTTGGAGGTCGTCGTTTTATGAGTAACATTCTTATTATCAATGGAGCCAAGAGTTTTAACTTCGCTAAAGGAGAGTTAAACACGCTCTATGTCAATACAGCACAAGAGGTTTTAAGCAAGCTTGGGCATACAGTAACCGTTACGAATGCTGACAGTGAGTTCGATCCTCAAAACGAGATAGAGAAAATTCTTAACAGCGATGTATTGATCTATCAGATGCCAGGTTGGTGGATGGGTGAACCATGGACCGTTAAAAAATGGATCGATGAGGTATTTACTGCAGGTCATGGAACTCTGTACGAAAGTGATGGACGCACACGCGCAGATGCGTCTAAAAAATATGGTTCAGGTGGTCTTCTTCAAGGGAAAAAATACATGCTTTCTCTTACATGGAATGCACCTTTAGAAGCCTTTAATGATCCAGAACAATTCTTTGAGGGTCAGGGCGTAGACGGGGTCTACCTGCATTTTCATAAAGCCAATGAGTTTTTGGGGATGGAAGCACTGACGACCTTTATTACCACTGATGTGGTCAAAGAACCGAATGTAGAAAGTGAAATTAAGCGTTTTAACGATCATCTTACAACTCTCTTTTCTTAAGTTTTTATACTTTATAAAAGAAAGCCTTCATTAGGGCTTTCTTTATTTTCTTCGAAACCTTCTGTTTATCAGTCTTTATGGCATTTCCCTTTCCCATAGCTCCGCACCAAGGAGGGGGTAAACAGGCTGTCGGTAATATTGCCAACAGCAACATTAAACTCGCCTTTCAAATTAGCTGGTATAGCACTGTTAATGGATAAGGATTTAAATTTTCCTATATTGAATTTGCCACCAGACCGCTCAGCAAACTCTTTTTCGAGACGCAGTCCCCAACCACTAGTATCAAAGTTAGATTTTCCGAGTTTTTCATATTTTATTAAATATTCTCATAGTGTCATATCATGATATGCCCTTGAGGATGTTATTTGTTGTATTCAATTATCCAATCCCCATGCAACCTTATGGATAATCTATCCAATATTTCCCAGTAGTTGTCATAGAACACAAAAACTGAACCACAATTAGAATATGCTGTTTAATTGCATTTTTTATAATAAAAATCAAATAAGATCTAGATCAAATTTTTAACTTTAATCCTGTCCATTAAAAATGGACAGATTATGTTATTCATTATATGTGGTTTGTGTTGCTATGATAGAAATATTGTAGACAAGGATAAGTAAAAGACTACAGGCAGGAGGGTAATATGATTTTATCTAAAAGACAAAAAAATATTCTTGACCATTTAGTTCAAGAGGATAATTTCATTACTGCAAAAGAACTCTCTATAAAATTAAATGTATCTGAGAAAACAATATACCGTGAAATAAAAAGCATTAAAGAAAGCCAATCTAAATATATGGACATCATCATTAATCATATCGGTAAAGGGTTTAAAATAAATTACCAAGAATATATCAGCAAATTCTCCAACTCAAATAATAGTTCCTATAAAAAACATGCAATGTCTACAAGTGAACGGAGAGAGAAAATACTCATTTATTTATTGCTGAACTCTCCAGAAAAAACCTCAATTTCCAGATTATCAGAATTATATATGATCAGTTCGTCTTCTATCGCCCACGATCTTGATCATATAGATGAAATACTCAATGATACCAATGTTAAACTCATAAAAACAAGTCAGGGAACTTTTATTGATGGAGACGAGGCAAAAATAAGAGAATTACTAAAAAATTTCATCATTAATATAATCACCAACAATGATTATAGTTATGACCTTATTTTACTTCAAAATTATTTCTTATATGAAGAAATAATTTTCACTAAAAACATTTTAAAATATATCATATCAAAAAACATATCATTAGAAGAGCCTTATTATATAAACATACTAATTTATATAATTGTAACGATAAAAAGAATTAAAACAGGACAATATCTAGATAGATTAAATAATGTTAACAAAGAAAAAACAAAAAACCTATCTATCAAAAAAATCGCGATAGAATTAACCAAAAAAATCTCATCATATACCATGAGAAGGCTGAATGATTATGAAACGGAAAATCTATATTATCTTATTTATTCATCAAGATTTTCTGAAAACTGTAACAGAAATAAATTCGACAGTTCCCGTGAGGAAATGGAGTGTGTGAGTTTTACTGATTTTCTTATCGTTAACATGGTCGATGAATGTTCAGCTAAATTTTTTGATAACAATGAGCTACGTAGAAATCTTATGCCACATGTAAGGCTGTTGATCATGAGGTTAAAGCATCACATCAACATCCATAACCCGCTATTGAATGAAATTAGAAGTGAATGTGATCTTTTATTTAATTCTCTAACAAAAATCATTAAAAATTCAATCATATTTAGCAAATATAGAAACATTAGTTACGATGAAATCGGTTACCTCACCTTGTACTTTCAATATTACTATGAGCAACACTTACAATCTTTAAACATTGTCATTGTTTGCTCCACAGGCATAGGAACATCTCATCTTTTAAAAGGTCGAGTATTAAAATCTTTCCCCAAATGGAAAATTATCGACATTATTCCATTTTCGAAGATAAAAAACATTCAGGATATAGAAAATGTAGATTTAATCTTAACAACAATTAATATCGATAGTTTTGACTATAAAATTCCTTATGTTCACGTTAGTGCTTTTATTAATGAAAAAGATATCGATAATATATTAAAAATAACCAAAACACTAGAAGTGGATGAACACCCTATATTGTAAATAGAATTTTAATCAATTGAAATGGTAAGCTGAAATGAATATCAGAAATGTATTGAATGAAAAACTAATTAATTTAAACCTTCAGGCAAAAACGAAAAATGAAGTATTAAATGAACTTTGTCATATGCTTTACGACAATGGTTGTATTTCAGATGTTGATACCTTTTTAAAGGATGTTTATTTAAGAGAAAACGAAGGCGAAACAGGGTTGGGTTCCTACATCGCTATTCCTCATGGAAAATCAGATGCAGTGATGAAAACATCGATTGCTATTGGGAAAACACCCCATGATATCGCATGGGAATCTTTAGATGATCTTCCGGTTCGCTTCATTATTTTATTTGCCGTCAGAATGGTAGATAAATCTACAGTGCATATAAAATTATTAGCTCATGTATCTGAGCTTTTAGCAGATGATGATTTATTAGATCAACTATTAAACATCAAGTCAAAAAAAGAACTATTAAATTTATTTGAAAACATAGAAGAGGACTAAAACTATGAATATAGTCGCTATTACGGCTTGCACCTCTGGAATCGCCCACACGTATATCGCTAAAGAAAAACTGATAAAAGCTGCACAATCTTTAGGGCATAGTATTTACGTTGAAACTCAGGGAACCATCGGTGTAGAAAATGAATTAAGGAAAGAAAATATTGCCGAAGCGGATGTCGTTATTATTGCCGCCGATATAAAAATATCAGGAAAAGAGAGATTTGCGGGAAAACGTATCGTTGAAGTACCAACACAATTATTAATTAAATCTCCTAAGGCGTTAATAAATAAATTGCAGGAAGATATGATTCCTAAAGTATAACTTCATGATAGCGAGTTAAACGATGAAACTTGAACTGAAAAAACATGCATTAACAGCCATATCCTACATGTTACCTTTAGTTGTCACTGCCGGTTTATTAATTGCAATCGGTAATTTAACCGGAGGTAACGTTATTCATGACTATAAAGCTGCCTATAATATTCCTGATGCACTCGTCTCTCTGGGCGTGCTCGGTATGGGATTACTGGCCCCGGTAATCTCTGCGGCAATTGCCTATTCGATTGCCGATCGGCCGGGGATTGCGCCCGGATTGATGATGGGACTGATTGCCAATTCAATTGGTGCCGGATTCCTTGGCGGGATGTTAGGCGGCTATGTGGTTGGATTCTTTATCTTATTTTTAAAAGACAGAATCAAAGTCCCGAGCTGGGCTCAGGGCTTGATGCCGATGATGATCATCCCGTTGGTCTCCACCGTTTGTATTGGCATCCTGATGTATTTCGTCATTGGTGTTCCCATTGTCTGGGCAACCAATGTGATGACCACATTTCTGATGAGTATGCAGGGCGGAACCCGGTTCGTCTTTGGGATGATAATGGGTGGCATGGCGGCCTTTGATTTTGGCGGGCCAGTGAATAAAGTGGCTTCTCTGTTTGCTGACGGCCTATTACTTGAGGGGATTAAAGAACCGGAAGCGATCAAAATATTGGCGTCTATGGTGCCGCCTTTCGGAGTCACAATCTCTTTATTCATATCCAAAATCATCGGTAAAGAAATCTACTCTACCTCTGAAAAAAACAATATCAAAATTGCATTCCCAATGGGGATTTGCATGATCACCGAAGGCGTCATTCCCATTGCCGCTGTCGATCCAATCCGGGTCATCTTCTCATGTACCTTTGGTGCTGCGATTGGTGGTGGCATCTCGATGTATCTAGGAATCGGCTCTCCGGTACCATCCGGCGGCATGTTTATCGTCCCTGCTATGACCCACCCTATCTCATTTTGTATCGCCTTGCTGATCGGCTCGGTCATCACCGCATTACTGCTGGTGATCCTGAAGAAAAAACCGAGGGAAGATGCAGTGACAGAAGATGAGGATGAAGAAGAACTCGATCTCTCATCGATCAAAATTTCTCAATAAATAGAGGGTTAAATCACATGTATGTCTCTATGAAAAAGATGTTATCTCAGGCAAATCAGCAAAATTATGCGGTCATGGCAATAAACTGCTTCAACCTGGAAACTGTCAGGAGTGTAATATCAGCTGCGCAGGAACTCCGTGCTCCGATTATTATCGATATTGTTCAGGAACACCTATGTCATCACTGTGACAGTAAATTGATCACACCTCTGGTCATTGAACTGGCGAGTCGGGCCAATGTTGATGTCGCTTTAAATTTGGATCACGGAGAAGATATTGGCTTAATCAAAAAATGCATAGCTGACGGTTTTTCAAGTGTGATGGTCGATGCATCGAAATATTCATTTGATGAAAATATCCGTTACACCAAAGAAATTGTGGATTTTGCCAAAATATATGATGTCAGTGTCGAAGGCGAGCTGGGGAATATTGGCCTGACCATGTCTGGAGACTACACCAATGAAGCTATGTTTACTAATCCCGACCAAGCGAAAAAATTTATTGATCAGACAGGGATTGACGCTTTGGCAGTCTCATATGGGTCTTCACATGGACACTATCCACAAGGCGTGGTGCCGAAATTGGATTTCGATATTCTGGCAAGAATAAAACAAGCGACTCATTCGCCTTTGGTTTTACATGGCGGCTCTGGAGTAGGTGCTGAAAATATCAAACAATCCGTTACATTAGGCATTAATAAAATTAACGTGGGTAGTGATTTTATGAAAGCCAATGTGAATAGCATTCAAGACCAGCTCCATGAGAATCCAAATAAAAATTATTGGGAAGTTATTCGGCAAGCTGAAGAACAGAGCAAAGAAATAATCAAGCATTATATTTCTATTTCTGGATCCGAAGGCAAGTCCTTGCTGAGTAATTATTTATATCATTAAAGTTAAATTTATAAGGAATTTATCTATGTTAGTTTCAATGAATTATTTATTATCAGTTGCCAAGAAGAATAAATTCGCCATCGGTGCTTTTAATGTGGCAGACAGTAGCTTTGTACGTGCAGTGGTTGAAGAAGCAGAAGCTTGTCAGGCTCCGGCAATCATTTCTATCCATCCGACAGAATTATCATTTTTAACCGATGATTTTTTTGCATATGTGGTGAAGAGAACGTCAAATAGTCCGGTTCCTTTTGTCATTCACTTAGATCACGGTGGTTCGTTTGATGATGTCATGCGGGCGATCAGTTGTGGGTTTACTTCAGTGATGATCGATGGTTCGCTGCTCCCTTATGAAGATAATGTGGCGTTAACCCAAAAAGTGGTTGAAGCAGCGCATTCCATCGGGGTTTCTGTTGAAGCGGAGTTAGGCACCATCGGTTCTACAGGAACCTCAGTAGAAGGTGGTGTGAGCAAAGTCATATATACCGATCCGGCCGAGGCAGAAGACTTCGTAACCCGAACCGGTGTCGATACGCTAGCCGTAGCCATCGGAACCGCACATGGTATTTATCCGAAAAATATGGAACCCAAGCTAAAACTGGATATTTTGACAGATATTGCAAACCGAGTTGATATCCCTCTGGTATTACACGGCGGTTCAGCAAATCCCGATGAAGAGATTGCCAGTGCGATTGAAATCGGTATTCAGAAAGTGAATATTTCAAGTGATATGAAAGCGGCTTATTTTGATAAATGTAGAGAAATTCTTTCAGAACATAGTTGGTGGGATCCAAATGTTATTTATCCTGATTGTATTGATGCGGCCAAAGAAGTTATCCGAGCAAAAATGAAATTATTTAATTCGATAAATAAAGTCGAACTTTACATTCAATAGTTATTATTCTTAACGCAACTTATAAAGTTTATTTAAAGTTAATCACGGCTTAATATGCCAATCCATATGTTATATCACAAGTGATATTGCACAGGTGTATTATTGCCGTGTTTTATTGATAATTAAACGGGGCTTTTATGTTAGATACATTCATGTTAGGTGCAATAGAGGCTGGTGGAACGAAATTTATTGCGGCAGTTTCTGATCAGGATCTGAATCTGATTGATAAAATCAGCATCCCAACCACAGATCCGAGTGAGACACTGGGGAAAATAGCTGATTTTTTCTCGTCATATTCGATTGCTGCTATGGGGGTCGGATGTTTTGGTCCCCTCGATCTGAATTTGTCATCCTCGACTTACGGATATATTGAATCGACGCCTAAACTCGCATGGAAAGGTTTTAATATCCTCGGTGCACTACAAGCACAATATCGCATCCCGATCGCCCTGAATACTGATGTCAATATCGCGGCTTTGGGAGAGTTAAAATGCGGTGCTGCGGTTGGCGAACACAGCTGTATTTATATCACTGTCGGCACCGGAATCGGTGGCGGAGTCATTGTGGATCGGCAGATATTCAATGGGTATCATCATTCGGAGCTGGGACATATCGCCGTCAAACGTTTTCCGTCGGATACGTTCGCCGGAATATGTCCTTATCACACCGATTGTTTAGAAGGTCTGGCATCCGGACCGGCTCTGGCTGAACGAGCCTATCAGACACCGAATCAAATTGGCAAAGATGATCCTCTCTGGGAGGTTGAGGCCTATTACTTGGCGCAAGCTATTGTTACATATAGTCTGATTCTATCTCCGGCAAAAATCATACTGGGTGGCGGAGTCATGCAACAGGAACATGTATTGGAGATGGTCAAAGCTTCGGTTAATCAACAGTTAAATCATTATATTAAAATCCCCGACATTGATGATTATATCGTCAGACCTCAACTGAAAAACGAGGCGGCAATTATCGGTGGGTTTATCCTAGCAAGAGATGCGCTAACATTGGGATAAAACCCTCTTCACCTGATAAGATATCCACTCAATCGAGGCCCTTGTCGGGCCTGATTCATCAAGAGTAGCCAGTTTGATTATCATTCCGGCTGCTTGCTCTGCCATACATGAGCCACTATTTCCATTAAGATCGGTCACAGTGAATCCGGAATTAGCAGAAAATCACACTATATTCTACGCCGCAAACCCAAACCCGTATGCATCCAACGCCAGCAGCCCCATATCAACCGAACGATGCAACACTTGCCCGTTTTCGGATGTGTCACTGGTTCCCAGAATACAGGGAAGCGGTAAGAAATGATCCGGCGTCGGATGATTGAACAGCGCATGAGGTGCCGTTTGTAAATATTGATTAATTGCGTCAACATCCCGGAGCTCTACTTTCTCGGCGATCCAATCCGTGAACACTTGCATTTTATAAATGCTTTCCGGATCCTTGGATTCAGAGAATACCGCTCTCAGATTATGGCTGATACCACCGGAACCAATGAACAGAACACCTTCTCGTCGCAGAGAAGATAAAGCCTGCCCTAACTCATAGTGGGTCTGAGCACTCGCCTGACGATTAATAGAGATACTGACAATCGGAATATCCCGATGCGGAAACATATATTGCAGCGGAACCCATGCCCCATGATCCAGCCCCAAAGTATCATCCAGTTCGACGGAAAAACCACTATTGCGCAACAATTCACCGGCCTTTTGCGCTAAATCAGGTGCACCATGAGCCGGGTATTCAACCTCGTAAAGCGGTTGAGGAAAACCGTAAAAATCATGAATGGTTCCCAAGGTTTGCCCACTGGTAATCATGACCGGGCCATCCACATCAAAATGGGCAGAAAACATGACAATCGCCTTCGGCTTTGGGATGTTCTGACCCATTCGTTTAAAAAACTCTGTTGTTTCAGATTGTTCAACAATCATCATCGGTGAACCGTGGGAAACAAACAGTGTCGGCATTATCGTATGATTCATGATTGCCTCTCTTTACTCGCAACTTTTTAGATACTTGATCATACGACTCAACAGACTCGTGATAAAACCCTTATCTATTGAATAACTCCTTCGAAAACATGGAAGAATCATTCAGGTATGTGGACTAGAAAAAAGTAAGGAAGATGTACATATCAACCCCACCAGACGCCAAAAATTTTAAGTGTCTCATTTTAGCTTGGGAGAGTGACCCTTTTGAGATCACTCAGTTGACTGATTTCTTTTCTATATTAACGTTTTAAATAATGTTTATAGGTATAGGTTTCAGGATTTAAGCTTGTTCTCGTATACTCAAAAACTCGCCCATCTTTGAGTCTCCCGATTGAATGGATACGAATCAATGGTCTTTCCGGCGACACGTTCAATGTCTCACAGATATCCTTATCTGGCATGATCGCTTCAAAATCTTGAATTGCACCATCAATCTCAAACCCTAGCTCATTTTCCAGATAGCTGTATTTGGATCCTTCTAAGGAGAGCAGATTAATTTGAGGAAGTAGCGTAACCGGAATATAGGAGTCTTCGTATATCGAAGGCACCTCATTAATCAACTTGATTCGACGAATAAAGTAAATTTTTTCCGATGGCGAAACTTTTAAGAATTCTGCAATTTCTTTATCCGCTGACATTAACTGAAACTCGACAACTTTATACACCAAACTCTTATCTGAGTTCGCGAGCATTTCTTGGGTTGTAACCAAATTTGACATTGAATTTGCTAACGTTTTGCTAACAATACTCGACCCTGAGCCCTGTCTCTTCTCAACTAATCCTAGTTTCACCAATTCATCGATAGCTTTACGAATCGTACTCCGACTGACCGAGTAATGTTCTATCAGTGCTTTTTCCGTCGGTAACATATCACCGATGTTCAACTCATCCGAGTCAATCCGAGATTTCAGATCCAGCATCACTTTTTTATACAGCATTTTCTCTCCTTATCTCGGCTAAAACTAGCATACAGAATTCAAACAAATCAAGAACCTATTCAATTAACAGCATAACAAATGTGATCCACCAGATTATTTCACATTATTTGTTATCTATTTATATCTAATTGCGAATATTGATCATTATCTCATTTTTTATTTGTCCTATTTGTCATTTAAAAAATAGTGATATCTAATACAAATCGAATACAAATTAAAACAATCCATACATCCAATACAAAAACATGCAACAAGGTCACGCAATGAACATAGAAAAAATATCCCGTGAACTGATCCCATTGCTGGGAGGGAAAGACAATATCGCCAGTGCAGCACACTGCGCAACCAGACTCAGATTAGTTCTGGCTGACGAAAGCAAGTTGAATCAAGAGGCAATTGACAATGTCGATGGTGTAAAAGGGTGCTTCATCAACGCGGGGCAAATCCAGATCATCTTTGGGACGGGGTTAGTCAATAAAGTCTATGCTGAATTTGTCTCTCAAACCGGCATCAATGAAACATCAAAGGAAAATTTAACCAATATTGCAGCCCAAAAACTTAACCCTTTTCAGCGGATAGCCAGACTTTTATCGAATATTTTTGTCCCTATTATCCCTGCAATTGCTTCTGCCGGGTTGCTGATGGGATTACTCGGATTAGTCCGTTCCAATGGGTGGGTATCACCAGATAGTGCGCTGTTCATCATGCTTGATATGTGCAGTTCCGCTGCTTTTATCATTTTGCCCATTCTGATTGGTTTTACCGCCGCGAAAGAATTTGGAGGAAATCCATTTTTAGGTGCCGTACTTGGTGGCATTCTAACCCATCCAGCGTTAACGAATGCCTGGGGCGTCGCCTCCGGTTTTAATACCATGGATTTCTTTGGCATCGACGTCGCGATGATAGGTTATCAAGGTACGGTATTCCCGGTACTACTAGCTGCATGGTTCATGAGTTTTGTGGAAAAGAGATTACGTCAAGTCGTCCCAGATTCCCTCGATCTGATCGTGACGCCTTTCGTCACTATCATTCTGACAGGCTTCATTGCGCTGTTATTTATCGGTCCTGTTGGACGAGCTTTAGGTGATGGGATTACATTATCTCTGAATTTCATCTATCAACATATTGGGTGGCTTGCGGGATTGCTGTTTGGCGGGACGTACTCAATGATTGTCATTACAGGCATTCATCATAGCTTCCACGCCATTGAAGCAGGCCTGTTAACCAATCCCGAAGTCGGCGTTAACTTTCTGCTACCAATTTGGTCAATGGCTAACGTTGCTCAGGGCGGAGCGTGTCTCGCTGTTGCGTTTAAAGCAAAAGACGCAAAAGTTAAAGCAATTGCTGTCCCGGCGGGTATTTCGTGTTTGTTGGGCATTACTGAAGCCGCTATATTTGGGATCAACATCCGCTATGGCAAACCATTTCTGGCAGCACTTATCGGTGGTGCATTAGGTGGTGCTTTTGTTGTGTACACAAAAGTAGGGATGACCGCGGTGGGAATGACCGGTATTCCCGGCATGGTTATCGCTCAACCAGGCAGCCTGCTGAATTATATATTAGGTATGGTCATTGCGTTTGGTAGCGCTTTTGTCATTTCCTACTTCATTTCCGTTATTCATAGTAATGAACGTAAAACATTAACCGCAGATTCTCAGTGAGAATAAAAAGAGATTATTTTATGTATAAGATTTTTTATCAGCCTGACGGGCATTGGTTTGGTGACTGTATGCCTTATTGCAAAGATGGTGTTTTCTATTTGTACCATCAACGAGATACCCGAAATCCGGGCCCGATGGGTGAACCTTTTGGCTGGTCATTATGTACCACCAAGGATTTTCGCCATTATGAAGAACACGGCACCTCAATAGAACATGGTTCAAATGACGATCAGGATCAGTACATCTACGCTGGCAGCGTATATCAGACATCAGAGGATACTTACACTGCTTTTTATACTGGCGCGAATAAGATATTTAAGAAAAAGGGAATCCCCTCTCAGAAATTAATGCAGGCGACAAGCCAAGATTTAATTCACTGGGAAAAGAACGGGAATGCGGATCAAATTGTGCCTCAGGAAGGATACGACGTATTTGCCTGGAGAGATCCTTTTATTGTCTGGAATGACGAAAAAGAGGAATACTTGTTGGTTCTGGGGGCCAGAGCACCGGGGGACAACAGAAAACGTACGGGACGTTTGGTTTCCTTTACCAGTAAAGATATGACGGAATGGACATTTCAGGGGGACTTCTGGTATCCGGGCCTGTTCACTATGATTGAGATGCCAGAACTATTCAAAATTGGCGAGTGGTGGTATCTGATTGTTTCTGAATTCAGTGATCAGAATAAGATGATCTACCGTATGAGCCGGAGCTTAGACGGCCCTTGGCTAGCCCCGGCAGATGATGCATTTGATGGCCGGGCATATTATGCAGGCCGGACAGCAACCGATGGTGAAAGACGCGTGCTTTTTGGATGGGTGCCGACCAAAGAGAACAATGACGATTTAGGCAATTATGAATGGGGCGGTACGTTTGTTCCTCAGGAAGTCTATCAGCGAACCGATAATACTCTGGGGGTGAAACCTCTCAAATCTGTGCTGGATGCTTTTTGTATCAAAACGCCGTTGGCCGATGCGCAACTGCAAACCGTTGATTCACATCAGGTACAGGTTCTGGCAGAAGATACCTCAACTTGTTTTAGCATTGAAGCGACAGTGAACATCGCTCCGGGGACTCGCGGATTCTCTGTCTTCCTTTACGGAAACGAACTAGAAGAGGCTTATGAATACCGTTTTGCCCTCAATGAAAAGCGGCTGACTTTCGATAAAACACCGAACTGGCCGTGGTTCCAATATATGAATAAAGGGCTCGAAAGGCCAGTTGACTTACAAGAGAAGACTGAATATTTAATACAACTGGTTGTTGATGACGATATCGCAGTGCTATACATCAACGGCACGGCATTAAGTGTCAGAATGTATCAGAAACCCGGAACCAAACTGAGTGTCGGAGTCACTGATGGCGAGCTCTCACTGACCAATATCACCCTCTCTACATTGGCCCAGTAGATCACTCAATCTCGTATTAATAGCCACCCAAGATTTTGGATGGCTATTTTTATGCAATACGATTCATATTACACATTTCATATCAAACCATTCAAATTTAAATACTCTTTTATTGACACTTATAACAATAAAATTGTTTCGACTGTCAAAATAATACTAAACTTTTAATATTTCCTGACGACAATGTTATTAGGGTAATTATCTGAAAGGATTCAATATGAAAAAGTACGGACTTAAACAGATACTACTTATTTCCGTTATTTTGCTCGTTGGTGCCTCTGTATCAGTTTCCAATTACATTGCGTATATGAAACAAGCGGAAACAATATCTCAATTGATTATTGCTTCCGGAACAGATTACGCCACCAATAAAGCAGATTTGGTTGAGCAGTTTATCAGTGAAAAAATAGCTGGAATAAAGGGCATCGGTGACATGTATAAAGATACATCGCTTCCCGGCCAGTCCCCTCAGGATTATATAAACCAAGCAAAAATTTTTGCGACCACTCTCAATACCGGTAGTTCATTTATCGGTTTTGAAACAACCGGAGACGCATATTGGAATCAGGTCAGTGATGCCTGGCCCGATCATAAATTCAACGGGGATATCAGAACCATGAGCTATTATCAAGATGGTCGCAATGCCGTGAGTCCATCAATGACTGAACCCTATCCGGATGAGGCCAATCCTGACATCTACTGGGTCAGTATTGTTCAGAAAATTAAAGACGGAATGATCGGTGTTGATATGCAGCTTGACTTTCTGAGTCAGTTGGTTAAAAACGCAAACGACATTGAAGGTTCCGTTGCTTTAATTTTGAATCAAGATATGACCGTGTTGGCTTCGTCTTCTGATATCTTGAAACCCGGAGACAAAGGGACTGATTTTGACTGGTTCAAAGACGCTGTATCCAGAGCCGTCCAGCAAGATCAGACTGTGCAAGATTATGCTCTGAACGGGCAGGATAAAATTTTATTTACGCATCGGATTAAGGTTGCCAATAAAAACTGGTATTTTGTCATTGGTCTGAATAAAGCCGTTGCCTTTAAAGGGCTTACTTCGGCAAAACATACGGCCATTACTACAACGATCATTGCCACTCTCGTGAGTGTGATCATTGCCTTCTTTGTTATTCAAGTCTTATATCGTCCCATTATTTCTCTTAAAAATATGATTGCCGGTCTCTCTCGTGGTGATGGTGATCTGACCCAGCGCCTGAAAGTCCATTCCAGCGATGATCTGGGCCAGATCGCCGATGGTATTAATCAGTTCATTGGTAACTTGCAAGAGATGATGCGGGAAATCCAAAATGCATCGGGCCAGCTTCAAACCAGTATCGGCGACATGAAGCAACTTTCGGAACATAATTCTGCGATCCTCAAAAGCCATGTCATAGAAACGGAGCAAGTTGTTACCGCGATTGAAGAGATGAATGCAACAGCCGAATCGATGGCATCCGATGCCACCCATACGGCCAACCTGACACAACAGGCCAATGATACAAGCACTGAATCAAGGCACATCATGACGCAGTCTCAACATACCGTCTCTGCGTTAATGAATGATGTTGAGAACTCTTCAACTCATATTCAGAATATGAGTGATGAAACTCAGAGTATTCATTCCATTCTGACCGTGATCGGCAGCATTGCAGAACAAACCAATCTACTGGCACTGAATGCCGCAATAGAAGCAGCCCGTGCCGGCGAACAAGGACGGGGATTTGCCGTTGTTGCGGATGAAGTCAGAAATCTGGCCAGCAGAACCAAGAAAAGTACCGAAGAGATCGAAGAAGCTCTGTCTCGCCTGCTCAAGGGAACAGAAACTATTGTCGAATCGATGGATCATACCAGAGAGCGTTGTCAGGAGACCTCTGCAGGTTCTGACAATGTAGCGGTCAGCCTAGAAAAAATGACCGATTTCATCTATAAAATTAATGACTTAAGCTCACAAATCGCAACAGCGGCAGAAGAACAGAGCAGTGTCACCCATGAGATTAGCCGTAATATGTCCGCGCTGAATGATATCGTCAATGAATTAAACCTGAATGGAGAGAAATCGCTATCGGGCATGGAAGGCATCAACAGGGTCAACCATAACCTGATCGATATTGTCGGACGCTTTAAACTATAATGGTTGATTCAACGGTTTAAACAATAAAACACTCTCGTTTGTTGATCAAAAAGCGCACCCTCAGGTGCGCTTCTATTGTTGCTTGATTTATTGGTACATATAACAGCCGTCGCTCACAATGATGGCTGGATTGACTCAATCAGCGTCAGGCGGGTTTTCCAAGGGTCAAAGACCATACCGGATTGGTCAGCGCCGTCATTGGAGAACATCATCAGATTGTCGGCCCAACTCCGGTAACGAGACCAATGTGGTACACCTAAGCCATTCGGATTACCATAGCGAATAAAGTTAACCCAATATTGATGAACTCGCTCAGCCATTGCCTGATCAGCGGCAGTCACAGCATCATGATATTGAGCGTGTAAAGTATTGAATGCGTAAACAATATCACTGGCATGGTCAGCCCCTTCCGAGGTTGACTTCAAGGCGTCAGCCACATAACCAAAACGATAACCGTAGACCGGTTGCCCCTGCGACTCAGCAGCTTTCATCACAAAGCGGGCGGGCTCGACCATCCCCGTATCCCGGATAATATCCAGTACCAGCTTCGTTACCGACGTTTCTGGGATCACACCATAGGCATATTTTGCAATTTTAGACCCCACCGGACCAAAAATCGCTAATGCTTCGTCTACGGTTTCAGGCCATTTGGTAAACGGAGATGAGACCGGGATTTCTGAGGTTGTCGCCCCTAACAATAGCGGGACCGATAACCCACGCCCAGAGTTATATATATTCTGGGGATGTGCAGTGATCAATGTTTCATCAATCATCGGGCCGGTGTATGTTACACCGTTAAGATTCATCATGCTCAAACCATCGACAACATCTTCAGCCGGTAACGCCCGCAAAGCGTCCAATGCACTCTGTCCTTGCCCCTCGATATGAAACTTCTGTGCAAATAGTAATCCAGCGGTTTCAGCAGATGCTTCACCGGATGCATTTTCATGACTCAGATAACGGCCACTGAAATGGCGACGACCAGCTCCCGATTGAATAATTGCTCGCTCAAATAAGTTTTCAGCCATAGGTGACGTTAAAAGAGAGTGAATCGACAAACCACCGGCAGATTCACCGACAACCGTGACCTGATTCGGATCTCCGCCAAAATGAGCAATATTGTCTTTCACCCATTGCAATGCAGCAATCTGATCCATGAGTCCATAATTCCCCAGCGCAGGATCTTCGTGTGCTGCTGTCAAAGCCGGATGAGCAAAAAAGCCAAAACGTCCCAAGCGATAGTTGATACTCACCATCACAATTCCGTTTTTAGCAAAAGATGTCCCATCGTAATTTGCCGCAGAAGATCCACCGTTGACAAAACCGCCACCGTGAATCCATACCATCACAGGCCGTAATACCCGGCTTGGCTCTGCGGGTTGCCACACATTCAGAAACAGGCAATTTTCGGACAACTTGCCACTGAGAGGTGCAGAATCGCCCGGGAAAGGCTCTTGCATACAGTCACTCCCATAATCTTTCGCTGGTAAAACACCATCCCAAGCATTCACGGGTTGTGGCGCTCGCCAGCGTAAGTCGCCGACGGGGGGTTGTGCATAAGGGATACCTTTGTAGGAAATAACCGAGCCATCGAGCTCCCCCTGCATGAGACCAGCTTTGATTTCCACTATCGTATTCTCATGCGCAGACACATGACAGCTCAACCCCACAATTGCGAGTGCCAGCATATAAATGCGGTTCTTTTTCATTTGAAGTATTCTCCGTTTCATCGATTGGATATAAATTCATCCTCGGCTTCTGTACTCAATCATCAGACTAACCGAGTTCAGAGCGCATGCTTTTGATATCACACGTCCCTCATAAAACCGGGTATCCATAAAAAAACCTAGCTCCCGGAAGCAGTACTTCAGGAAAGCTAGGTTTTGCCTGCATTGTCCTCAGATAACCTCATTGATCGCAGGTTATTCAGCAGAACCACAGTAACAATCCGATTATGAAATTAATTTAGTGAGATACCAGCCCTAACTCAAATGTTCCCGCTCACCCTGTGAAGTTGATAACAGAACCCCTAATGAGTGCAGTTGCTTACCAACAGATTTAACATTAAATTTGTGATTTGAATCAAAATATTTACTTAGCTTGCTAACTACTATATGTTACTAAGCACGCTTAGTAATTGAGATAATCCATCATGGTCGATGATCTGAATATTCTGAAGAATTTATCGCTTGCCGAGCAACTTGCCCGGGCTGCTCGCCTGTGGAACAGCGTTGCAAATCAGGAACTTACACCGCTTGGCTTAACCCAAAGTCGTTGGGTTGCCCTTTGGAAACTCCAACGTCTCGGTGACAAGGTCAGCCAGAAAGCGCTGGCTGACGCACTTGAAATCGAACTTGGTTCACTAATGAGAACCTTGAAACTGCTTGAAGACCAAAACTTCATCGAGCGCCATTGTTGCCCATACGACAAACGAGCCCGAATAGTCCATTTAACTGACAGTGGCAAAGAACTTTTAAAGCAGATTGAAGAAAAAGTGCTGCATGTCAGACACTGTATGCTTATCAATATTGACGAGGCCGAGCTAAACCAACTGAGCAAGACATTAGAAAAAATTGCACATAATGCTCAGGAAAACCTGCACCAGCCAGAATAACAACGAAGGAAGTTTCACAAGATGACCCCCGATCAAAAATTTGCACGCTGGGTGAAATACGCCAGTGCGATTTTCATCGTTCTTTTTGCCTATTTTTTACTGGCCGATACCGTGATGCCACTGACACCACAGGCGATGGCAACCCGTGTCATTACCAGAGTTGCACCCCGAGTCAGCGGACAAATCAATCAGGTTTATGTCCATAACAACCAACAGGTTCAGCAAGGTGATATCTTGTTTGAGATTGATCCGGCTCCCTATCAGCTTGCGGTCGAGCAAGCCAAAATCGATTTGGAAAAAGCCATTCAGGACAATCAACAATTAGATGCATCGATTGCTGCCGCGCAAGCAGAGACCGAAGCGAATCAAATTGTATTCAACCAAAAAGTCCGCGAGGCCAAACGGTTGGATAAACTCTTCGCCCGCAATGGTGTTTCCCAGCAACAGCGTGATGATGCATTGAGTAATGCGACTGCGGCAAAAGCAAACCTGATGGCCGCACAAGCCCGGCTGAAAGAACTACAGGTTCGTCGCGGTACGACGACACATGAGAATGTCACGGTGAAGACGGCACAAAACCGTCTTCAGCAAGCAGCGCTCAATCTCTCTTATACCCAAATCAAAGCAGAACATGCTGGCATTATCACCAACCTGCAACTGATGGTCGGAACTTACGCCAATAAAGGCACACCGCTGATTGCTCTGGTCGATAACAAACTCGATATCATTGCGGATTTCAGAGAGAAAAGTCTGCGTAATTTTAGCCACAATAACCCGGCACTGATTACTTTCGATCGCGATCCGGGCCGCTTGTATACTGCCAGAGTGAGTACTATCGATGCAGGTGTCAGTAATGGTCAGTTTGATGCTAACGGTTCCCTTGCATCTCCGACAAGTTCTAATCGTTGGGTCAGAGATGCACAACGGATTCGACTCCATCTCGTTCTCAATCAGCCGCTGCCTAAGTGCCTGCCAGCCGGTGCCAGAGCAACGGTGCAACTGATCCCCCAACAACCCGTGTTTGCTTGGTTTGCGCGGATGCAAATTCATGCACTGAGCCTATTGCATTACATTTACTGATCCGGAGAACAAGATGCGCTTATGGACTCATCCTCTCAATGAAAACGATCTCCGGCAGTGCTTACGAATTGCCACTGGCGCGACCCTTGGTTTTACCTTTAGTAAATACTTTGGCTGGGACTTCGGGGTCTTTTTTACCGTCGTTCCGATGTTATTGCTGGGAATGATCCCGGTACTCAACGGGCATATTGCCCGACAAGTGATTGCATCTGCGGTGATCTGCACTCTGGAAGTCGGCCTACTCGGAGGCTTATTCGGCGCGCATCCGGGGATGATGACATCCATTGCGTTGCTACTGTTTCTCTCCAAATTTGCCTGTATGGCTCGCGGACCGTTATTCCTGTTTGGTGCAAACAGTGTGTTGAATCTGAGTATCATGCTGCATTTCGCCAGTTATTCAACCACCGATATTAATAACATGATCAGCTGTAACATGGTTGCGAATATCCTTGCGATTGGGATTGCCTATCTGATGCATTATCTCATCCCTGATGTGACGCCCAGACAATTGCCACCGCCGTCGGAACCCAAGCAATCTCATCGTTTCCGCCATGAGACTCTGTTAGGAACCGGGGTCGCGACCTGCTCGTTTCTCGTGTTTCAGGTCTTCAATCTCAGTGATTCGATGTCAGCACAGTCCACCAGCCTGTTACTACTGTTTCCGATGAACTGGAATGGTGCTTTAGGCTATGCCAGAAAAAGAGCGATGGGGACAATTTTAGGCGTAGTTTTTGGTCTGAGCTGCCAAATTCTTTTATACGATCGCTCTAACCAGTTGGTGCTCGTCATCCCACTACTGTGGATCGGAACCATGTTATTCGGCTATCTGCACATGAAAGAAGCGAGTGGATCAGGGGTTGGATTCGGAGGATTAACCACATTAGGGATTTTATTCGGTCAGTATCTGACACCAACCAGTGACTTAACATTCAATGCGTTATACCGCATTAGCAGTATTTTATTTGCTATTGTTGCTACATTGATCGCCACTTATCTGATCCATCGCATCTTGAACAATATTGAAGCGACCAAATACGGGCACTGACCCCGTTCAAGCGTTGCTCTGACTCAACATCGCGTATCCAAATACGCTCTGTTTTACACTGTAAAGTCACAAAAAAGGATTGAGGTCTGATGACACTCAATCCAATATTTTGTGACTTTCTGAGTTTCAATCCCCCGTCATACGATGCCACAAAGACAGACTCGAGGGGTTGATGTCCTTAAGCTTTCGGTGGCGTCAGCTTTTCTCCCTGAGACTGAATAATATCCTGATACCAATAGAAACTTTTCTTGCGTATCCGATCGAGCGTGCCCTGATTATCATCATTACGATCGACATAAATATAGCCATAACGTTTGGCAAGCTGCGCCGTACTGGCACTGACCAAATCTATCGACCCCCAGCTGGTGTAACCCATCAGCTCGACACCATCCTGAATCGCTTCACCAACTTGGAAGAGATGATCATTCAGGTAATCAATCCGATAATCGTCAACAATTTCACCCGCTTCATTGACGACATCTTTCGCACCAAAGCCGTTTTCAACCACAAACAACGGTAACTGATAACGGTCATACAAGAAGTTAAGCAGGTAGCGCAATCCAACCGGATCAATCTGCCAACCCCATTCAGACGCTTTTAAGTAAGGGTTTGCTACCATATTCAGCATATTCCCCTCAGTTTTCGCCTGTTCATTCGGATCAGCACTGGCACAGCCGCTCATGTAATAGCTAAACGAAACAAAATCGATGGTTTCTTTCAGTGTTTCCCGATCATCTTCAGTGATGTTGATTTCAACGCCCAGCTCTTTGAACTTACGCGTCATATAACTCGGATAGTACCCTCTTGCCTGAACATCACCGAACATCAGCCATTCCCTGTTTTGTGTCAGGGTATACATCACATCATCAGGGTTACAGGTGAACGGATACTGTATCGCGCCCAGAATCATATTGCCGATTTTGGCATCAGGAATCATTTCATGGCATGCTTTCACCGCTTTGGCACTGGCAACTAATTGATGATGGATCGCCTGATAACGGGTCTGCTCGTCACAGTCTCTCGGCAAACCGGAGCCCGTGAATGGTTCATGCAACGTGACATTGATCTCGTTGAATGTCAGCCAGAGCTTAACCGCATGACCATAACGTTCAAACACCACACGAGCATATTTTTCAAAAAAGCCAATCACATCCCGGCTTGCCCAGCCATGATATTTTTCTGCCAGATTCAGTGGCATCTCATAGTGAGATAACGTCACAAGCGGTTGGATACCATGCTTTGCTAACTCTGCAAAAATTTTGTCGTAATACGCCAAACCAGCTTCATTCGGCTCGGCATCATCGCCATTAGGAAAAATCCGGCTCCAGGCAATCGATAAGCGCAAACAAGTAAATCCCATTTCGGCAAAGAGCGCGATATCCTCGGGATAACGATGATAAAAATCAATCGCAAGATCTTTAATATTAAAATCCCCATCCTGACGAGGCACAATTTCGCCAAATGCACCATAAGGGCAAACATCTGAAGTGGATAGGCCTTTACCGTCGCTCAAATAAGAGCCTTCAATCTGGTTCGCAGCTGTTGCGCCCCCCCATAAAAATGAATCGGGAAATTTAAAACTCATCTTCTCTCTTCTCCTGTTTAATCCTGATGCTAACCATATTGTTGAGCAACTGATGTGGCTACTCCATTCATCGATTGATCTGCACTTCCCGCTTCTCTCGGTTCACCAAAGCAGCAGGCCAATCCCGCGGCCGGAACAATCCCAATGAAGACACCGATAATCGCAGTTCACACGGTCATATCGACCTGAAATGCTGATTTAAAATCCGGCACAACAAAATTAAGAACCAAAAAAAACCCGAAAGATTAATCTCACCACACGGTCAGCTGCATCTTTCAGGTTTTGCCCGCGAACACGCGGTAACAATCCTAGTTTTTTGTCATAAAAAACCCGACACTTTGGAAACACCACAATGGCATTTTCCGTATACATCAGGTATTCCTGCACAGAGGAAATAACAATTCAATCTATTCTATGCTTATACCGCCCCCTACTCAGACAAACAACAAATGCCCCTGCCGATTGTGATACAGATCAGAAATTTTATCCGGTCTGATATAAACCGATGAATAAAAACAAGCTTTCAGACTCACAGTGACTATGCTTAAAAATGTAGTAGAAGCAAGCGGTTAAAGACAATTATATCAACAAATAAAAGGGGATAACTATGGGGCACTTTTCTGGTTGGAAAATTAAGTATCAGATTTTCACGCCCATTGCGTTCTTACTGATAGCAATTTTAACAGTGGCTGTACTCGGATTAAAAGTGAACCATCAGATCGCCGAGAACACCAATATGCTGACAAAGTATATTTCCCCGGCCACAGCCACGGTGTTAAATGCTGATCGTGACCTCTACCAGTCAGCCGTTGCATTACGAGACTATATGTATATGTCATCACAGCGGAAGAATCCCAAAGAACAACTCGATGCATACCATGAAAATCAGCAGCAAGCCTATGACAGAATGCTGAAATCGAGAGAATTCGGAGAGCAAGCAGGGATCAAACTTATTCCTCAGGAACATCAAACTTACATTAGCACCTTTAACCAGTGGAAAAGCCTCTCAGAAAATATCATCCGTTTGGTGAATGATGAGCAATACCAACCGGCCTATACCTTACTCACCCAAGATCAGGAAAAGGTGTTCTCTACCCTACGCTCGTACTACGACAAATTCGGTGAAAAATTGGAGTCTCGTCGTCAGGAAGTCGCAGCGGAGGTTCATCGTTTAGAGGCGCAGCAAGAGTTATATACCACCGTTGCCTGCATCTTTTCTGTTCTGGTCGGGCTTTGGTTCTTATTTTATATCCCACGCTTGATTTCGACTCGGTTACAAGCGCTGACCGACAAGATGAAAGAGCTGAGTCAGTCCGGTGGTGATTTAACGCTCAGACTCCCGGACACTGGTAACAATGAGCTTTCACAGCTTGCGAGAGCAACCAATGAGTTCATCTATTATCTGCACAATATGTTGCTGACCATTGAAAACGAAGTCTCGGGAATTAATAACCATGCCAATCAGCTAAAAAGTCTGACATCCAAAACCGGAACAAGTGCTGCGCACCAAAACATGGCACTCGATGATATTGCTCACTCAATCTCTGAGCTGAATACGGCAATCTCAGAAGTAGCCCAACAATCTCAACGCTCATCCGATGAATCCAGTCATGCCAGAACTGATGTCACCGATTCTCATCAGGGGATTCAAAATGCAATTCACCAGATCACCGCTCTCGTTCAGGAGATGGAAGGCGCTGCCAGTGTGATCAGCAAGTTAGAGCAAGACAGCCAGAGTATTAACTCTGTCGTTGATGTGATTCGGGGTATTGCAGAACAAACGAATTTACTAGCGCTCAATGCCGCCATAGAAGCGGCTCGGGCGGGTGACTCCGGGAGAGGTTTTGCTGTCGTTGCCGATGAAGTCCGTGCTTTGGCACAGAAAACCCAAGAGTCCACACAAAGCATTCAAACTACGCTATCAGAACTGAATGCCGGTGTAAAAAAAGCCGTCGATACGATTAAATCCGGGACAGAAAAAGCCGTTGAAACATCAAGCTATACCGATTCTGCGGGATCAGCCATGAATCTGATTATCGACAGAGTCAATAGTATTACCGACTATTCCGTTCAAATTGCAGCCGCAACCGAAGAACAAAGCGTGGTCGTCAATCAGGTCAATGATAATATGGAGCAAATGCGTGAAAATTCAAAAGAAGTGACGGTCAGTGCATCTGAAGCGAATAATGCGATCAATGAAGTCATATTATCTATTCAGAAACTCTCTCAGCAGGTTGCATCATTTAAACTTTCATAAATGAAAATCCAATGCGGCTGTTCTGTACGCTTATGAGATGAAAGTAAACTGGGGTAAACGGACCTATGTCAACCGACATGCAATACGCAACGATGCGTGTTATTCCGTCGGTGTTTCAGGCGTAGTCCGAACCCAGAGATTACTCAAATGATATTTTGCACAGGCACTACATGTCAGCACCTCACCATCACCATGGATGCGCATAACAATATCTTCTCTTTTCTCTTTAGAGCTTTGTCTGACCTGAATATAAATAAAGTTGCCATCAACCTGAAAAGGAACCACCATCGATTTCCCTTCACTTTGAATTGAAGCTTTTGCTTCGTGAAAATCGATCAGATCCGTATTGTGTTGATTTTCATAAGTCCCCTGAAACGCATAAGTTTCTTTATTCACCCAATGCTCTAATTCTTCCTGAAAACATCCATACAGTGACAAAGAAGACAATAGAACCACCAGATACGACTTCACAGCATATTTGAATTGATACATATCTAGTCCTCCTTCCCTATCAGAGTACGCTATTTCCGAACAAAAAACGCACCAACCACCTCACAAATCATCCATGATTTCGATGGCCGTAGGTTATTGACAGTATAGCCGTTGATTCACTTGATTTGCATGTCATGACTGTTGTTTCACTCTATCGTTCGATTTTTTTAAACAAGTTTGTTCAAAATAACACATTTAACATCAATGAAATTCATCTTTTAATAGTACTAACAAACTTCAGAACAAATTCAACTTTTTTGATATAGGAAATAATGATATGCATTTTTTACGTAAATTACTGAGTTCAAATGCTCAATATGCGCCACTAATTCTTCGTGTTCCGGTCGGCATCATTCTCATGGCCCACGGTTCTCAAAAACTCTTTGGCTGGTTTGGTGGATATGGTCTGGAAGGGACAGGCAAATGGATGGCCTCCATCGGTATTGAACCCGGTATGCTCATGGCATTCCTTGCCGGTAGCGGCGAGTTCTTCGGTGGCATGTTCCTGCTTCTGGGACTACTTACCAGACCGGCTGCATGTGTCACAGCTTTTACGATGGTTGTCGCAATTTTTTCCGTACACATCAACAATGGTCTATTCCTGTCCAACAATGGTTATGAGTATGCGCTTGCACTCTTGGCAGTCTGTACTTCACTCATTTTCTCCGGATCCGGAAAACTGAGTCTGGATCAAGCCATCCTGCGTGCTATCAAATCATAATCCATTGATTCTAATCCCTGCCGATATCGCCCGCTTGCTGCAATGAGAAAGCCGTTAGCGGGTTGATATCTTTCACCAGCATCTCAACCTGCCCGATCGCATCAACCGATGAGCTGTTTTTGCGATAACTGAGATAAACGGGCCTTTTCCATTCAGATCCCCCATCAATACAGTGTAACTGACCTGTCCGTAGGAAAGGCTCAACAAGCGATGCAGGTAAGTAAGCACTTCCTTTTTTTTCCAGAATGAAATCGAGTGCGATTCTGGCCGTTGACGTCCGTAAAAACGGAGTCGTCACTCTTGGATGCCGTTCCGCATGTTCAGCAGCAAATCGAGCACCCCAGTCCACATAGACATAGTGATGTTTGAAAGCATCATCGACCGACTGCGGCTGAGTTGAAACAAATAAAAGCGTCAGATCTGTCACTTTCCGGCAATGCAGTTCTTCGGCCTTAATCGGATCAAATACAAATGCCATGTCCAGAGTGCGCTCAAGCAGTCCACGACTCAGCTGCTCCCGTCCCATAACTTCCGCAATAAATCCGTAGCCAGTAAACGTATCCGTTACTTTACTCAGACAATGTTGTAAATAAGCATCCCAAATATTTGGCGTTCCGCCAATCGTTAGCTGGAGTGCTTTACCACTTTCCAGTGACAGTTCAAACTTCGCCTGTTGTAAGGTCGCGACCATGACTTCTGCATAACTAATCAGACGCTCTCCGGCTGAGGTCAACTTGATATTGTTGCGATCCCGGGTAAACAACTGAGTATCAAAATAACTTTCAAGCTGCTTGATACGTGCACTGACTGCTGCCTGCGTTAAATATAAATTTTCTGCTGCCCGGCCAAAATGGCGCACCCGGGCCAATTCCAGAAAAGTACGAAAGACTTTGACGTCCATAGCAACCCTTTATTCTTACTGAAACTGCATCTTAAAGTGATTTAGGATATATGCATATACATAATGAAATCCAATGATGACGATAAAAAATTTTTGTTTTTCTTTTCCTTAGATTACGCCTAACTTTCGCCGTAATTCAATACAAAAGTGTAACGCTGCATTGATGCGAGGTTGATATGTCTGAGACTGAATTCCGTTACGGAAAGAAGCGTTTTTACGACAATAAGAAATTCCCACGGGGATTTGCTAAATCAGGTGATTTTACGCTGGCTGAAGAAGAACTGCTCATTCAGTTTGGCGAAACCATGTCCCAGTTGGAATCAGGTGTCCTTGAGCCTGTAAATGCCGATGAAAGACACTTTCTTCTCGTGCTCGAACAGCCAGAAAAAGCCAAAACAAAACTTGAGCGGGTCTGGTTGAAGTATGTCCGCCTTGCGCGTGGCAGAAAACGCTTCCACACTCTGAATGGTCGCAACAAACCGGATGCGCTCGACGAATTTGTTGATGATTCAGATATCGAAACAGAAAGCTGAGAACCAAGCACAACTTGTCATACATAGAGTAGAGTGCTGCCTCTGCTCTTTGTGACTCTGTCTCTCCTAACCCTCGACTTTTGTGAGGCGCTCTTCTTCCCTTAATCGCTTTTTCCTTCCCGTTTCGTCATAAAATCGCTGTGCGATTTATCCAAAGAGATCACACTTCGTCGTTCATCTTCCACAAGCCATCGATACGCGATCATTGACCCACGATACAGACGACTCTGACTCGTGACGGAAATGTACATTTCTTACAAAACATACTCCCAATTTTTAATCAATTTATTTTACATATTGAAATAAATATCAATATAAGATTTAAGTCACATTTATATTTTGGTCGCGGATAAAAACTATCAAAATAGTGACGTATATCACTATAAATATAAAAAACAAATTATCAAAAAAGAGATGTCAACCATAAAAAATTGATTGACTTTTAATTTCTAAATGTTTTGTAACAAACTTACAGCGCTAAAAGTAGATTTAAATCACTAAAAAGACACTTGCAGACCCATGAATTATTGAATCTGATCACAAAAAACCCGTTCTCAGTTCAATTGAAAAATTGTGTGCTAGATTGATTTTGAACGATTCAATTCAACGGCTTTGGCGAGCCGTTAACACAACAACATCAAATGAGTACATCGAACGGGGAATCCATATGATATCACCAGATGCAAAGGTCAAGATACAAAATTTTGGCCGGTTCTTGTCCAACATGGTTATGCCGAACATTGGGGCATTTATCGCATGGGGATTTATTACAGCACTGTTCATTCCAACAGGATGGACACCTAATGAAACATTGGCTGCACTTGTCGGTCCGATGATTACCTACTTATTACCACTGCTAATTGGTTATACCGGGGGTAAGCTGGTCGGTGGTGAACGAGGTGCAGTCGTCGGTGCTATCACCACAATGGGCGTTATCGTCGGTGCAGATATCCCAATGTTTATGGGCGCAATGATTGCAGGTCCGATCGGTGGATGGGCAATTAAAACGTTTGACAAAAAAGTCGATGGGAAAGTCAGAAGTGGCTTCGAAATGCTGGTCAACAACTTCTCGGCCGGTATTATTGGTATGATTTTCGCGATCATCGCTTTCTTCCTGATTGGTCCATTCGTCAAGGTCCTCTCCATGGCGCTTGCGACAGGTGTAGACGTCTTGGTGAAAGCTCATCTACTCCCTTTAACTTCACTTTTTGTCGAACCCGCGAAGATTCTATTTCTGAACAATGCCATCAACCACGGTATTTTCTCACCACTGGGTATTCAACAAGCCAGTGAAACCGGTAAATCCATTTTCTTCCTGATAGAAGCAAATCCGGGGCCCGGGCTGGGTATTCTTCTGGCCTATATCGTGTTTGGTAAAGGGACAGCCAAACAAACCGCCGGAGGTGCGACCATCATTCACTTTTTGGGCGGGATCCACGAGATTTACTTCCCATATATTCTGATGAATCCTCGTTTGATTCTTGCAGCTATTGCCGGTGGCATGACGGGTGTATTTGTATTAACGGTATTTGGTGCCGGTTTGGTATCACCAGCCTCACCCGGTTCAATTTTTGCCGTATTGCTCATGACGCCGAAGAGCTCGATTATCGGTGTGCTTTGTTCAATCACTGCTGCTGCTGCCGTCTCATTTACGGTTGCGTCACTGTTGATGAAAACCCAAAGAAATCAAGAAACCGATGATGATGGTTCTTTGGAGAAAGCGACCACTCAAATGCAAGACATGAAAGCTGAATCTAAAGGTTCGTCAACTGCGCAATCATTCACAGGGGATGTCAAAAAGATCATTGTCGCGTGTGATGCAGGCATGGGGTCAAGCGCAATGGGCGCAAGTATGCTGCGTAAAAAAGTACAAGCAGCGGGATTGGACATTCAGGTCACTAATCTGGCAATTAATAATCTTCCCCGAGATGTTGATATCGTTATTACTCATAAAGATTTAACCGACCGGGCCCGGAAACACGCTCCATCGGCACGCCACATTTCTTTAACCAATTTTCTGGATAATGAAATGTATAACAATCTCGTCAATGAGATAAAAAAGTCTGATGCTGGTCAATCAGCTACGCCCCAGAACGCTGACGCTGAGACTCAACCGGCATTCCAAATTGAAGCCCGTAACATTCACTTAAACCTCAAAGCAAGTAACAAAGAAGAAGCCATCCGTTATGCGGGAGAACAACTCGTCGCACTCGGATATGCAGATCCCAGCTATATCGATGCCATGTTTGAAAGAGAAAAAATGGTGTCAACGTATCTGGGTGAGTCAATCGCAGTACCGCACGGCACGATTGAAGCGAAAAATCACGTTCTGAAAACAGGGATTGTCATCTGCCAATACCCCGATGGTGTTCAGTTTACCGATGACGAAGATGGCATCGCCAAGCTGGTTATCGGTATCGCTGCACAGAACGATGAGCATATGGGGGTCATTTCCACGATCACCAATGCGCTCGATGACCCGGATGCGATCGCGACGCTCACTTCAACAGATGACGTTAACGTCATTTTAGAAGTGTTGGGTAATACCACGGCATAAGGCTCACAAGTAGAGGTCCTCCACCTCTACTTTTTCTTTCTTTGTTTTTTATTGGTAGGTAAAAGTCTATGAAAAAGGCAATTCATTTTGGTGCCGGTAACATCGGCCGGGGATTTATTGGCAAACTTCTGGCAGATGCGGGAATCCACGTTATTTTTGCAGACGTCAATCAGGCAATCGTCGATAAACTGCGTCAAGACGGGCAGTATCAAGTCAAAATTGTCGGCTCTGAGTGCCAGTGGCAAACGGTCAAGAATGTCACTGCCGTGGATTCAGCCAGTGATAAGATTGATGAACACATTACTCAGGTTGACTTAATTACCACCGCTGTCGGACCAAACGTTTTGGATATCATCGCGAAAACCATCGCGACAGGCATCCAAAAACGAATTGATAGCGGCAACACAACACCCCTGAATATTATTGCTTGTGAGAACATGATTCGGGGATCCTCACATCTTAAAGCACAAGTTTATTTACATCTGGCAGCAGACTATCATGCCAAAGCTGATGCGTTGATTGGCTTTGTTGATTCAGCCGTTGATCGTATCGTCCCTCCGGCAGAAGCATCCGATAATATTCTGGATGTAACCGTCGAAAGTTTCAGTGAATGGATCGTTGATGAATCGCAATTTGTTGGCGATATTCCGGATATTCCGGGTATGGAAAAGACAGATAACCTAATGGCTTATATTGAGCGAAAGTTGTTTACACTCAATACTGGCCACTGTATTACAGCCTATCTCGGCTGTCTCAAAGGTTTTCAGACAGTCAAAGAAGCGATTGAAGATGAGACGATCTATGCCGATGTCAAACAAGCGATGACAGAAAGTGGAGAAGTTTTAATCCATCGTTACCAATTTGACCGAAAAGCTCATGCGGCTTATATCGAGAAAATTCTGTCCCGATTTGCCAATCCGTACTTAATCGACGATGTTGAACGGGTTGGTCGTCAACCAATTCGTAAGCTCGGAGAAAATGACCGTTTAATCAAGCCATTACGTGGTACAATGGAGTATAGTATTGCAAATACAGCGCTGTTGAAAGGTATTGCGGCTGCATTAAAATACACAAATGCTTCAGATCCTCAGGCCGTCGAATTACAGGCATATCTGAGTCAGCATGGTGTTCTGGCAACATTAGCTCACTATGCCAATCTGGATAAACACGGGACAGAAGCTAAGCAAGTCGAAGCTATCTATAATACCCTCTAAAAATAATAAGTGAGGCTGGGGGCCTGCTCCTGTCCCCTCCTCCTTTTTAACTATGATGCTTTCTTTATGGTAGAAAAAATTAACGAAGCAGACATTATTGAGCAGTTGAATGTAGCCTCATCGGTCAGAGGTTTTTTCATCGCAGCTGTCAACATCTTTGAAAATTCTATCGATTCACTGGTGCAACGTATTTTCCGCAGTGATTATCTCGCTGTTAAAGCAGTGATTAATCCACTGCTGGAGTCTTCAGGCCCGCTGGGCGATTTAAGTGTCCGGATCAAGCTGCTGTTTGGATTAGGGGTGATACCGGATGATGTTTATCATGATATCGAGACAATCATCCGTCTCAGAAACCAGTTAAACAAAGATGGGGCTGAATATCATTTTACGGATCCAAAGATATTGGATGCGATTCACAAAATTAACGCTTTCAAAAAAATGGGAATCTTTCAGTTAACACCAGCCCTAATTGATGATGAAGACACAGATGCAAAACTTTATCAATTACAGTTGAACCGCCAACAACAAGTGATTAAATCAAGCCTATCGCTCGCGATTGTTGAACTATGCAATATGCTCAATGTTGAAAGCCCTTTTACTACGTAGCACGCCAAGCGGGAATATGTCGTGCTACGACATGATTGATATGTCCCATCACCTAAAACAAAAAGGCTCTTCAAATCATAATATGGGGGGTCTTACTATAGTTTATCAAAGCATAAAGTTTATCAAAGCATGAAGCTCATCAACACAAAAGTGTGCCAAAACAAACCGTGAACCTGTAAGTCATGACTCGAATTTACACTGTAAAGATTCCGAGAGATATCTTGGCCTGAGCGATTCACACTAGACTAAGAAATTCGAGGCTCATTGTGGGGATTGTTTGGGAGGGCGAGAACAGGTCTGACATTCTGGTGGTTACATATCCGGCAAAAATGTTGTCTTTCCATTTTATAATAATGATTACCACGCATCAGTGAGGAAATGAATAGCTGAATCTCCTGCCATCGCGTACAACGTTCAGTCTGACAACGCCGCATAATTGATTTATGTGGAGTGACTTTACGACACACGGGACAATATGCTTCAGACATGACAAACCTCATCAAGTAAACTACTTATAGCTAATAATAAGAGTATTTATCTATATAGAAACATATTCTCAAAGTTCAACATCAATTTTGTGACATGAGTCGCTAAAAATCTATTGATTATTCCAAAAGTTTCCCAGTGTTCATATCCATAGCGATTATCAATCACTAAGATTATCATACTATACCGAAAAAGAACCCCTCCAAATGAGGGGTTCCTGATATTATTTTTGTCTTTAATCCAGTTCTTTGAGCTGTTTCAAGAATGTACGATGTTGTGCTTGAACAGCTGACTCCGGCTCACGACTCAGTAGTGAGACAACGACAATTGCAACGGTAGAGAAGATCATACCCGGTACAATTTCATAGACATCAAAAATGCCACCGGTGAACTGTTTCCAGACCACAATCGTCACACCACCCACAATGATCCCCGCTAAGGCACCATTACGGTTCATACGAGACCAGAATAGACTGATCACCAGTGCAGGTCCGAATGCAGCCCCAAATCCGGCCCATGCATAAGAAACCAATCCAAGAACGGAGCTATCTGGTGTCATCGCCAGCACCAAGGCCAGTATCGAAATCGCCATGACAGAGAGACGACCAACCTGGACAATCTGTTCAGATGTCGCATCTTTCTTAATGACCTGTTTATAGAAGTCTTCTGCTAGTGCGGATGAACAGACTAACAACTGAGAATCGGCCGTACTCATGATGGCTGCGAGGATTGCAGCTAACAGAATCCCGGCAATGACCGGATGGAAAGCAGCATTGACCAATAACATGAAGATCTTCTCGCCATCTTCTAAGGTAAGCGTTGGGTGGTTTGTGGTATAAACCAAACCAACAAGCCCGACCATCACTGCACCAAACATCGCTAGTGCAGACCAGCCAATTGCAATCCGGCGTGCCGTGCGCAAGTCTTTATTTGAACGAGTCGCCTGAAAACGCGCCAGAATGTGCGGCTGACCAAAATATCCGAGACCCCATGCTGCCAGAGAAATAATCGCAATCGCACCTAATGGTTGCCCATCGAGCCCACGCCAAATGGTCAGTAACTCTGGGTTAATCTTGGTTAAATTGTCGCCCAACACTGAAAAACCATCTTGCATCATGGCCATCGGTACAATCAGCAAGGCAGCTGCCATTAACAGGCCCTGAACTAAGTCGGTCCATGCGACGGCAAGGAATCCACCAAATAGTGTATATGACACCACACAAATCGTACCGATAATCACCGCAGTGGTATAATCGAGACCAAAGACTGTTTCAAACAGTTTCCCGCCAGCCACTAAGCCTGAGCTGGTGTAAAAGAGGAAAAATAACAAAACGAAAAATGCAGAAATTGTTTGAATCAACTTCGACTGATCATTAAAACGGCGAGATAGAAACTCAGGAATTGTAATGGCGTCGGTGGTAATACTGTATGTGCGGAGACGTTTTGCTGCGATAAACCAGTTGAGCCAGTTTCCGAGTAACAATCCTCCGGCTAACCATAAGGATTCTAATCCAGCGGCATAAGCGTAGCCTGGCAGCCCCAACAGCAACCAACCACTCATATCGGATGCACCGGCTGACAATGCCGCAGGCCAAGGCCCCAGAGAACGTCCACCGAGAAAGTAGTCGGTTGAGTTTTTCGTTCGTAAGTATGCATAAACCCCTATCGCTAACATCATAATGAGGTACACGATAAAGGTTGTTGTAATAGCAAAGCTATTTTCCATAATTCATTCCTCTTTATATATTGATCGCCTTCCCTGTTCATCTCCGAACGTCTATCAGCCCAAGGACGACAGACGCCGGAAAAGCAGGTTTTAGTGGTTCGAGCTTCCCATTTCCAATAAAGAAGCATTTCCCCCTATCGCTGTTATATTTATAGTGCGTGTCCGTTCCGTAATGAAACGCAACACGAGTGCTGCATCATGCGCCATCGGGAGTTGATCCAAATCCGTTTCGATAACCGGACTAATAATGACTCCCGGGCGCTTGGACAGTTCTTGATTGACCTGCCTTGCATCTTGCGGCTCACAAATCATCCCGACCTGACGCACATCGCACGTCATGATCTGATGAAATGCATCAACCGCAACGATTTGTACCAGATGAACAGGAAAACTACTGTTTTCCAGTGCTGATGCCAAACGTGCATTCAGCGTCGTATCATCTGAACAAAGTAAAATGCTGTTTCCAGCAATTAAAGCTGCCGCTAACTGAGCAACCACAGCCAGTGAAGCATTAGCGTCACTTCGCTTGTGAAGGATCACCACAACACCTCGGCCAGAACTATAGAGTTCGTTGGTTTCCCCTGTCGGACCGACTAAAAGCTGTGTCTCAGCAATCCGGGTTCTCGCACTATTGAGGTGATAAGTGATGACCTGAGCTAAATCAGCAGCATCGAGTTCCAAAGACTGGGCAAGACGAAGTAAATGCTCACTTTTAGAACTAAAATCCGTTAAATTCCATTGCTGCCATGCCAAAGCAGCATCAGAAAAATATGTTGTTTTACTCACCATGCTCCGCTCCTTGTTTTATCGCTGTTTCACTATAAAAAGGGCGGGTAAACCGATAGAGATAGTGAGGCCCGCCAGCTTTCGGCCCTGTCCCTGACAATCCTTGCCCCCCAAACGGCTGAACGCCCACAACGGCACCAACCTGATCGCGGTTGATATAACAGTTTCCGACCCGGGTATGCGCTTCAATCCACCGGTACGTGGTTTCATTCCGGCTATGAATCCCTAAAGTCAGACCAAAACCAGTCTGATTTATCTGTTCAACAATGAGTGGTAAATCTTTTGCCCGATAACGAACAATATGTAATACCGGACCAAAATGTTCTTCTTTCAGACATTCAATCCCGCTAATTTCAAATGCTGTCGGTGGGACAAACACGCCATGGGCACATTCATCATTCAATGCCAGTTCAGCAATGAGCGCTTGAGTCTGTTTCATATTCGCAATATGCGCCAATAATCGGCTCTGGGCTGCTTTATCGATCACCGGCCCCACATCAGTACGGTGAAGTTTGGGATCACCGACGGAAAGCTCCTGCATTGCTCCCCGAATCAATGTCATCACCCGATCAGCAACATCCTCTTGGATGAATAACACACGTAGCGCTGAACAACGTTGCCCGGCTGAAGCGAATGCTGAGCGCAAAACATCTCTCACCACCTGTTCAGGCAATGCCGTACTATCAACAATCATGGCATTTTGCCCGCCGGTTTCAGCGATTAAAGGAACCGGATCACAAGGTCTTGCTGCTAATGTTTGGTTGATTCGTTGTGCTGTTCCGGTTGAACCGGTAAAAGCAACACCGGCAATTGAGGGATGAGAGGTAAGTAAGTGACCGCTTTCTTTACCATGACACGGCAACAAATGGATCACATCGACAGGAATACCGGTTTCCAATAGCAATTGAATCGCACGAAATGCGATGAGAGACGTCTGCTCTGCCGGTTTGGCGATTACAGTATTCCCCGCAGCCAAAGCCGCAGCCACTTGTCCGACAAAGATTGCTAATGGAAAATTCCATGGACTGATACACACGAAAACACCGCGTCCCAAATACTGCGTATGTCGCTCAGCACCGTTGAAATCGATATGCGATGTCGGCGTGAGTTGCATCACCTGAGTGGCATAATACCGACAGAAATCGACCGCCTCCCTGACTTCATCAATACTGTCATGGATCGTTTTACCGGCTTCTTGATGGCACAATGCAACAAACTCAGGCAGATGTGATTCCAACAGATCAGCAAAATGCGTCAAATAAGCAGCACGGGTCACAAGTTCAGTGTCGCGCCATTGGGGGTATGCCCCCTGCGCAATCTCAATGGCTCGCTCAATCTGCTGCGCATTTGCCATGATCACACTTCCGACATCGATACGATGATCATAAGGGGCCGTAACCGGTGTTGGCGCAACATTGTCCTTGATCATGCTTTCGTATAGGTCTTCACCTTGAATAATCGGTGCTGCGTGCCATTGCTGGTTTAGGTGTTCAGCGACTTGATGCTCAAAAGGCACAGCTTCACTTTCAATATCAATGTTGACGCCGTAAGAATTACGACGGTCAGGGTAGATATCCAGCGGCAACGGAATGGCAGCATTATGCAGTGTCTCAAACGCCTGTAGTGCATCCACAGGATGACGATTCAGTAAATCAATCGGACAGCGTGCATCCACCAGACGGTGAACAAAAGAACTATTGGCTCCGTTTTCTAACAAACGCCGAACCAGATAAGGCAGTAAGTCCTTATGATTCCCGACAGGCGCATAAATTCTGATTGCCGGTTTATAAATTGCCATCACCTGATGAAACAGCGCATCCCCCATACCATGCAGACGCTGGAATTCATAATCACGGTGCGTTGCCATCACAGCAACGGCCGTCACCGTCTGAGCGTTATGACTGGCAAACTGAGGAAACAAAGCACCCCGGACATGCTCCGATAATAAAAAGCGAGCACAAGCCAGATAAGAAACATCTGATGCTTCTTTGCGGGTAAAGACCGGATAACCTGCGTAACCTTTTTGCTGTGACCACTTGATTTCACTGTCCCAATAGGCGCCTTTAACCAACCGGACCGGAATTAAATCACCTTGATCTTTTGCCAGACCAGTCAGCCAAGTGAGTGCTGGTAACGCTCGTTTTGAATAAGCCTGAACCACAATACCAAGTTTGCCCCACCCGCGAGTGACATCATGGCGATATAATTTCTCAAACAGTTTCAGGGACAGTTCCAACCGATCCGCTTCTTCCGCATCGATCGAAATACCGATATCAAACTCGCGCGCGCGTTGAACAAGCACGACCAGCGTATCCAACAGCTCGGTCATCACCCGTTCCTGATTCGCGACTTCATAGCGGGGGTGCAGTGCAGACAGCTTGATCGACACAGAATGCGACGACTGAAGCGTTCCCGCTTCTGATGCTTTACCAACCGACTCAATCGCAGCAAGATAATCCTGACAATATTTATTCGCGTCTGCACTGGTCAGCGCAGCCTCACCAAGCATATCGAAGGAATATGTATATCCTTTGTCTCGCATTGACTGGCCATTTTTCTGCGCTTCATCGATCGACTGACCCAAAACAAACTGGCGTCCCATCACTTTCATCGCTTGATGCATGACTTGACGAATAACCGGCTCAGAGAATCGATTGACCAACCGATTTAATGCCTGCATCGGGCTCGTACTCTGAATGTCTGACAACTCAAGCACTTTGCCGGTAATCATCAATCCCCATGTTGAAGCATTGACGAAAACGGAGTCAGAATTCTTCAGATGAGAACGCCAGTCAGCCACACTCAGTCGGTCTTTAATAAAGGCATCCGCGGTCTCAGCATCAGGGATGCGCATCAGCGCCTCCGCAAGGCACATCAGTAAAATGCCTTCCTGAGTATCCAGACTATATTCCAGAAGCAATGCATCGATCATTTGCACCGACTTCTTATCGGCTCTGATTGACTTGATCAACTGAGTCGTCTTTTCCGTGATTTCTTGTTTTTCTTGATCAGTCGGTGTTGCCAGTGGTAACAACTCCTGTAGCCATTGTGACTCATCAGCCATATATAGTGGCGAGATAAGTGCCCAAAGTTTGTCCAGTGGCTGCTCAACAAACTCCGACTTCAACACATCATTTGCAGTAAACATGCGTTTTCCCTCAACGTCATCCCGAATGGGCCTTTTACAATAGCTAGCAGTGTATTCTGGGCATCTGAGGATTACTTGTCAAAAACTCCGTTTTTTTTGTGAAAAGCTCCGATATTTAACAAATTAAAAACACAATCACATCAATTAAACTAACGTATCGACATATTTTTTTAGCGAATAACGAAAGAAATAAACACATTAGACGAGAAAAAACGGCAGAAACAGATCTGTTCACCTGAATAATTGCATGAAAAATAAATGAGAAAGGAGACATAGTGAGGCGCTTGATTTGCGAGCAATATATTATTTTTGGTAGCGTTTTTTGTAAGCAGACGGGGAAAGGCCAACGAGCCGAATAAAAGCATGAGAGAAAGAACTCTGACCAGAGAAACCGGTGATATCTGCAATTTGCCCCAAAGTATATCCGCCTTGTTCAATGAAGCGCTTTGCCATTTGAACCCGTTTATTCAGCACATATTGATACGGTGTGACACCCGTTGTTGCTTTAAAGTGTGAGTGGAACTGGCTTTCTCCGAGAAAAACACTGCCGGCAAGTTGAGCAACCGAAATCGGTCGTCCGATATTGCGTTCGATGTAGTGATCAATAATGTCCATATCGAAGCGAGATTCTTTGACATGCGGTACATAGCCGGTGATATGGCGAGGTAAGATTGAGACCAGCGTATCATGACAAGCTTGACTCAATAGATAATCCTCCGGAGCCGTCGACATCTCCTGCCCCAGAATGCAAATCAAATTTTTAAACGGTTCGTCGAGACAGAAATAGCAACCTGAATTCGACAGATCGTTGAATCGTTGCATCATTAATGGTGTTTCTGTCGCAGGAAACGGCAAGTTGAGGACCATGATATCGGCGCTTTCTACAATGCCACCGAAAGCGTGGTTGGCTCCCGCATGGACAATACACCCCTGCCCCGGGCCAACTCGGTTACCATATCCACTGATTTCAAACTCGGTCATCCCATTGAGACACACGACGATTTGTGTATAAAAATGAGCATGACAATCCATCCCCGAAGGTAGCGTCACCACTTCCGCCGGTTTCGGCGTCGGAGTTTGACTGGACCCAGGTAGGGAAGCTTTTTTTTGCACAGACATCCCACATCCTCCTCAAAATCCGGTGCAACAATTGCGATGCGCAATATAGTATCAACAATATGAATAGTAGATTTTTACCTCGGAACAGCTATTTTTTCAAACACAACAACACAGATAAGCATGTGGATGATTATCAGAAGTAATGGATTCAAATCTGTAACTAATTCCGTGAAAATAATTGCCGTTCATGTATATTAGGCATGTCGGTAAATCTCGAAAGAGTATGACGCTGAACGTTTGAGCAAAATCCGGAACAATGATCAAGTGCACATAAATTACGGAGAGTGTTTGTTCAAACGCGAAACGAGAGCAGAGATTGAGGTGAAATACTTGCATATTTTCTCATTCGGCTCAAAATGGAAGTAGCATGTTTAAAATATACAAAATCAGAGACCTAAGTTACATTTTGTGTTATTTATGCTTCCAATAGAGTAAGAATTATGAGACAGCTACTTCAGTATTTCTCTAGTTGTCGAGTCATTGTCTTCTCCACAGAGTTACTGTGGCTAAACGTTAAAAATTGTTGCAGGGACCTATGATAGTACGTCACATCCCAGCGCTCGTATTGGCGCTCAGCCCTCTTTTGGGACCAGCATTTGTATATGCTGACGAAGCAAATGTCGCACAGACTGATCCTGTTGCGACGATTGATGCAAAAATAGATACAAAACAAGATGAAATAAAATCCATTTCATCCAAGTACGACACGGAGATCGCAAAACTCCAACAGTTGAAAAATGATCAAGATCGTTTGAAACGTGAAGGCGATAAGCTGGAAACGAAAAGAAATCGTGCCAAATCAGATCTGGACAAACAATATAGCCAACTTCTCGAAGATCCGGACATCGATTTAGCAACTTTTCAGAAAAAATACCAGGAAGTCTGGAATGAGTTAAAGCAAAATCAAGCGGCTCGGCTGGACAACGAACAGACGATTACTGAAAGTGAAATGCGTGTCTCCCAACTCAAACAGAAGCAGGCTCGCCTGAAAAGCGAGCTCGATAATCTGACAGAGTCTCGGGTCGAAGCCCGGGTCAAGCGCATTAATGCAGAGCTGATGGATAGCAACACCATTGAAGCCAACTATAAAACAACGTGTTCTACCACGATGACGTTGGGTGAATGTGCGAATCAAGGTGTTTATCTAACCAAACAGAAAGCGGTCTCAGCCTTTCAGGATAAATTACTCGATAATCTGACAGAATCTGTCATCGCCAAGCAAAATCTGAAAAATGTCGACCTGAATATATCAATTCAGGATAGCCAGATTTTGTCGAGCGGTTTTCAGGGTAACAACGATTATTACACCAAAATCCAGGCTCAACTTCAGGCTCGGCCAGAAGCAACTGCCGGATGTAAATTGTTGGGTGTATCAACACGATACTGTCTGCAAGGACAGAAAAACTATACGCCGAAAAAGGAAAAGCAGTGGGCAAACATCACCGTCCGCTCTGACCAATATCAGGATTCTGTGACTATTGACGGTGTAAGTTATGGCAGTACCCCGGTTGAGATTGTTCTACCACATGGTCGCCATCAGTTTACAGTCTCCAAAGACGGATATGAGACATATAATCAGGTCATTACGGTCAATAGTAATGACACGGTATGGGTCAAACTTCGTCCGAATAAGCAAAGCTAAATGCCAATTTGTGAATTATTTTTGGGGTACGATTCACAAAGATATGGTTACGACGCCATTTTGTCTGTAAGTTATTGATATATGACTTATGGCCGAATGGCGTTTTCGTTTACAATCGATCAGACGACTTGACGATCCAACATTGAAGTACAAAAGCATGCGACAAGGAATAACTGCTCTATTATCAACCCTCCTGCTTGGTTTCGTATCATTCAGCGCTTTTGCTGAAGATGCTGTATTGCCAGAAAAAGCCGCACCTTTAGTCAACCAAATTGACGATGCACTTTTCAGTAAAAATACTGAGCTGGAAAAAGCCCAGAAAGTTTTGCAAGAAAAACAACAGACTGTCGCAAACCAACAAACCGAGCTCAACAGACTTCGTCAACAAGATAAGGAACTTTCAGCCAAGCTGAACCAAACTAAAAAAGATTTGGAAAACGCCTATCAGAAGATGATCTCGGATCCCAAACTGGATATCACCCCTTATCAGTCCACTTACCAGAATGCATGGTCAAAATACAAGCAAAATCAGAAGAGTTTGTTTGAATCGGATAATCAACTGGAAGAGCAGGAAGGACTACTCAAAGATCAGGAAACAACGGTTTCTCTACTCAAGAAGAACATTGCCGACCTCCAGCGAAATAAATTGAAAGCCAGAGCGAAACGTTTAAGAGAAGAGTTATTAAAAGAAGGCATGGAAAAAGTCAGCTTTACCAACCGTTGCCATCCATCAATGACTATTGCCGCATGTGAACAGCAAACCATAAAACTGGCTCTGCAAAAAGCTGTCAAACAATTCCAGACCTCTCTACTAAACGGTGTTAGCGAATCTTCAATTGCAGTTAAACATGCCTCAAAGGCTTCTCTGAATATTCATGTCCTTCAGCATCAGACAGTTCAATCCGGTTTTTCTGATGCCAGCCGTTATCAGACGATTGTTGAAGCCCGGTTGGGAGCGAGGCCAGACAATGCCGCACCTTGCCAACTTTTAGATATCGATGCTCAGTACTGTATCATTGACGATCAACAGCCAATCCCGCAGGAAGTCGCTTGGTTTAATCTGACACTTCGTTCCAATATATATGATGATCAAGTGATCATTGATGATGTTCGCTATGGCCATACACCACTAACATTGACGCTACCGGAAGGCGTTCATCAGGTTCGGGTCGAAAAAACCGGTTATATTCCTTATCAAACAGAGGTTAATCTGAAATCAGACAGTCAACTTCGGGCGGTTTTGAAAGAAGAACATAATCAGTTGAAAACTGGCTATGCCTTTGCGGACGCATTATCACCTAGCCTGTCAGGGCCGGAGTTGGTCACGATCACTCAAGGGAAATTCTTTATCGGTGAACATGCATCAACGCAAGTGTTCCTTGATCATGCTTTCGCGATTTCATCGACCCCCATCACCGTTGGACTGTTCAAAGCATTTGTCACTCAGACAAATTACCGTTCAGATGCAGAATTAACGAAAATGTGTGTGGCGATGATCAATAACCAAATGACGCCACAGTCAGGTCATTACTGGCGTAATCCCGGATTTAAACAATCCTCGCAATCTCCTGTTGTTTGCGTCAGCCAAAATGATGCCAAAGCATTTACAAACTGGCTTTCAAAACAAACCGGGTTTAAATACCGCCTCCCCACAGAAGATGAGTGGGAAATTGCTGCTCGGGCTGGTACTCAAACTGATTACTGGTGGGGCGATGATTTTGCAACAGGCTTAGCCAATACCGGGTGGAGCGGCTCTTTCTGGGCAAACAAAAGTACATCTCCGGTCAAGTCATTCCCTGCCAACCCTCTGGGGCTGTATGATGTTGTCGGCAACGTCTGGGAATGGACCAGCGCACCTCAAGGTCTCCTCAAAGGCGGTGCTTGGAGTTTCTCTCCGCTCAATGCTGTAGCCTATAGCCAACTCTTTTCTGAGCCATCAACAGCTGCCAACTATATTGGCTTTCGGGTCGTAAGAGAAATTAAAGAATAAGTCACCAATCATCCAATCAAAAAGGGAAGCCATGGCTTCCCTTTTCTGTATCCCGTTATCACCGATTGTTGATGAGAACGATAGCGAGATGTTTCATCAAGCGTAAGTTAAGGAGCCAATCGATTAATCTCCCACAGTCCGTCGCCTTGATGAGCTTCATTTTGAACATAGAGGAATCGATCATGCAAACGGTGCTCCCCACCCTGCCAAAATTCGAAACTTTCAGGAATCACTCGATACCCTCCCCAAAAGCTGGGCACAGGAATCTCTCCTTTTGCAAACTTTTGTTTTAACTCCAGAAACTTCCCTTCCAGTATACCTCGGGCAGATATACGCTGACTCTGATGGCTTGCGATCGCAGCCAGCTGACTGTCTTTCGGACGAGAGGAAAAATATTTGAAATTTTCCATCGCTGAAAGTTTCTGAGCCCGTCCGGTGATATGTACCTGACGCTCTAACATATGCCACGGAAAATGGAGACTTACGCGATTATTGTGTTCAATATGCTGCGCTTTACGACTGCCCAGATTGGTGTAGAAAATAAACCCACGTTCTCCAGAATCCTTCAGCAACACAATTCGCTGAAAAGGTTGGCCATCGGGAGCTACTGTCGCAACAGTCATCGCTGTCGGATCAGAAATATTGGCATCAATCGCCTGTTGTAGCCAATGCTCGAATTGATGAAAAGGATTTGGCATCAAATCTTTTCTTCTCAAGCCACCTTGAATATATTCCCGACGAATATCTGAGAGTTTCATGAGCGCTCCTGCGTTTTTTTCGTGATTGTGCGCCTTTCATATCGATAAGACAAGTATCACATCAATCCCCCGCTAAAACGGCGACAAATTTCAGAAAAACCAAGCAATCTCGCGAAGGTATGGTACAGTTTCTAACGAAAATAGAGGAATTCAGCGATTTTCAGCATCTATCTGGTGCCAATTCTTAACATTTCATCAGACTAGTAATAAAATCAATAGAGTAATCCGAACCGAATAGGATGTCTTGATGCGTAAAGACAGCTACAGCGAGCTTTCATCAGAAGAACTGGAATATGTTGACGATAAAACTGCGGCACTCCTGCTGAATACCCCAAATAGTGCTCGGATTATGTTATGGGTTATGGCTGTTTTTTTTGTTATCGCAGTCATCTGGGCATCTTTTGCCGAAATTGACAAAGTGACCGTCGGCAGTGGAAAAGTCATCCCCTCTTCCCAAATCCAGGTCATCCAAAACCTAGAAGGCGGGCTGGTCAAAAAAATTCTGGTCAAAGAAGGTCAACACGTCGAAAAAGGCCAACAGCTGATACTCCTTGATGACACCCGTTTTTTGTCCGATTACCGCGAACGGGAGCAAGAAGTTGCCAACTTGACAGCCAGCGTTGTCCAACTGTCCGCATCGATTGACAGTGTGCAAATTAATGAGATATTTGACGAAACCAACTGGCAGAAAAGTGTTGTCGTCACCTACAATCGTTTAAAGTTTCCTCAAACACTGGCTGAAAAAAAAGCCGAATTAGTGGAAAGACAAAAAGCACAGTACATTCAGTCGCTGGATAACTTGAGAAACCAACTTTCAGTAGTCGATCAGCAAATCAAACAAAAAAATCAGGACCTGATTGAATTACAAGCCAGAGTCAAAAATTTAAAGCAGAGCTATGAGTACGTTCAAAAAGAACTTCAGATGACTGAACCGCTGGCAAAAGAAGGGGTTGTGCCAGAGATTGAGATCCTAAAATTACAACGGCAAGTGAATGATATCCGCCGAGATATGACATCTGGTCAATTAAAAATTCCACTGGCAAAAGCAGCCCTCAAAGAAGCGATGTATAGCCGTATTGATACTGCGCAAACCTTCCGTTCCGAACAGCAAGACAAGTTAAATCAGGCTCAGGACAAGTTATCGGCACTCACCGAATCAGCCGTCGGTCTGGAAGACAGAGTTAATCGGACTGTGGTCGTCTCTCCGGTAGCCGGCACGGTCAAAACACTCAATGTCAATACAGTGGGTGGCGTCATTCAACCGGGGATGGATATTGTTGAAATTGTTCCATCGGAAGATACATTACTCGTTGAAGCCAAAATAGCTCCCCAAGACATAGCTTTCCTCCGTCCGAATTTACATGCTATCGTCAAATTTAGTGCCTATAACTTTAGTAAGTACGGTGGATTGGAAGGCACGCTTGAACATATCAGCGCCGATACCTCTCAGGATGAAGAGGGCAACAGTTTCTATATTGTTCGGGTCAGGACGTTTTCCACTACATTACATCATGATGGAGACCTCCCCATTATCCCGGGAATGACCGCATCAGTAGATATCATCACCGGAAAACGAACGGTGATGGAGTATCTTTTACAGCCGATACTCGGTGCACAGAAAAATGCACTGAAAGAATAATGGAGCCCGACATCTGCTAATGAACAATCCGATCAGAAAAATAGAGGCATTATGAAACGCTGGCTGACAGTCATCTTTATGCTATTACTACTGATGGTATCGTCATTACAGGCCCTTGATACCACGGAACAGAAGTGGATCAATGCCGTGACAAATGTTTACGGTGAGCGGGCTGGTAAACGAGTAGCAGCTTGGCGGAATGCTTTAGCTGAATATAAACCGCTTTCAACACAAGAAAAACTGGAAAAAGTGAATGCCTTTTTCAATCAACTCCACTTCGTCAGCGATCTCAACTTATGGGGCAAGCAAGATTACTGGGCAACCCCGCTGGAATTTCTGGGAGCCAATGCCGGTGATTGCGAAGATTTTACAATTGCCAAATATTTCTCTCTCAGAGAAATCGGCATACCAGATCGCAAGCTAAGATTAGTCTATGTCAAAGCGATTAAACTAAACCAGTTTCACATGGTACTGGCTTATTACAATACACCAGATGCAGAGCCTCTTATCCTCGATAATCTGATACCGCAAATCAAGCCGGCAAGGAGCAGAACAGATCTATTGCCGATCTACAGCTTCAATGGTCGGAATCTATGGCTGATGAAATCGAAAAATGGTCAACTGGCGGGCGACTCATCTCGCCTGAGTCTGTGGAACGACTTAAGGCATCGGGAACGGGAACTCATTTTGAATAAACCGATAGTTAGTTACGATGGGTAGGGAAATATGACTCTTTACAAGCAAATCGTTATGGGAATGATTGCGCTGTTTATTTTGCTGATTAGTTCTGTATTTATTATTGAATTTAATACAACACGCAGCAACCTTGAACAACAGCAACGCTCAGAAGTCAGCAACACCATCAATACTGTAGGGCTGGCACTGGCGCCATATTTGGAAGATAAAGACACGGTTGCAGCCGAGTCGGTTATCAATGCGCTATTTGATGGCAGCACTTATTCGCTGGTCAAATTAACCTTTTTTGATGATCGACCAGCCATTGTACGAACATATCCAATTACACCAAACGGTGTACCTGCGTGGTTCACTCACCTTGATCTGTTCAAACCAATCAATGAAAGTCGCGTGGTAACCAGTGGCTGGATGCAGCTAGCCGAAGTAGAAATTGTCAGCCATCCGGGTGAAGCATACCGACAGCTATGGGACGCCCTCATTCGCCTGAGCATTGTTTTCGGCTGTGTTTTCCTATTCGGACTAATCGCAATTGCGCTGATTATCAAACACTCTCTACGGCCACTTCACGCAATTGTGATAAAAATGGAGCAGGTCGCGCGCAGCCAGTTTGGTAAGCCGTTACCGCCTCCGATGACGAAAGATCTCGTCCATGTCGTTGATGGGATCAACCGAATGTCCTCTCAGGTTGAAAAATCCTTTATGGCTCAGGCAAGAGAAGCACAACAACTTCGAGATCGGGCTTATCTTGATACAGTCTCAAAACTGGGCAATCGTTCTTACTATATGAATCAGTTGGAAAGCTGGTTAAGTGAAGGCGGATACGGTGCCGTTGCGATGCTTCAGGCTGCTTTCATCGAAGAGAGCTATGATGTTCAAGGTTATGAGAGCGGAGATGCTCAAGTAAAAACACTGGCAGAACATTTCAAACTGTCAGTTAACGCTCCGGGGACGATTATTGCGCGCTTATCGAGTAGTGAATTCGCTTTTCTTTTCCCGCATGCTGAGGACGATGAGATTCAGTCAATTGCCGAAGATATTATGAACTGCGTCTCCGATATGACACCAGATCCTACGGGGTTTGTATCACCGGAAGCTTATCTGGGGATCGTGCTGAATAAATCGAAAACTACAACCTCCAATATTCTGTCGCTGCTGGATAATGCGTTAGCATCTGCCAAAGCAAATCGGACAAAACCATACAGCTATATCAACAGTAACGAAAATCGATTAGTCATGGGTAAACAGCAGTGGAAAGCACTGGTTGATAAAGCCATGAAAGATGATTTGGTTCATTTTCGGTTTCAGTCTGCATGTGACAAGGATGGTAAGGAATTACATAAAGAGGTGTTCTCCTCAATCGAAAAAGATGGTCAGCGATATAGTGCCACGCAATATCTGTTTGCACTGGAACAGCTTAACGTCAGCCACATTTTCGATGAGTATGTGATTCAGCAGATGTTCGACAAATTAGCTCAGGACGAAAGCGGCAACGAGATTCTGGCGATTAACATATCTAACAACAGTATTTCGGATCCGAGTTTCATTCGCTGGGTATCTCAGTTACTCACGCAAAATCCGTCGGTCGCACAACGATTTCATTTTGAAATTCCGGAAGCCTGTTTTATCGAAATCCCCAGCTATACAGCACTATTCTGCCATGCCATTCGGGATGCCGGTGCGGACTTTGGGGTTGATAACTATGGCCGTCATTTCCAGACACTGGATTATCTCAACGAATTCAGACCGCATTATGTGAAACTGGACTATTTATTCACGCATAATCTGAAAGATGAGAAGCAGACATATACACTGGCGTCAATTTCAAGAGCCGCACATAACCTGGACATTACAACTGTGGCGTCAAGGATAGAAACACAAGAGCAGCTAGACTTTCTGGCTGAACACTTTATTGATGTATTCCAAGGCTTTATTGTTGATAAGTGATGGAAGAATAGAAAAGGTCAGCTTGAATGCAAGATACATTACTCAATTCGCTGATTTATATCAGTCGGTATTATGGCTTAGCCAATTCTCCGGAAGCACTGATTAATGGATTACCATTATCAGATGGGAGACTAACCCCATTTTTGTTCCCCCGGGCAGCAGAAAGGGCGGGATTGGTTGCCAAGGAAAACCGCGCCAAATTGACCGAGATTCCTCAGCTGATATTTCCTGTCGTGCTCTTACTCAAAGGTGGCGAGTCATGTGTATTACTCAATATTAGTGAAGAGCAACAAGAAGCTGAAGTCATCACTGAAGCATCCGGTATGGTGCCGATTTCCTATTCTCTTCAGGAGCTGGGAGAACGCTATATCGGCCGCTATTTTATGGTTAAAAAGCAGTTCAGCTATGATGAAAGGTCTCCGGAAGTCTTAAAAACAAATCAAGGGCACTGGTTCTGGAGTACCATCTGGCAATCAAAAAATATTTATCGGGATGTGCTGATTGCGTCGCTGCTGATCAATGCATTTGCCATTGCCGCACCGATGTTTTCCCGGTTAGTGTATGACAAAGTTGTGCCGAACCTTGCATTTGAAACACTCTGGGTGCTTTCCAGCGGAATCATCTGTATTTTTCTGTTTGATATCACTTTAAAAATGCTCAGAAGCTATTTCATTGATGTCGCGGGGAAAAAATCAGATATTCTGATCTCTTCAAAACTCTACAGTAAGGTTCTGGGCATCCGCATGGAAAATCGCCCCCCTTCTGTCGGAGCATTTACCAGACACCTACAAGAGTTCGAGTCTATCCGAGAGTTTTTCACGTCTGCCACAATTTCATCACTGATTGATTTACCTTTTGCGTTCTTATTCTTATTTCTTATTTGGTTAATGTCAGGACCGCTGGTCATCGTTCCGATTATCGGTGTGATAATATTGGCATGTTACTCTTATCTGATTCAGGCCAGACTCAAAGTCGCAATCGAAGAAGGTTCCAGACTTGCTTCTCAGAAATATGCTAACTTGATTGAAAGTCTTTCCGGTTTAGAAACCGTCAAATTATTCGGTGCACAAAGCCAGTTCCAATATCGCTGGGAAGAAGCGGTTGCACACATGGCGAATTGGAATATTAAAAGCAGAAAAATAACCAATGGTGTTCAAAACGCCGCGGGCTTTGTCCAGCAAGTCAGTAACATCGGGATGATTATTGTCGGTGTTTATTTGATTTCTGAAGGTGACTTAACCATGGGGGGCATGATTGCAGCCACAATGCTCAGCAGCAGAGCAATCGCACCGATGATTCAGCTCTCTTTACTCTCGACCCGGTATACTCAGGCAAGATCAGCTTTCACATTGATCGAAGACATTATGTCGATGCCAGAGGAACAAGAGGAAGGCAAACGCTATATTCACCGACCAATCTTTAAAGGCAAAATAGAGTTAGACAACGTGACGTTTCACTATCCGGGCTCCGCTTCAGCATCGATTCGGGATGTCAGTATCACCATCAATCCCGGAGAAAAAGTCGCGATTATCGGCAGAGTGGGGTCAGGAAAGACCACATTAGAGCGCTTAATCATGGGATTATATAAGCCCACAGAAGGGCATATCCGTATTGATGACACCAATATTTCCCAACTACACCACATTGATATTCGTCGAAATATTGGCTGCGTTCCGCAAGATAGCTTGCTATTTTTCGGGACGATTCGAGAAAACATTACACTCGGAAGACCATTGGTTGATGACCGGGATGTTCTCGATGCAGCAAATCGTGCCGGCGTGACGATGTTTACTCAACAGGACGCTGCCGGAATGGAACGTCAGGTCGGGGAAGGCGGACAATTACTTTCCGGTGGTCAAAAGCAGGCGGTTGCAATTGCTCGCGCGTTATTAGGTCGTCCTCCCGTACTCTTAATGGATGAACCAACTAGTGCCATGGATAACCGTTCAGAAATGCATGTGAAGCATCAATTTAAGCAGTTAGCGCCAAACGAAACACTGATACTCATCACGCATAAAACATCAATGCTGGATATTGTCGATCGTATTATCGTGATGGAAAAAGGGTATGTGATTGCTGATGGTGCCAAAGAAGAAGTGCTAAACAATCTGCGTCAGGGAAACGTCCGGGCTGTTTAACGTCCCCATCAGCAGAAAAGAAAATGATGTTGCTGCAATATGAATTCAAATTTCAGAAACAACATCATTTTCATCTAACAAAGAGCGGCATTTGATTTCATACTGGGTAAAGTTAAAGATACTCGGGCCATGAGATCGCTTGATCACTATACGTTCATCACCGAATTGAATAATCACATGACTGAACACTTTACTTTTGACTTCAATAGTATTTTCTCTCAACATGTCTTCAAATTCATCTTCCAGCACTGCGAGCATCTCTTTTTCTTTAACCATCTGCTCGCTCGTTTCCTGTTTTAGACGATCAATCTCTTCACGCTCTTTTTCTGAACGTTCTTCTTTGGGTTTCTTATTGAATTCTAATTCCCGACGGACGATCTCCATCGTTTTGGCCTGCGTCTGTTTGTACTGTTCTTTATACTGCTCCAAACGCTCTCTGTAACTCGCATAGCAGCCAAACGCTTCAACACGCGTTGCCGTATCGCCTTCAACCCCCAGGTTAACACAGATGAGTTTACCGCCAACTTTCGCCATACCGCCACTTAACGTGCCTTGTTTCTCTTTTTCATCGATGACATACAGATCCTGCCCACAACGAATATTATTACTAATACTATGTACGGTCAGATGAATATCATCATGAGCCTGAAGTTCAGAATATTGCGCATAATTGGCTTTAATCGACGCACCAGATTTCACCGTACAAGTCCGTTTTTCGTTATCGGCTGTCGTATGACCAATGATTCCTTTCCCGACTTGAATATCGCCCTGAGCCTGAACATCTGCCGATTCAATAAATCCACCGACAGTGATAGAACCCGTCGCACGTACAATCATTCCGGATTCAATATTACCGGCGACAATCAAGGCGCCTTTAAATTTCACATGACCGGTGCCCACATTGATATTTTGCATACATAATGCATTATCAACATCGATACTTCGTTCCTTGATCAACGGCATTCCGGAGATAGTTGCAACTAAAATATTGGGGTCTTTTGCAGAAAGAGTGGTTCCTTTACCTTCTTTCATTGGCGAGTCATTTCCCGGTTTTGCGGGAATAATCGTCCCTTGAACCGTATAGCCGGGCGTCCCTTTTGTGGCGGGAATTCGACGCATCACTTCATCTCCTTCCCCAACCGTGATGGTCTCTCCCAAATTTCTCATATCGAGTTTTGACGAGTTTTCTCTCTGCTGTGGCGCCAATACACGTTTGTTCACATCATCCACTAAAGGAATAAATTTCGTATCGACACCGTTAACAGGATTCTTTCCTTGAGCGATGGGTTGAACGAACACCTCTCCGGGAGAGAGAGTTCTGCTCACGATTAAAACTTTTTTCAGGGCAGCCTTATTGATACCTTTGGTAACTCTTGACTGAGCAAGAGCATGAACTAAATCACTGCCGAGTAACCCCCGACCACCATACGCGCCCGTAACCACCATACGCGCAAGCATATCTTGTTCAGCTAACTCAACCGTCACTTGCGCGTGAAGCCGCTTTGCAATGACACAATCCTTATAAGCCTCTCCTTTGCCTTCGTTGGCATCATTGATAAAACGTTCCAATACATCCTGATCCAAATAGAACTCAGAGGCACCCAAATTTGTTAAAGCTTCCATGATTCCGCTTTTCGATAACTTCTTACTCAGCGTTTCTATCGGTTTCAGATTCGCGATGACTGATTTTTTATCTTCTGTAATAGATAAGATTCTTTTCCACATCTATTCGCCCTTATCGTACATATCGCAATCCATTCTATTTGCTTACATTTTACTCATCTCATGACGCAACTAAATAAGCGTCATTAAAAATTCAGTACTGGGTCACCAACTTAGCAGATTTACAGTGTAAATAGGCAAATTCGATTTACTGATTACGACTCAAATTTACACTGTAAACTCGCGATGATAGATGAAAGATTGTCTCGGATTTTACGTTCAATTTGTTTTCTGCCAGTCACAGAAGAATGAGAAACAATCGTTGACCACGCATGATTCTGTAAAATTTTTTCAATCAATAAGTCGTCAATCATGTCAATATGCTCATATGGAAGAGTCGAAATATAGAGAGATATCCATACAGCGGCACTCTCATAATTAGCCCCCCCCTGAGCATAATTTTGAATCAATGTGACTGGTACATCTATTATCGGTAAATTGACACTCATCTTTAGTAGTTGCCGAACAACGTCGGGTTCTAGCCGAGTGAGCTCTGTTTTCAAAGCATGTGGGAAGTAGTATGAAAACTGTTTTCTCGCAGCCTCAAACCACGAATACGAATTACGGTAAACCATCACAATGGAATAACAACCACTCGCCTGATCCCTACGCGAACCAATTTTCACTGGATGAAAACCATTTTTCCCCCAAAACTGAAGTAGCGCAGAAGTTGCACCAAAGCTGGTGGCGATATAGTCAGTCAGACATTGACGAGTCAATTCGGAAAGTAGAGCGGAGCCATATCCTCGCCCTTGCCAAGCAGGATGGATCGCAATACGCATCACTCGACAACAAGACAAACCAGCCGCATCAGATAATCCGAGTTGATTCACCAAAGATGTGAGCACAAGATGCCCTTTAGGGCGATGCTGACCGTATTGAATTCTTGTAACTGCGGCTGGTGATAACGGCCCTTCCTGTATCGCAAGAATACATCCCACCAGATGATGTGCTCTCTGCGCAATAAAGACCGTAATATTCGAATCAAAAAGAATACCCATTAAATCGTTCGGTGTCGTCTGATAATGGGCATTGGTTAGCAAAGAAAAGATATTTGCGAATAACTCAGGATCGTTCAGCAACACTTCACGCGTTAGATGACGATACTGAACCGGGCCATCTTGTACATCCTCTACGGTGGGCAACTCGGCATCAAGTAAAAATGTCTGATATTGCCAGCGCTCAAGTGGGTCACCTTCAGCCCAGCGAATCGGAGTTGATAATGTTTGATGTGTTAAACCGGGTCTATTGTGCTTTAACCACGGTAAAAATTTGAGCGTAAATCCTCTGCCGCATCCTTCGTAGCCATGAATGGTGGTCGAAAAAACTAAACGATGATAGTGATTGGTTAAAGCGGTGAGCATCGATATCGGTATCGCAGAGGCTTCATCAATCAACAGCAGATCACAGCCCGGACGTGTATGAACCAGTTCATCCGGTGCGATGAATTGGAGCTTGGCTTGCTGATAAATGAAGGTCTTCCCCTGTATTTGCCCTTTTGGAAGCATTCGCTGAAGATGACTGAAAATCGGGTCAACTGCTGTAAAGGCTGGGGCCGTAACAATGATCTGAATTGATGAACGCTGCTTCATTAAAACGGATGCAGCGATACCTAGGGCACTGCTTTTCCCCCGACCACGATCTGCAGTCAATACCAAGGGACGTTTACGATGCCCTTTGACGACATGAATAATTGACTCAATCGCTTTTTTCTGTTGTTCAAACTGATCAACTCGCAGCAATGGTATCGGAGGAAAATCAACTTTGACAGACGGCTGTAATTCATCCACTAATATCAGTTGATCCAGTGCCCGCTGTAACCATTGCTGGGCTGGATTTAAATTTTCAGCCACCATAGGGGCATCGACAAACACCAACAGCCCACCGCCTTGCAGCGCTCCCAGCGCAGCATTAAAACTGTCAGCATCAAACCCAACCGATAAATCAACCAGTAACAGCCGACATTCCTGCCCCAGCAAACGACGACCAGACTTAATATCAAACCATTCATATCCTTCTCTGGGATGACCGCCGAGCTGAATATGCCGACCGACAAAATAGCCTTTCACTTGCAATAGTCGAGCTTCAGTCCATTCGGGCGTGCCTCTCAGTACAATACCGGCACGGTAGAACGATTGTTCCAGATAGGACTGTAATGGGGAAATAACCTCAGAAAAAGCAGACATCATTGCAAAACCGTCAAAACAGGAATATAGGTATCACATCATACAAATCATCTGAGGAAAGGGAAATGTTTCTCATAGAGAAGCGAGGATAAAAAAAGCCCGGTGAACTCACCGAGCTTGCTTATTTTAAGAATCAATCGAGACGTTAATTCATTTTACTCTGAATAAATTCAAACAATTCATCCATAAGCTGATCATCAACCCGCTTCAGATTCAGTACTAACTGACTGCCTTTACGAGTGTAACTAGCACGTCCTTTGACCAATTCAATTTTATGAGAAGCCGCTTTCTGCTTCGGTGCAAGTGAAGCCATCCACTGTTCCAGTGTTTCCGTCACTTCTTTTGTCAATCGAGCTACACCTTGAGCATCACTTTTTTGCCAGACAAATTCACCATCGGCACGACATTTATCTAAGAGTTGCTCCTGCTGCTCCTCATCCAGAACACTATATTGCTTATGAAGTTTTACGATTGTCGGGCGGCCAAGCTCAACAACATTGGGATAAGCCTGAAGTAACTCAAGAGGTAAAGCCGCAGCCTTCAGTGCGCCACTGACGAGAGCTTCACTGCATTGGAACATTTTCGCTAAGGCTTTTTGATCTTCAGCCTCACCACTATCCAGCTTCGCCTGCATCTCTTTCCCTTTTTCGTAAAGAGATAATGGTTTGTGCGCATTCGCTACGTCAGACAAGAATTTGGCATGCTCTTCATTGATTCCGTCAGCAACATAAACGAGAAAGTCCTGATTCGCCAGAATACAAGCCATCCGACGTCGACTACCATCGAGCACTTCAATCATACCGTCTGCTGAACGTCGTCCAACAGCCGGGTATTGTTGCCCTCGGTCTTGCAACGTACTCAGAATATCAGACAATGCATGTTCATTCAGAAACGACTGTTCACGGGCATTCCGTTCAAAAACGGTCGTCTGGGCCGCAATACTCACTGCTGGTATACGCTGTAATTCAAAGGTGACTAAGTCTTTGCCAGCCACAGCCAATTCAATGACATGTGCTTTTTCTTTTGCAGCATTTTGCGCCTCTTGTGGGGTCGTTGCCCGCCGCTTATCTGCTTTACCAAACAGTTTTGCGTTTAATTCTGATGTTTTCATTGCCATATTCTCTTACCCCTGATTCAACGACGGCCAATGTGTATGTAGAACCCTCTCAAGCTCTAATGCACTTTTTTGTACAGCATCTTGCGCTGTCGCCAGTGTTTTCTTCCCACCTTCAAAATCACCGGAAGTTAGATCAAACACCGTACTATAAGTATCAGCGCAGGTTTCAAATGCCCGACTACGTGGTATCGTTGCCATCATAACCTGCTCTCCGAGCAGATAATTCATCTCCGTCAAAACAGAAACTTGCTTTTTATTATCATCCTCGAACATCGTCGGTACCAAACGAACAAATTCAAGTCCCTTCCAATCTTCCGGAAACATCTCATAGACCGTTGGTAGATGCTGGAAGAAATTAACGGTTGATGCCCAATCCAGACGTTTCGCTGCGCATGGTATCAAAAGCGCATTAGAAGCATACATCGCATTCCAGACCAAAGGATCAACGTGTGGCCCCGTATCGATGACAATAATATCAAAATCATCAGCAATTTTATCAATCAACTTTTCTTTTAATAGACGCACAATATCCAATGACTGGTTTTGTGATAAATATTGCCATGCTTCAGCATTAAACATCGCATCTTCAGGAAAAGCAGAAATGGTTTTCAAGTTCGGGTACTGGGTGGACATCAACACATTCTTATTCAAGAAAGAGCGGTCTACAACCGTGCCATCCGGCACATTGTCTAACATGATATCCACCGCAGAGAAAATACTTTCATTCTCTTCTGTACTTATCTGAGGATTCAGGAATAGACGTAGAGAGCCTTGAGGATCTAAATCGATTAAGCAAATACGGTATCTTTTATCCAGATTTAAAGCCAGGCAGGCCGACAGATGAACCGCGGTCATCGATTTTCCCGTACCACCTTTTTGATTCTGAACATTAATAATCCAAGGCTTATTATCATTGTTCTTTTTGCGTTGATGGAAAGTCGATACGCCGGCCGCATCCATCAGCATATGTGCTTCAGCAAGAGAGATAGAATAATGATTGGCATTATTTTTGGTAAACTGATGTCCCTCAGCTTCCATCTTTGCAATAGCTTCATCCAGCTTGCGTCGTGTGAGACCGGAACGCGTTTCCATCAATGCCTTAGACATTGGGGGAAAGTGCTCGTCTTTACGTTCCTCAAGGACGATTTCAATCCGATCAGCCTGAACTTGTTTGGTTTGTTCAGCGAGTTGGTAGAGATTATCTATGGTTTGTTCTCTCTTCATTGCCAATATCCATAATGAGTGACATGTTGCTATTGTACAGCAAATTTATTTATTGACAATAAAAAGGTGTACAATCAATTTTAGATGAATATCACAGTTAAGTGTCTACTAAGATACGATTTAATGAAAAAATGAAAATTCACATCAAAAAATTGTTTTAGTTCTAGCCTTAAAAACAACATTTCATAAAAGTGTTACAGCGTCACATTTTACAATGTAAATTTCATTTCACTTATCAAACCATACTGCTTCCTTCATTATTAAATAAAATACGTCATAATGATGCGGTTTCATCGATACCAAGATAAAGGGAGTTATAAACATTGATAACCAGAATCACGATACCGGAACGATTGAAAGAAGCCCGATACTTACGGTGATTGTGATTTCAACTGCATACGATACTTCCAAAATCGTCATCATCAGCGTTAATCGCGACCATTTTATACGCTTTTCTTTAGCTAAGACGCTGAAAAACGGAACATCATGAAAACCAGCGTTCCTTGAAAATAAGTCTTTACCGGTCAACAATAGACCTTATTCTGTCAAAAAAAACCTCAGAAATGCCAGAATAAAGAAAAATATCAGTCGTAAATCGTCATTTAATCAAATGAATCTATACCGTGGATAGCGAATCGACAAGCAACCGACCGGAAAGATGATCATGGCATGTCACCTTGATCATTTTTCCAAGTGTTACAGAAAAAATAGAAGCATGATCAAGGGATATGAGCAATGTAAATTCAGGCAACGCATTCATGATCTTATGATCAAATACTCGGAACAATGATCAAGAAGAATCTTTCTCGGAAGCATGAGTTTTCTTGATTGAACTACGGATGGTGTCAATTCAACTGGGGGATGCGTCGTCCTTATCTGGATTAAACGCTAAATTGAAATGACATCGTTGCAGAAGAGTAGGGCATCATCACCCCTTGATCATGCTTACGCGACCACCGAACGTGATATATATCGAGTTATCTCCCAAAAAATGTGTTTTTCGATTATCCAAAAGTCAGCAAAATTGTCGGGAGAGGGAAGTGAGAAACAAGATACCTTGATCATGCTTACGGGGCTGCCCAGAATTGCAGCAAAATATCATTTGATTGATAATAAACAGCAGACCAAGCATGTGGATAAGTTGTGTGTCCATCTTGATCATGCTTCAAAGAAACTATTGATCATGATTCCGAAACACAAATGATCATGCTTCAGCCGCGTAATGATCATGCTTTCAATATCTAATTGATCATCGTTCCTGAGTCACCATGATCATGCTTTCAGCCGCTTAATAAAAATATTGTTTTATTACAGTTAATTACGGGCCTTTTTTTACTCAGATCATAAGATCATATAAACATTTAAGATCATTAATAATCATAAAGATCAGTTTTTAAGAGCAATAATTTTTTTCTTTATTTATAGAATATTTTTCTTTATGCTCGGAAAAATATCAATATTACATCAAATGTGATATGGACAGGAAAAATGAGCACCCGCGAAAAAATATTAATCAAAGCTCCCAGAAATCATAAAGATGGACATCTCTTTCAAGTATCAGAAGCATCGATCAATTGGATAGAACAGTATCAACACTTTAAAGGTGTGACCAGAAGCATCATTGAACTACTGAATTTAGTCTCTTTAAAAGGCATGAGTAGTAAAGATGGTCTGGTCTCAACAACAGAGCTGATCGAAGCCGCTGATGGGCAGTTGACCAGAGCGGCAATCCAGCAACGATTGCGTGCAGCAGTCAGTATTGGTCTCTTCGAACAAATTCCTGTCCGGTTCGAAGAAGGCCTTGCCGGCAAAACGATGCTACATAAGTTTATTAATCCAAGCCAACTGATCTCAGCGTTAGGAGCCACCAGCCTGATCACCGAATCAGTGAAACAGTCAGAGAAGCAAAAACGCTCCAAAGCACTGGCCCAAACTCAAGTCAATCAGCGCTTGTTAAATGAGTATGGATTAAATACCCCTCCGGCGATCAAGGATGAAGCAGATCAGTTTGTAGTTTCACCAACCAATTGGGCCGGGATTATTGATCAAGCATTGGCTCCGCCAAGAACACGGAAAAATTACCAGAAATCAATGGTTTCAATTTCTGGGACTCGGGCTGTGATCGAAACAAGATCATCCAAAAATATTATGACTGTCGATGATCTGATGACACTGTTTGCCCTGTTTACATTAACCGTTCAATACCATGATCATCAACGTGAAGAATATCATCTGAACGCGAAACAAATTCCGAATAAGACACCGCTTTATATCACGGATATTTTGTCACTTCGGGGCAAAAAGGATAGCGGGCCGGCGAGAGACTCTATCCGGGACAGTATTGATCGCATTGAATTTACTGACTTTCAGCTCCATGAACTAACCGGACGTTGGCTCAGTGAAAATATGCCGGAAGGATTTAAAAGTGATCGTTTTCGCTTTCTGGCCCGAACGATCACAGCTTCAGAAGAAGCACCGGTTGAAGGCGCTGACGGAGAAATTAAGATCAAACCCAATCTCTATATCCTAGTTTGGGAACCTTCATTTTATGAAGAGCTGCTAACGCGGGATTACTTTTTCCTGTTTCCACCGGAGATTCTGAAACAGCATACGCTGGTATTCCAACTCTATTCTTATTTTCGGAGTAGAATGTCACGCCGACACCACGAAACCATGCTGTTATCCGAGCTGAATCAGAAGTTGGCCCGCAATATTGAATGGCGGCGTTTTTCGATGGATCTGATCCGTGAGTTGCGGCGTTTATCCGAAGGAAAAGGGGATGACGATTTATTTGTCGTCAATCTGTGGGGGTATCACCTGTCTGTCCGATCGATTCATACCAAAGGCAAACTGTCAGATTATGAAGTCGATATCAAATGTGACGTAGAAGAAGTCTTGCGTTTCTCCAGAGCGAGAACAACGAATGCCGGAAAACGCAACATGGCTCCGACCTTACCGAATCCACTTCGTCATGAAATGGTCTCTAAGCAGAAACTGGAGGAGCTTGCTTCAATTATCGATGGTGAATTTGAACCCATCCAGCGCAAAGCACCGTCTCCCAGAGGGAATTTGGGCCGCCGGGTCAAGCTACGCAAACATCTGGTTGAGATCAATGCCGATGAAATTACGATTACCTTGTCAAAATATACCTCACAGGAGGCTCTGGAACGCAGTATAAGCGCTTTATCTGCGATGACCGGACACTCTCCATCATTAATCCGAGAAGAGTGTCAGGAGCTGATTGATAAGCTCGATTGGCTAAGAGTCGGTGATACGGTGCTCCCGTATGAAACACTGAGTAAGGCCATTGAGCTGTACAATTCCCGTAGTCGCAATAAACATTTGTCAATTGAACGGTTAATTTCAGGATTGGCGGTTCGGCGTAAAGTGTGTAAACAGATTAGTGAAGGGCATTTGGACGAGTCGGTATTTTTAGTGCTTGATGAAGTGGCAATTGGTATCTAGGGCATTCAATGGCCGGTGCATAGCAAAATGGAACGAAGGTTACAAACTCTGTTTGTCTTTGCATAGCTTTGACATCTTCCTGACAGAGGTGGATGTTGAGACCGTTATTCTTTATCTCGAAAGACAACCTAATCCTACCGATGTCATTGGTTAGGTTCACGTTGTTATATTCATACTTAGCATTTTCGCGAGCACCCCATGCTCGCTTTTTTTTGCCTGTCAGAAAATAAGCGCATCTGAGTATCAAGTCACCTGAACATGATCAGTTCTTTCATGGAATCACCCTTGATCATTGTTCCGTATACCATGTGAATTATAAAAATTATCGGGAAGAGTCAGGGGATGAGTTGAGTAAAAAATCGATAGCAATCTTTTAAAAATACTGCGCTGTTCAAATTGACGCAAAATTTTATTCTTACATCTATCAATATTTTTACAGAACTATAGCCACTATCACACTCTTAGATAATTTTGCTTAACAAGATTTTTCAGCTTCGCTATAGAATACGTGTCCCTAACATGGTTTGTCCGGAGGTGATTTATGTCTATCAATTCAATCGACCATGATGAAATGACGAATATCGCAAACAAATGGGACTTCACGGACGAAGTTGAATTGCAAAAACCCACGAAAAACCTTAAATCAGCTGAAGCCCGACGCCGGATTGAAGTGATGAGAGAGATTCGTGAAAGTGGTTTAACAATTGAAGAAGCAAGGGAACTTGGCTTACTTCATTAAGTTTGATATCGGATAAGAAGGGGCAGCTTGGCTGCCCCTTTTTTTGAATGAGGGTAAGCTGGTATGAACATCAGTTAGCGCTTAATTTTCTCGATTCCTGTGGTATATTGCACAACTTGTTTACAGATGACGGGTGATTTCATGTCTTTTAATCTTGCAGAATTGAGTGCTGAAGAGAAGAATCGGATCGAGTTGGATAAGCAGGCTGCCTTTTTAGTCTGGAAACTGAAACAGGGAAAAGCCGGGCCTGAAATCTTCACTCAGCATCGGGAAACGTTGCGAACAACCGATGAACAGACATGCTTTCAACAATCAGTGGATAAATATAAAAGGGTCATGGGCGTGATGTAAGCCGCTCCCTGAACCGGCAGAAATTGAAATGGTTCTGTGTTTTTTCTACAATCCGTCGCGTTCAATTAATGAGAGAGAATATCCCGATGGGAAGAAGTTTTGAAGTGCGTAAAGCTTCCATGGCGAAGACTCAAGGCGCAAAGATTAAAGTTTATTCCAAATACGGCAAAGAGATTTATGTGTGTGCAAAAAATGGAGGGGCCGATCCGGATACCAACCTTTCTTTGCGGCATTTGATCACTAAAGCGAAAAAAGATCAGGTTCCCGGACATGTGATCGACAAAGCGCTGGATAAAGCCTCGGGAGGTTCTGGTGAAGATTACCAGCCTGCTCGTTATGAAGGGTTTGGCCCCGGTGGTGTAAGTGTGATTGTTGACTGTCTAACGGATAACGGTAACCGGACTTATCAGGATGTTCGCCAGTGCTTTGTAAAGACGGGTGCGAAGATCGGCAGCCCGGGAACGGTTGCTCATATGTTTGATCACCAAGCGGTATTCCAGTTTAAAGGTGATGATGAAGAGACCGTGTTAGAAGCGTTAGTCATGGCGGATGTGGATGTGACCGATATTGAGCTGGAAGACGGTGTGATGACGGTATTTGCTCCCCACACAGAATTCTTCAAAGCAAAGACGGCGTTAACGGATTCTTTCCCTGATGTCACTTTGGATGTGGAAGAAATTACCTTCGTGCCGCAAAACCGGACTGAAATTTCCGGAGAAGATGCTGAGAAATTCCAGAAGTTCTTAGATCTGTTGGATGATAGCGATGATGTACAACAGGTTTATCATAATGCGGAGATTGAGTAGGCACTCATTCTCGCTTTCATGACAAAACAGATTGCAAAACGCCCCTTGGTATGACTCGGGGCGTTTTTTTATGCCTTGGGGATTATCGATAGTCATCACAAATCATGATTTTTTCACACACTCATATTCATGGGTTTATAAAAGAAATTGCAGCACATTCCGTGATAGAGTTCATAAATTATAACGAAAAAAAAAACATGCATGAGGAATGAGTGGCAGACGGAGAAATTTGTTCTAAAAAATATATAGATAACAAGGGATTATATCTTTGATTTCGCAGGTGTGGCAGATCTGCTTTTTCTGAACGTCAGATTTGCGTAACTTAAGATTGCACTTTAATATAGTGCCCCTCGACGTATTGTTACTATGATGTGTCGGATGTAGCAAAGTGTTCTTTCTTGTAACAAATATATTTGCCTTCTCGATAAGCTGGATGTGAATTATCACGATTTCGTAGAGTTGAATGGATTTGTCGCAGGTAAGGATAATTTTGTTACAGATTCAAATACTCTTATTAAAAACAACCGCAGAGTCTTGATAAGGTAGTGTCGGTTATCAGGTTCTCTGCCAAAAAGAGAAAGTACAAGTAAATGGAAGCCTCACGATATAAAAGCATCATATCGAGACTCGGACTGTTACTCACAGTGCTGATGCTCTCAGGGTGTAAGTTTGCGCTACTTGATCCCAAAGGAGAGGTGGGTGTTCAGGTAAAAGAGTTGATCATTACAGCTCTGCTCCTGATGTTGATCGTTGTTATCCCTGTGATACTGATGACGATCTACTTCTCGTATAAATATCGATCAAGTAATTCGAACGCAGAATACACACCAGAATGGTCCCATTCAACAAAGATTGAGTTTGTTGTCTGGACGATCCCTATCATCATTATTGTTATTTTGGCGACAATCACATGGCGTTCAACACATCATCTTGAACCTTCTAATCCTTTAGTAAGTGATGCGAAGCCAATGACGATTGAAGTCGTATCGCTTGACTGGAAATGGTTGTTTATTTATCCGGAACAAAAAATTGCAACGGTCAATTATGTTGCATTTCCAAAAGATGTTCCGGTGAAGTTCAAACTAACGTCAGATAACATCATGAACTCTTTCTTTATCCCTCGATTGGGTAGCCAACTCTATGCAATGCCCGGAATGGTGACTCGTTTGCATCTGATTGCCAATCATGCCGGGGATTATAAAGGTATTGCTGCGAGCTTCAGTGGTGACGGATTCTCTCATATGAAATTTACCGCGACTGCGACACCGGATATGGCCAGCTTCGAACAGTGGGTTGAGAAAGTGAAGTCTTCTGAAAAGCAGATTCATGATTTCTCCGACTACCGTGCTTTAGCGAAACCAAGCATCGATGTTCCCGTCACTTATTATTCTCATATTCCGGACGGCCTGTTCAATTCAGTGGTAACCCAGTTCCCGGGTAGTATGAATATGCACATGGAAGATGGACAGGATATGGATAAAACAATGGGTCATCATTCGATGGCTGAGCATGAAGGGTAATGAGATTATGTTTGGAAGATTAACGCTGGACTCCATTCCATACCATGAGCCCATTATCATGATTACCCTCTCCGTCATCGCGGTGGTCGGTTTGGCTGTCGTGATTTGGGTAACACGTCTTGGTAAATGGCAGTATCTATGGAATGAATGGTTTACTTCGGTAGACCACAAAAAATTAGGTTTCATGTACATTGTTGTCGCATTTGTCATGCTCATACGTGGCTTTGCCGATGCGGTGATGATGCGAAGTCAGCAAGCACTCTCTGCTGCTGGTGAAGCCGGTTATCTGCCGCCACATCACTATGACCAGATCTTTACCGCTCACGGTGTCATCATGATTTTCTTTGTGGCGATGCCTCTGGTGATCGGTCTGATGAACATTGTTGTGCCGCTGCAGATTGGTGCGCGTGATGTTGCTTTCCCATATCTGAATAACCTGAGTTTCTGGTTGTTTGTCGTGGGTGTGATTCTGACGAACTTGTCTCTGGGCTTGGGAGAATTTGCCCGTACTGGTTGGTTGGCTTATCCACCATTATCAGGGATTGCTGCGAGTCCGGGGGTCGGCGTTGACTACTGGATCTGGGCATTGCAGATATCGGGAGTCGGGACGACACTCACCGGGGTGAACTTCTTTGTTACCATCATGCGGATGCGTACACCGGGAATGCCACTGATGAAGATGCCGGTTTTCACTTGGGCTTCACTGTGTGCAAATATCCTGATCATTATCTCATTCCCGATTTTAACTGTTTCTATTGCACTCTTGACGTTAGACCGTTATCTGGGTTTCCACTTCTTCACCAATGATATGGGTGGGAACATGATGATGTATATCAACCTGATTTGGGCATGGGGTCACCCAGAGGTATATATCCTTATTCTGCCGATTTTCGGGGTGTTCTCTGAAGTGACCGCAACCTTCTCACGTAAGAAGCTGTTCGGCTATACGTCTTTGGTGTGGGCAACCATTGCCATCACGATTCTGGCCTTTATTGTTTGGCTGCATCACTTCTTTACAATGGGAGCCGGTGCGAATGTAAACGCCTTCTTTGGTATCGCAACCATGATCATATCTATCCCGACAGGGGTGAAGATCTTTAACTGGTTATTTACGATGTACAAAGGACGCATTCAGTTTACATCACCGATGCTGTGGACTATTGGATTCCTGATTACCTTCAGTATCGGTGGGATGACCGGTGTTCTGATGGCGGTTCCCGGAGCTGACTTTGTCCTGCACAACAGTGTATTCCTCATTGCGCATTTCCATAACGTCATCATCGGTGGTGTGGTATTCGGCTGCTTTGCTGCAATTACTTACTGGTTCCCGAAAGCGACTGGTTTCATGATGAATGAAGCATGGGGACGCCGTGCCTTCTGGTGTTGGTTGATTGGCTTCCTATTGGCCTTCCTGCCGTTGTATGCACTTGGCTTTATGGGCATGACACGTCGTTTGAGTCAGGATATCAATCATGATTACTTCCCACTGCTTGCGACTGCAGCAGTCGGTACTGCGATTGTTGCCCTCGGGGTGCTTTGTCAGGTGACTCAAATCGTTGTCAGTATCAGAGATCGCGAACAAAACCGTGATGTCACTGGCGACCCTTGGGATGGCCGGACGTTGGAATGGTCTACTTCTTCTCCGCCACCGTTTTATAACTTTGCGGTGATTCCGGAAGGGGATCAAATCGATGCTTTCTGGTATCAGAAACAGCGTGGAGAACATTCACTTGATAAAGAAGTTGAATACGAACCGATTCATATGCCGAAAAACACACCGACAGGTATGTATGTCTCTGCATGGTCTATGGTCTTTGGTTTCGCGATGATCTGGTATATCTGGTGGCTGGCTGCTATCGGCTTTATCGGTATTGTTGTAACAAGTATCTGGCATAGCTTTAACGATGATGTTGATTACTATGTCCAGGTGGATGAAATCAAAGCGATTGAAGATGAACACCGCGATCAAGTTGCGAAAGCAAAAGCCGGATCTCAATCGAAAGATGATATGGAGGTGAACTATGCAGGCTAATTCTGTCGCCGATCACGCGCATGAGCACCACCATGATACCGGTGGTAACAAGCTGTTCGGATTCTGGATTTACTTGATGAGCGACTGTATTTTGTTTGCAACATTGTTTGCGACTTATGCAGTACTTGCCAATGCAACCGCTGGTGGTCCCAGCGGTAAAGAAATCTTTGAGTTACCATTTGTTTTTGTCGAAACCATGTTGCTGCTGCTGAGTAGTATCACTTTTGGTTTTGGCATGATTGCGATGAAGCGCAAACAGATCGGTGCCTTGAAATTGTGGCTGGTGATTACCTTCCTGTTCGGAGCAGGCTTTATCGGTATGGAAATCTATGAATTCCATCATCTGATTGTGGAAGGTTACGGGCCTGATCGCAGTGCATTCCTGTCTGCATTCTTTACGCTGGTTGGAACGCATGGTTTGCACGTGACCTTTGGTTTGATTTGGTTGTTTGTTTGTTTCTGGCAATTGAATACCAAGGGCCTGACCGACATGATCGAAACTCGATTCGGCTGTCTGAGCTTGTTCTGGCACTTCCTTGATATCGTCTGGATTTGTGTATTTACATTCGTTTATTTAGTTGGGGTGACATCATGAGTAACCAACACGCTGACTCAGGAGTGAAGGGATATGTGATTGGCTTTGTTGCCTCTCTGATCTTAACGATTATTCCTTTTTACTATGCTGCGACACAAAGCCTATCGACCGGAACGACATTTGCCGTTCTGTTCGGTTGCGCCATTGTTCAGGTGATTGTTCATTTTGTCTACTTCCTGCATATGGAAACTAAGACGAGTGAAGGTCGCTGGAATTTCATTTCATTGGTGTTTTCCGCGATCGTCGTCCTGATTCTGATCGCTGGTTCTATCTGGATTATGTGGAACCTGAACATCAATATGATGATGTAGGCGCAGCGTGATGATTAAAGGGTATCTGTCGATCACCAAACCAGGCATTATCGTTGGTAACCTGATTTCTACGGCTGCGGGATTTTTTCTCGCAGCCAAAGCGGAATCAGCGACCTCAATGTTACTGCTTTGTACGCTGACCGGGGTGGCTTTGATCATCGCGTCAGGGTGTGTCATTAATAATATTTTTGACCGTGATATCGATAGCAGAATGGCGCGTACCAGTCAGAGATTGTTGGTGCGTGGTGAGATTAATGTTGATCATGCATTTATCTACGCCATCGTCTTGTTACTCGTCGGTACAGCGCTGCTGTACCAACAGACAAACCCGCTGACTGCTGTTGTGGTGTTGTTGGGTTATGTCTTCTATGTATTTTTTTATACGATGTGGTACAAGCGGACGTCTGTCTACGGCACATTGGTCGGGAGTATTTCTGGCGCAGTACCACCACTGGCTGGTTATCTGGCTGTCACCAACTATATCAGTCTGGAAGGTGTTTTACTGTTCAGCTTATTCTGTCTATGGCAAATGCCGCATTCTTATGCGATTGCGATGTTCAGAATGCAGGACTACCGTCAGGCGGGAATTCCGGCACTACCGGTAGTTGCCGGAATCGATAAGGCCCGTAAACATATGATGGCTTATGTGATTGCTTTCAATGCCGTCGCGTTGGGGTTGTACCTTGTCGGAAATACTGGTTATGAATACTTAGTGGTTGCTTCGGCTGTCTGCTTCATGTGGACCCGGGTGACATTCCGTCGCATGACTGCGGATAACGTTGAAGCATGGTCAAAAACAGTGTTCAAGCACTCGTTAATTGTAGTGATGAGTTTTAGTGCTGTTCTTGGTATTGAGCTGATTCCACTGAGTTTCTAATTCGTACATACATCTTCATATGAGAATCATAAAGGCATCTATTCGATGCCTTTATTTTTATCTCTTTCAATGACAAGCCGTTAATATTTCTGCGATATACTTTTCCGAATGGCTTTCAATTGATTGTAAGTACTCACTTATAATCAGATATTATAGTGTCGGGGAATACCCAGTGTCAGTTTGGTTGGGACGATAAATGATAAGAAAGCATCATATCACTGGCACTTCGGTTAGATATTATGTTATCAATATGTGATTGTTATCACTTTTTGTAGACTTTATCGACTGAAAAAGACGCAAGGAGTTCAATTTAACGACTAAGGTTACTATCTAAAGGTATTGTGAGTCATATCCAACACAGAAGTTGATATGTATCACACCTCAACTTGGTAAGACTGCTGTATACCATATGATTTTCATGACTGAGCGGAAGTGACTGCGACAGTAGTTCCTTCTCAATCGAACCTTTCTCCATACCTGCATAGGCGGAGACAGATTTCAGTCAGCTCGTTACCTGTTTGGGAGGGGTTACGATGAAAGCAGTATTGCAGAAGTCGTTTGATAAGACGCTATTTCTGGATAATGTAAAGCGTCATCTGACATCAACTTATGCGACAACCGTCGAAAATGCGACCAAGCGCTCTTGGTATTTGGCCATGTCTCGCGCGTTGGCAGAACTCACCACATTTGATCTACTGGAAACTGAGCAGGATGAGCGAATTCTGAATGCAAAAAGTGTCAATTATCTTTCTCTGGAATTTCTGATTGGTCGTCTGACCGGTAATAACTTACTCAATATGGGCGTTTATGAGGCCATTGGTGACGCCGTGGCTGAATTAGGACTTGATTTGAGTGACTTGCTTGAAGAAGAGCGGGATCCCTCATTAGGCAATGGTGGCTTAGGGCGTCTGGCTGCTTGTTTTATGGATTCTCTGGCGGCACAGGAATTTCCGACAGTCGGCTATGGGCTGCACTATGAATATGGGCTGTTCAAACAGTCGTTTGAAGCGTGCCACCAGAAAGAAGCTCCGGATGCGTGGTGTGGGATCGAAGGATATCCGTGGGAAGTTGCACGGCCAGAACTGGCACAGGAAATCGGTTTTTACGGTTATGTCACCACCGAAACGGTTGATGGGCTGGAAAAACGAAAATGGGTTCCTGGCATGACGGTAATGGGAATGCCGTGGGATATTCCGGTGGTCGGTTATAAAAGTGAAACCGTGTATCCGCTGCGCTTGTGGGAGTGTCGGGCAATTGCGCCATTTTCTTTAGAAAGTTTCAACAACGGCAACTACTTTGAGGCACAGCATGCCTTGATTGATGCCGGCAACATTACCAAAGTGCTCTATCCGAATGATAACCATGAAAAAGGTAAGACTCTGCGTTTGATGCAGCAATATTTTCACAGTGCGGCTTCCATTCGGGATATTCTTCGTCGTCATGAAGCGGCAGGACATCAACTGGCAGAGTTGCCTCAGTATGAAACGATTCAGCTGAATGATACTCATCCAGCCATTGCTATCCCTGAATTGATGCGGATTTTCATCGATGAACAAAATATGACCTGGGAAGATGCATGGGGTATCTGTAGTCAGACATTTGCCTATACCAATCATACGTTGTTGCCTGAAGCGTTGGAAACATGGGACGAAGCGTTGATCCTGCGTTTGTTGCCGCGTCATATGGAAATCATCTACGAAATTAACCACCGTTTCTTACAGGAAGTACGGAAAAAATGGCCCGGTGACGGCGATAAACAGCAAAAGCTTTCGATTATTCAGGAAGGATTTCACCGGATGGTGAGAATGGCAAACCTTTGTGTTGTCGGATCCTATGCGGTCAATGGTGTTGCCGCGCTACACTCTGCACTGGTGAAACAAGACCTGTTTCCCGAATTCCATGAACTGTATCCGCATCGACTGATGAATGTCACTAATGGCATCACTCCCCGGCGCTGGCTACAGTATTGTAATCCGGGATTATCCCATCTGATTACTGAAAAAATAGGGGATAACTGGCCCGTTGCACTGGATGAATTGGCGCAGCTATCTCAATGGGCCGATGACGCTGAGTTTCAGCAGGCATTTATGGCAGTTAAAAAAGACAACAAAGCGCGTCTGGCCAAGTGGGTCAAAACCAATATGGATATTGAGCTGAATACAGATGCTATTTTTGATGTGCAGATTAAGCGACTGCATGAATATAAGCGTCAACATTTGAATATGCTGCATATTCTTTCGCTGTACCACCGTCTGCTTAACCACCCAGATTTTGACATGGTTCCCCGAGTTTTCATTTTTGCCGCAAAAGCCGCGCCGGGTTATTACCTTGCCAAAGAAATTATCTATGCGATTAATAAGATCGCGGAGAAGATCAACAGTGATGAACGGGTAAACGACAGATTGAAAGTAGTGTTCATTCCAGATTATCGGGTCAGTATGGCTGAGATCATTATTCCGGCAGCGGATGTCTCCGAACAGATATCAACCGCAGGCAAAGAAGCATCCGGGACCGGAAATATGAAAATGGCACTCAATGGGGCGTTGACTATCGGGACGATGGATGGGGCAAACGTTGAGATCCGCGAAGAAGTCGGTGATGAGAATATCTATATCTTTGGGTTAGAAGTCGAGGATATCCATCGTCTCAAAGCAAGTGGTTACAACCCATTTGATTACTACAATGCGGATCCGTTACTGAAAGCCTCGCTTGATTTACTGATCGGTGAAGAATTTACTCCCGGAGAGCCGAGAAAGCTCAGAGCCACCTATGAAAGCCTTTTAGATGGCGGAGATCCTTACTTAGTGCTTGCTGATTTCGCATCTTATATCGAGGCGCATGGTCAGATTGATGCGCAGTATCGAGATGCGGCTGGGTGGGCGAAAAAAGCTATTTTGAATACCGCCCTGGTTGGAAAATTCAGTTCTGATCGAAGTATTCGTGATTATGTCGATCATATATGGAAGCTTAAGTCTATCCCCCGCTAAGGCGCTAAGGGATGGCGTGGTATACCGATGGCTGTCGGTAACGGCTGACCATCGGACGCGAACGATGACTTCGAACGTCATCACTTCCATATCAGGAGAACAGCCATGGAAATTGAACAGGACCGCTTATTTGCGGTCGCCCGTCAGGCGGGGATTGCTGATCGTTATACCAGTAATTTAGGGAAAGAAGCGGTTGTGAGTCGTAAAACGATTGAATATTTACTCAATGCGTTAGGTTACGACACTCAGTCACAGGAAGCATTACTTCATTCAGCTGAAAGAATTCATAAACAGCCGATTCTGGAACCAGTGTTGTTTGGTCAGGCTGATCAGGTGATCGAAGTGTCGTTGCATTTGGGCAGTAGTGCGCGAGAAAGCGAGTTTCAGTGGATGCTGGAAACCGAGCAAGGAGAGTGTTACGAAGGTTATCTCCAGTCACAGATTGTCAGAGATGAGCGTGATGAGGGCGGGCCGTTGGTGTTTTCTTTATCGACGGTTCTTCCCATCGGTTACCACACCTTATCTGTGTTACGCAAAGGGCGTCAGAGCCCCTATCAGACCAAACTCATTGTGGCGCCGTCTGCCTGCTATAAGCAACCGGCACTCCAACAAGGAGAGAAGTTGTGGGGCCCGAGTGTGCAATTATATACCCTGCGTTCACAGCGAAACTGGGGGATCGGTGATTTTGGCGACTTAAAACAACTGGTTATCAAAATGGCTGAACTGGGCGCAAATTTTGTCGGTTTGAACCCCATTCATGCTTTGTTCCCTGCCTATCCTGAAAGTGCCAGTCCTTACAGCCCTTCTTCTCGCCGTTGGATGAATATTTTATATATTGATGTGAGTGTGATTCCTGAATTGAGCGACTGTTCGCCGGCGCAACAACAGATATCGAGCCCCGATTTTTACCAGCGCCTGAGCGCGGTAAGAGCTAGTGAGTGGGTTCAGTATACCGACGTTGCTGCGCTGAAAATCGAAATTCTGGCGCTGCTCTATAAGACATTCAAACATCAGCATTTAGACTCATTGACGGAACGCGGACAGGCATTTCATGCTTTTGTTAAGCAAGGCGGTGAGTCTTTACTATCGCAAGCAGCCTTTGATGCCATTCATGCTGACTTGTGTGAGCAAGATGCCAATATCTGGGGATGGCAGGTTTTCCCCGAACACTATCAAAATTTTCACAACGCTGCGGTGCAAGATTATCTGCGTGACAATCAGGATCGCATCAACTTGTATCTCTACATGCAATGGATAGCCGATGAACAAATTCAGGAAGTCCAACGTGTCGCCAAAGCACAGGGAATGGTGATCGGATTGTATCGCGATCTCGCGGTCGGTGTTGCTGAGTCCGGTGCTGAAGTGTGGGCGGATCAGGGAGACTTATTACTCGATGTCAGTATCGGTGCTCCGCCTGATGAACTGGGACCACTCGGGCAGAACTGGGGATTGCCCCCTCTGAATCCACTGACGCTGAGACATCAGGCCTATGAACCCTTTATTCAGCTTCTGCGCGCCAATATGAAATATTGTGGTGCTTTGCGGATTGACCACATTCTCGGGCTGTTGCGACTCTGGTGGATTCCCCGGGGAGAAAACGCGACTCAAGGGGCTTATCTTTATTATCGCGTTCATGAATTGCTGGCCATTTTAGCGCTAGAATCTCATCGCCATCAATGTAGTATCATTGGCGAAGATTTAGGGACCGTCCCGAAAGAGATTGTTGCTCTGTTAGCGGATGCCGGCATTTATTCCTATAAGATTTTCTTTTTTCAAACGGCTGAAGACGGGGGATATTTTTCTCCGGCACATTATACCGCTCAGTCGATGTCCGCATTATGTACCCATGATATGCCCACGCTACGAGGGTTTTGGCATTGTCTCGATCTGCAAATGGGGCATAACATCGGGCTTTACCCGGATGAGGCACAATTTAAATTCAGAATGGATGTCCGCTTACATCAGAAACAGGCGATTTTGGATTCGATCGCTTGGCATGGTTTGTTGCCTGAAAGTGTCGGACGGGATGCGATGACCGTCCCGATGAGTGAAGAACTGTGTGAGGCGATGCATTTACATATGGCTGCCGGTGCATCAGCATTGATGAGTATTCAACTGGAAGACTGGTTACAAATGGATAACCCTGTCAATATTCCGGGAACGGTTGAGGAATATCCCAATTGGCGGCGTAAGCTTAGTGAACCGTTAGAAACATTATTTTCACGGCCCTCGATACAACATTTGGCAGCACGAATTTCAGCGATGAGAACACATCAGCGTTAGGTTGCGGTAGGTGTGTCATCCATAAATTGAATTGCAGTCACTCAATCGCATCGGGTTGTTTTGTAAACTGCAGATTGGGTTGTTTTATCAACAGTTCGATGGTATCCGGAGATTTGACCGTGTCAAAATAGGGTTAGGTCTGCTTACGGGTAAACAGACATGTTTGTTAGGTTAGGAGTAAGGATATTGAAAACCGTTCAGAAGCAGAAGCTGACAAAAAAGCAGCAGACTTATCAGAAATTGGCACAGGCTTCATTTGCTGATCCATTTGCCTTTTTAGGGCCATTTATCTCTCCCGAGCAAGGTGTTCTCAGGGTATGGATGCCCGGAGCGCTTCAGGTCTTCGTGTTGCTCGATGAACAAGACCCGATCGAAATGTCGCCAGAAGAGGGGGGTGGTTTTATTTTGCAGTCGGACATGGGGTTACGTCTGACCCATTACCGCTTGTTAGTGCGCTGGAAAGGCGGAGAGCAGATCCTCGATGATCCGTATCAGTATCATGCTATCTATGCTGAATATGATGATTTGCACACCCCGATCGAAATGTATCGTCATCTTGGCGCGCAGTTCATCACACTGGAACGGGGCGGTAAGCAGATCGAGGGGATTCGTTTTTTAGTCTATGCGCCTCACGCTTCATCATGCTCTCTCATTGGTAACTTTAATCAATGGGATGGACGTCGTCACCCGATGCAGCGGCTTGATTATGGTATCTGGGGAATTTTTATCCCGGAAATGACCGAAGGCACGCAGTACAAATTTGAGATCAAAGGCCCGAATGGCGAAGGGTTACCCCATAAAGCCGATCCATGGGGCTTCTACGCTGAACAGTTCCCATCATTGTCTTCTGTCACTTATGATCATGCACGTTATGTCTGGCAGGATGAGGCTTGGCAAAACCGGCCAGTCACAGAAAAACGCAAAGAAGCATTGTCATTTTATGAGCTGCACGTCGGCTCATGGAAGCTTGGCCCCGACGGGGAGTTTCTCAATTATCGGGAGTTGGCTGATCTGCTGGTGCCTTATCTGATCGATATGGGGTATACCCATGTTGAACTGATGCCGGTTGCCGAGCATCCTTTTTATGGGTCGTGGGGGTATCAGCCGATTGGCCTATTTGCACCTACCAGCCGTTATGGTTCACCGGATGACTTCAAGTATTTTGTCGATCAGTGTCATCAGGCGAATATCGGTGTGGTCTTGGATTGGGTACCGGCCCATTTCCCGGCCGACGGACATGGCCTGAATAATTTTGACGGTACACCGCTCTATCACGATCCGGATCCGCGTCGCGGCTGGCATCAGGATTGGAACTCTTATATCTATGATATGGGACGTGAACATGTGCGTCGCTTTCTGGTCTCCAATGCGTTGTACTGGTTTGATCGATTCCACATTGACGGCATTCGGGTTGATGCTGTGGCTTCCATGCTCTACCTCGATTATTCACGCAGCCATGATCAATGGATCCCGAATGTTGACGGGGGACGAGAGAACTATGATGCCATCGCGACATTAAAATGGATGAATGAGGAAGTGTATAAACATTTCCCGAATGCCATGACCATCGCTGAAGAGTCGACCGCGTTTCCCGGAGTTTCAATGCCGACATTTCTCGGTGGGTTGGGATTCGGTTTTAAATGGAATATGGGCTGGATGCACGACAGTCTTGAGTATATTCAGCACGACCCGGTACACCGAAAATACCACCATAATGTGGTGACATTCCCGCTGCTGTATGCGTTCAGCGAAAACTATATTTTGTCGCTTTCTCACGATGAAGTGGTTTATGGCAAGCGCTCGCTACACAACAAAATGCCGGGGGATGAGTGGCAACAGACCGCCAATCTCAGAGCCTATCTTGGTTATATGTATGGTCAGCCCGGTAAGAAGCTCAACTTTATGGGCGCAGAATTCGGCCAAACCGGAGAGTGGCAACATGAAAGCCAGCTGCAATGGTTTTTGTTGGAATATGAACGTCATCAGGGCGTGCTGAAGCTGACACAGGATTTGAATGCTCTGTATCGACAGGAAAAAGCATTACATCAATGGGATTCGGTGCCGGAAGGGTTCGAATGGCGTCTCGCTGATGCTGCCGATATCAGCATTCTGGCACATGAGCGAATTTGTGAATCCGGCGAGCGAATTCTCATCATCAGTAACTTTACTCCGGTGCCTCATGATGAATTCCGTTTGGGCATGCCGGTGCAGGGTAATTACCATCTGATTTTTAATTCGGATGATGATGAATATTACGGCAGTGGTTACACGGTGGTCAGTACCGCGACAACTGAACCGGTGGAGAGTCAGGGATTAGCGCATTCGTTGTTGTTACGGATACCGCCATTGGCGACGGTTTATTATAAATTAGAATCGTAGTCTGTGAGTGTTGATGCAAAACAGCCTGATTTACATTGTAAATCGGGCTGTTGTTTTTCAAGCACTGCACTTACCGGACACTTCATCTACCAGATACAGAATCGATTGATATGGAATACCGCTGTGGTGTGAAAGACCAATCTCACAGGTCAGGCTATGACTGAAACCGCGTTTACAATCCGGCGGGATCTGATTTTTCAACGGTTGTAATGCAGCCTGATTCAACTCCGGTGTGGTGAAGCCTTTATCTCCGGCCCAGCCACAACACTGAATATGTTCCGGGACGATGACCTTACGGGCACAGGCTTGAGCCAGTTTTAGCATTACGCCTTCCAATCCCATCTTTCGGGCACTACAGGTAATGTGGAGCATAATGGTTTCTTCTGTCGGGGTAATTGTCAGTGATTCCAACAGATAGCGACTGACAAATTCCGCCGGCTCGTAGAGCTGCATCGTCGTACTCAGCTCGGTTTTCAGCCGCTGCACACACGGGCTGGTGTCCATCAGAATCGGATATTGACCCTGTTCTGAGGCGTCGAGTAAAGTCTGTTCTAACTGCTGTGCTTTGTATTGTGCGTGTGACGTCATCCCTTTGCTGTCATAAGGCATCCCGCAGCACTGTTCGTTTAAATGGTCAGGGATGATGACTTCAAATCCTGCTTTATTCAGTAACCGGCGCGTGACTTCAGTGAGTGAGCGCTGATCCATGCCTTGTGGGGTGGTTCCCATGGCCCGACTTGCGCAGGAGGGAAAATAGACGACCTTATTCTTGGCTGGGCTCTCGCGGTGTTTGGCAATGGCATCACGATTTGGCGTCGGGATTTCCGGTAACCACTTCGGTATTTTTACATGGTGACGTAATCGCTGATTCCAGTGCTGCATTCGCTCCGGTCCGAGCAGACGTGTTGCCGATGCATTGAGTTTGAGACCGGTTCTGGCCAGTTGCGTTGTAGTGGCGAAATGGTTCGCAGTCCAGCGGGCAATTGTATCATAGCGTCGATATTTCTCGGTTCTCAGCTGTTTGACTAAATCACCGGTATTAATGCCGACCGGACAACGTGTCGCACATAAGCCTGTTGCGGCACAAGTATCGATTCCCTGATATTCAAATGCTTGTTCTAATGCTTGAATGTCTGCGCTGGCTTCAAGGGTACGACGATGTTGCAATTCCCGGTACAGTACAATCCGTTGACGCGGAGAAAGTGTTAGTGTGCGGGACGGGCAGACTGCCTCGCAAAAGCCACATTCAATACAGCGATCAACTAATGGATCGGCTGGTGGCATCGGTTTGAGATGTTGAACATGCGCCTGTGGATCCGGATTGAGAATCACCCCGGGATTGAGCCTGCCATTGGGATCAAATAGTTGCTTTATCTGTTGCATCAGGGCATAACCTGATGCTCCCCACTCCAGTTCAACATAGGGAGCCATATTTCTCCCGGTGCCATGTTCTGCTTTCAGTGAGCCGCCGTACTTCACCGCGACCAGTTGTGCGACATCATCCATAAACGCGCGATAACGTTCAACTTCCTCCGGCTCTTCAAACCCCTGTGTAAAGACAAAATGTAGATTACCTTCCAGTGCATGACCGAAAATAATCGCCTCATCATAGTGATGCTTGTTAAATAGCGTTTGCAAATCACGTACACCACCGGCCAGATGTTCAATCGGAAAGGCAACATCTTCAATAATGACCGTTGTTCCGGTTTCACGCACCGCACCAACTGCCGGGAAAAGGCCTTTACGAATTCCCCATAGCGTTGTCACAGTCTGTTGATCTGAGGTAAATGGGACGGATTCCAGAATCGGATAAGTCGCGAGTTGCTGCATAATCTGATCACATTGCATCGTGAGTTGCTGTTCACTTTGGCTATGAGACTCAATCAGTAACGCGGTCGCATGTTGATCCAGTGTGGCGATGAAATCCGGCATTCCCGGTTTATCGGCAATCGCCCGGAGTGAACGGCCATCCATCATTTCCACGGCAGCAACAGGGGTTTCCTTGAGTGTCGTGACGGCCTGACTGGCTTGCTCTATGTCGGCAAAGACCAGCAGCGCTGAAGCTTTAAACGGATGTTCCGCCACAGTGTGGTAGGTGATCTCGGCAATAAATCCCAGCGTTCCCTCGGAGCCGATCATCAAATGCTTGATCACTTCAATCGGATCGGAATAGTCAATCAGGGCATTGAGGGCATAGCCGGTGGTATTTTTCAGGCGGTATTTATGCCGAATCAAATCAGTCAGTTGCTGGTTTGCTCGTGTTTGCTCGCAGAGCGTTTCAATCCCGCGGATCAGGGCTGAATTATGTTGTTTGAATGCCTGAACGCTCTCGGGATCGGCGGTATTGAGTTCACTCCCGTTCGCAAAAATAATGTGGATATCTGCGACGGTCTGATATGAGTTCTGTGCCGTGCCACAGCACATCCCGCTGGAATTGTTGGCAGCGATCCCCCCGATTTTACATGCGTTGATGGAGGCGGGATCCGGTCCGATTTTGCGTTGATAGGGTGCCAGATAGCGATTGGCATCCGCACCGATCACGCCGGGTTGTAAGCTGATCTTATGACCCTGATCTGAAATCTGATAGTTACGCCAGTCGTCGCTCAGGGTAACCAGCACTGAGTCTGAAACGGCTTGACCGGACAGGCTGGTACCGGCTGCCCGGAATGTCAGATGAATATCGAGTTCATGGCAAACGTGGAGGGTAAAAATCACCTCATCGATATTTTTCAATCGTAAAACTACTTGCGGAATCAGGCGGTAAAAACTGGCATCGGTGCCGTAAGCTAACCGTTGTTCCGGTTGAGTGATAATACATTGAGGAGCAAGCCGAGAGGATAAGCGAGTGATGAGCTGTTGGTATGGTGCGGAAACTTCCGGGGGCTGACATTGCATGATTTTACCTATTTGTTTGATTTTTTATGATGGGATTCACGAATGATCAATATAGCTGCTTTTCGATCTCTTGATCTGTTGTTTGCTGCACAGTTTGTTTTTCAAGTCAGGGAAAGGTTTGATTTCTTACACAATTAGCACGAACTCTTGACCTGAAATTTGAAATCTTCTCTGCGTAATTCATTACACTGGCCCCAGTTGATTTAATGTGTGAACGCATTTGCCGTTCGAGAAACAGGAGAGAAGTATGTCTAAACTATCAAACCCGATTGCCATGATGCTGCTGACAACCGCAATTGCTTTTGGCCTAACGGCATGTAACGATAATAATGCAACCACTGAAAAAACCACGACCAGCAGTGAGCAAACGGATTCTGCAACAATGGATGCGGGTCAAGTGCCTGCCGATCCGGCAACAATGGACGGTGTTCAGACAATGGATAATGGTCAAGCACCGAAGACTGATCAAGAGATGATGGGAGAAGAGCCTGAAATGAGTCAGGGTGTTGTTGGAGAAAACCCTGATACTGGCAATGATAAGCACCAAGAGAAATAACGCTCGTCACTTGCTTATTGTTCATCCTGAGTCATCGGCTCTCACGTGTATAAGGTGTATACGTGGGAGCCGATGTCATTCTACCGTTGTGGATTAATCCTTGCAGCGATTTTGAATACGATACAGATGAACCAGACTGGTCAGTTTGATAAATGGTTTGATCAGGAGCTGAGCACTGCCGACAATAAAGAGCCAAGTACCGCTTTCAACTAACGAATTACTTAAGAAAAAGAAGCTGCCGATCAGAAACCAGATCGCAATGAGCAGATCATTGAAGGCACTTAATGCTTCATAACGTTGCTGGATAACCAGATGTTCGCTACCGATATTGATGTCCAGTTTTGTCTTTGTTCTATTAATCACTACGCCTCCATCGGGTATTGATTGAACGGATTGATTGAACTGACGGAATCAATCTGAGTTGCTTAGGTTGTGTCTCTTGATTGTCAGAGTAACATCTTCACAACAAAACAAATACTCTCTCCCGAATCGTGGTTTATTTTTCATCACCTCTGGCGTCACTTTCTGCGTTTAGAAAAGCTGTGTTTAGAAAACCAGTGATTATAAAAAACTGTGTCTATAAAAACGATCAGTTCATAAGAACGATCAGTCCATAATGACGTCCGTCGATACAAATGATAAGGCTTTACACGTTGCACAATTGTCACTACGATGCAAACCGCACGAAAATACTGACAATTTGCGTCTGATTGATATCATCAGGCTCGTCAGTACAGTGGTCGGTGACAGAGAAATACATTGGCAACAAGAGTCAATCACTGAAAATAGGGAGAAATGTATGACGCCATATCCGTCAGGTCATATCGTACAGTTAGAGCTGGAGTCTGCCGGTATTGTGATTGAATTAGTTGCGGTTATTGTGGGGCGGGATTTACTCGTGACTATCCATGGCGGTGATGCTGCGCATATCGGGGCTGTCGCCTTGGCACAACCGCGGGCAAGCTTGCAAGATGCCTCGAAGGTGAGTGCATCAACGTCGGTTCTGTGTGTTTTAGGCCACAAAGAAGATCTGCTTGCGCATCGTATGGCTCAGGTGATCGCTTCTGCACTCAATTGTGTTGTTTCGGTCAGTTGTGGCATTCATATCGATCAGGCCAAGCCGGAGCATCTGACCCAGATTTCTGACATGGTGAATATATTGGTCCGGCAACTGATTGATCGTTTGCAAGCCGGATTGAAAGGCGATTGATCTGTCGGTTTTTATAAAAGATAATTTTTACCGTGATGGTTTTTATGCTAGTAAATACCAAACGAAACCATTTAGTTAGTATTTTTAACTAATTCCCTCCGTTTTGTTAATGAAAAATGTCTGTATATCTGTTTGATAAAAATTATTAATCGTTAAGACTACAATTTTTCATTTTATCTTTTCATGAGTTAGCGCGATATTCGCCGCGAAAAATCTCCTATTTCTGTCGTTCTATCTATTTTGAGGCTATTCGGTTGAATACTTCCCCTGTTGCTACTCAGCGCATTGCGGTGCCAGTGATCGCTTTGGCATTGTATGCTATTGCGTCCGGTTATCTTATGAGCCTGATCCCACTCACTCTGACGCATTATGAGCTCGATGAATCGCTTGCGAGCTGGCTTGCCAGTGTTTTTTATGCAGGTTTATTGCTGGGAGCGATTATGATGGAACTTTTTGTCAACCGTGTCGGACATCGGTTGGCATTCATCTGGTGTCTGGTTATCTTACTCCTTTCGATTGTAGTGTTACCATTGCTGCCTTATGCCTCGGTCTGGCTTGCCGCCCGCTTTGTGGCTGGTATTGCGGTTGCCGGTGTCTTTGTCGTCGTCGAATCTTGGTTGCTACATGGTGATGCATCCCGGCGAGCGAAGCGTTTAGGTATTTATATGGTGGCTTTATACGGCGGGACTGCGATTGGTCAGCTTGGGATCGGTTTCGGCGTTTCTGATGTAATACCGTTTACGATCATTATTGTGCTGTTAGTATTGGCTTCTGTAGTACTGATTTATGGGAAAACGGATCAACCGCCGGCACAGCAAGCAACAAGTTTGTCTTGGAAGCAGATGACGAAGCTTAGTCATGCCGCCTTGATCGGCTGCTTGGTTTCAGGGCTGTTGTTGGGCGCGATTTATGGTTTGATGCCGGTTGAGCTCGCCAATCGTGGTATTCCGACCACACATCTTGGCAGTCTACTTGCACTGGTTATCCTTGGAGCAATGGCCGTGCAGCCGATGATTCCTTGGTTGTCAAAATTTCTGGGGCGTAAACTCCTGATGGCAATGTTTTGTCTGATTGGCGCTGGCGCATCAGTTTTGCCGGTCCTTTACACTGGCATGAGTACGTTGGTGTTCGGGTTATTTCTGCTGGGTGTTGCGACATTTGCACTTTATCCGATTGCGATCAATCTGGGATGTGACAAGCTGGACGCTAACTACATTGTGTCAGCAACTCAGGTGATGTTGTTTAGCTACAGTGTCGGTTCTGTATTGGGGCCAATGATGGCGAACTGGTTTATGCAAGGTAATCAGGGATTACTGGGCTATCTGTTTGTGATTTCACTCAGTACCTGTTTCTATATGCTGATTTCCAGTATCAAAACCAAGCGTCAGTGGGTTGCCGGGGGCTGATACTTCGTAAGAAGCGAGAATACAAAAGCACTGACACATTGTCGGTGCTTTTGACATTTTGGGAGCGAGCGATTAACTGCTGACGGATAATGTGTTCAGAATTCGCAACAATTGTTGATGATCCGCAGCTGAGATGCGCCTGAGAAATTTCATATCGAGCGATTGAACGACTTCCATTGAAGCATAGTAAAGTTTTTCCCCTTCAGCGGTTAAATAGACAAAACGGCGTCTTTTGTCTTGGGTGCCATGTTGTCGGTTAATCAACCCCCGTTTTTCCATTCTTCCCAGTAATTCTGCCAATGTTGCTTTAGTGGTAATGGCGGCTTCCACCAGATCAACTTGTTCAATCCCCGGAGATTGGGCGATCGCATGTAGCACAGAAAACTGTGGTTTCGTCACGTGTGGTAATGCTTCTTGCCAACAAGACGTATGTTCTTGAAATAGTTTCCGCATTAAGTGAAATACAACCGAATCTAATGTGTCAGTCATCTGTTCAGATCATCCTTGATCTTGATAAAGAAAGGGGTGCGCTGTGTCATTCAAAATATCCATTAATTACGTATGTTGTTAATTATATACCCAAGTTATCTCAAGGGAACTTAGGTATCGCTGATTTGAAATTTTAAGATTGCTTTTTGGACATATAAGATTTAGTTTAATCAAATTGTTCGTATACGAACAATATATTCAATCACAATTTTGAGGGTGTATGAGGCTAATTGTTGGAATGACGGGTGCTACCGGGGCACCTTTGGCTGTCACGTTGTTGCAGGCTTTACAGCAAATCCCGGATGTAGAAACACATTTTGTGATGTCGCGTTGGGCAAAAACGACCATTGAACTCGAAACCTCGATGACGGCCAGAGAAGTAAGCCTTCTGGCTGATGTCACGTATCATTCCGCGGATCAGGCGGCTGCGATTTCATCCGGTTCATTCAGAACAGACGGTATGATCATTATTCCTTGCAGTATGAAGACTTTAGCCGGTATTCGCTCCGGATACGCTGATGGTTTAATTGGCCGGGCCGCTGATGTGATCTTAAAAGAGCAACGTCGATTAGTTCTTGTTCCCCGGGAAATGCCGCTCAATCCTATTCACTTAGAGAATATGCTGGCGCTTGCCAAAATAGGTGTCGCTATGGTGCCCCCTATGCCTGCATGGTACAACCGACCTGAGTCGGTCGAGGATATTAAACAGCATATTGTGACGAGAGTGCTGGACCAGTTTGGTCTGGATGCTCCGTTTGCGAAACGCTGGCAAGGTCTTTCTCAAAGAACCAATAGACATGATGAGGAAATCGTTGATGATTTTTGATGATTTAAGAAGTTATTTAGATGCGTTAGAAGCGCAAGGCCAACTGCTGAGGATCACCGAGCAGGTCAAGGCGGAGCCAGATATTGCCGCTGCGGCCAATGCGGCCGGAAGAATCGGTGACGGTGCTCCGGCGCTTTGGTTCGATAATATCGAGGGATTTACCAATGCCAGAGTGGCGATGAATACCGTTGGATCGTGGCCAAATCATGCGATCTCGATTGGGCTGCCACCGAATACGCCCGTGAAAGAACAGATCGACGAATTTATTCGTCGCTGGGACAATTTCCCGGTGGCACCTGTGTATCGGGACAACCCACCTTGGGCAGAAAATACCGTTGAAGGCGAAGCGATCAATTTGTTTGATATTCTGCCTCTTTTCCGGCTCAACGATGGGGATGGTGGATTCTATCTCGACAAGGCGTGTACCGTTTCCCGGGATCCGACGGATCCGGAAAATTTCGACAAGCAGAATGTCGGGATTTATCGGCTGGAAGTCAAAGGCAAAAGAAAGTTAGGTTTGCAGCCGATTCCGATGCATGACATTGCGATTCATTTGCATAAAGCCGAGGAGAGGGGAGAGGACCTGCCAGTGGCGATCGTACTCGGTAATGATCCGATTATCACTCTGATGGGGGCAACACCACTCAAATATGACCAGTCTGAATACGATATGGCGGGGGCTCTCAGAGAAACGCCTTATCCGATTGTGAAAGCACCGTTGACCGGATTTGATGTGCCTTGGGGATCAGAAGTCGTGCTCGAAGGGGTGATTGAGTGTGGTGTCCGTGAGATCGAGGGGCCATTCGGTGAGTTTACCGGGCACTACTCTGGTGGCCGGAGAATGACCGTGGTCAGAATTGATAAGGTATCTTACCGGAGCAATCCAATTTTCGAATCCTTATATCTTGGTATGCCGTGGACCGAAGTTGACTATCTGATTGGGCCTGCAACATGTGTTCCTTTGTATCAACAACTCAAAGCCGAGTTTCCTGAGGTACAGGCGGTGAATGCCATGTACACCCATGGTTTACTGGTGATTATCTCGACGAAGAAACGTTTCGGCGGGTTTGCCAGAGCGGTCGGGATGCGTGCCATGACCACACCGCATGGCCTTGGCTATGTCAAAATGGTCATTATGGTCGATGAAGATGTTGATCCTTTCGATTTAAAACAAGTGATGTGGGCAATGTCATCGAAAGTCAACCCGGCAGGTGACTTAGTTCAACTAAACAATATGTCGGTACTCGAACTGGATCCCGGTTCATCCCCGGCGGGCATCACGGATAAGTTGATTATCGATGCTACAACGCCAGTCGCTCCGGATAATCGAGGCAACTACAGTATGCCTGTCAAAGATCTACCTGAGACGAAAGAGTGGGTCTCCAAATTAACGCGTATGCTCCATGAAGCAAAGGAAGGTAAACTATGATTTGTCCACGCTGTGCCCATGAAGAGATAATGTCACTAGCCCAGTCACCGGTCCCCGATGTATGGACGGTATATCAATGCCAACGATGCCTCTATACCTGGCGTTCTACAGAGCCGCTTAGACGAACGAGCCGCGAACATTTTCCGGATGCGTTTAAAATGACACCGGCAGATATCGATAACGCACTGCAATTACCAAAAATCCCACCATTGTTGCCGGTCAATCAACGGTAAATAACCGGAAAGGATAAAACATCCAAGAGAGCACTCCCGGCAGGATTAATGCTCTCTTTTTCTTTCCCTGAACCCGTTCTCAAAAAATGCGCAGAGTCTTGTATCCTTTCAAGACTTGCGCTCTAGCGAGTGACTGAAGAGAAAAATAGTTTTAAATCAAATAAAAATGTTGTTTTGAATTTTATGATATAATTTTTTATATTGTATTATCATAATTAATTTTGGTGTTATCTTTTTTCATTAAATATATTAAATGGTATATTTTTCAATAGGTTGATATCTAAATAAAGTTGTTTAATGAATTATTCTAATATTTTAAATCAGCATGGCGAACGTCACAATAAACATCTTATTTATTGAATTAAATATATTTAACACAGTGTAATTACTTGGCATTAGTCATATATTTTGATTTTTGTAGGTTACATATATTGTATTGAATGGCATAGTTAACAGAACCACCTAATATAGAAATATTGGGATGTGTTTTTAAGTTGTGTTCGTTATTAGGTTGTTCTCGTTAATTTTATTTAACCAGACGTTTTTGTGTGGTTGAGTAAATCAATTGGCAGCGATACCTGCCATACAATATTTAACACTAACAAACAAGGTTGGGTAAATATGGAGATGAAAAAATTACTAGGGATTTCAACGGCTTTTTTTCTCGGTTCGATGAGTTTAAATGCCTTTGCCGGTTCTGTATATGTCAATTTTAATGCTGAATATCAAGAAATTGATGGTTTTGGTGGAATGAATGCACCGGGATGGATTAACGATTTAACACAAGCTCAAGCGACTGTAGCATTTGGTAATGGCGATGGCCAAATGGGTTTATCCATCATGCGGATGCGAATCGATCCTGATTCAAATCAATGGTACAGACAAGTACCAATGGCTCAAGTAGCTTACTCTTACGGTGCCAAATTATTGGCAACGCCTTGGTCACCGCCTGCTTATATGAAGACCAATAACGACGTAAATAATGGTGGTAAGCTTAAAAAAGATCATTATTGGGGATATACCAACCATTTAATGGATTTTACGCGTTATATGGCCGGTAAAAATGCACCAATTTATGCGTTGTCGATACAGAATGAACCGGACTGGCACCCAAATTATGAGTCTTGCGATTGGTCAGGTGCAGATTTTGTCGATTATTTAAATGATCAAGGATGGCGTCTGGACTCTTCACTTAAAATTTTAGCGCCTGAATCATTAGGCTTTAACCCTGCTCTTTCCGATCCAATTTTAAATGACTCTGTAGCAAGTAGTCATGTCGATATTATCGGTGGTCACTTATATGGCGTACAACCAAAAAATTATCCGCTGGCATTGCAAAAAGGTAAAAAGCTTTGGATGACGGAGCACTATACCGATAATGAAGATGCAAATGACTGGAACAAAGCCATGGATGTTGGTTTAGAATTGCATCAAAGTATGGTTGCAAACTATAGTGCTTATATCTGGTGGTATATTCGTCGTAGTTACGGCTTGTTAACTGAAGATGGTAATATCAGTAAACGTGGTTATGTGATGGCACAATACTCAAAATTCATTCGCCCGGGTGATATGCGTATTGCTGCAACTGAAGTACCAGAAAGTAATGTCTATGTTTCTGCTTATAAAAACAGTTCTGGCAAACTGGTCGTTGCGGTTGTCAACAGAACCAACTCTCATAAGGAGCTGAATTTTACATTGCAAAATGGCACTGTTGGTTCAATGACAAAATATGTCACTTCTGCGTCTAAGAATGTGACTTATGGCGGCAAATATGCAGTGAGCAACAATCGCTTTACCGCTTACGCAGACCCTTGGTCAGTGATGACATTTGTTTCTGAATAATGTTGTATCAGTCAAGATGATGTGTTTCATCATCTTGAATCTGAACCTTGAGGGCAGTGTGACTCAAGGTTCAGATGTTGTTTTGTGTTATGCAGATACATTATTTGGAATAAAGCGAACTAAATCTTATGGATTGACACGATAGTCTCTTACGCAGATTATCGATTTCAAATCTAAATCGTATTGGCCAAGCGTTGTTCATTGATGTGAGGCTTAAACCAATATCCCTATTGCATGGCATATATTTTAGGATTTATGGAAGGTCTCTTATTTTTCTGGCTGGATTACCTGCGTATATGCCTTTTTCATGGATATCTTTAGTCACAACACTACCGGCACCAATCACCGTCCCTTCACAGATATGAATCGCAAGAATTGTCGCGTTAGAGCCAATGATTACATTATCCGCGATAAAAGTTCGTCCCCAATGATCTGGATTTGGATCGGGTTTACCATTTTTGAATAAATCATTTGCAAACATAACACCATGTCCAACAAAACAGTCATTGCCGATGGTGACATATTCACAAATAAATGTATGAGATTGGATTTTTGTTCGGGCACCGATCACGGTATTTTTCTGGATTTCGACAAAAGGGCCGACAAATACATCATCTTTCAGTTCACATCCATAGATATTTGAAGGTTCGATAATCGTCACGTTTGTACCAAAACTGACATCAGTTACCTGCGATTTTAATACCCGAGGTGTGTTCATTTTCTCTCCTCAAACATGGCTTAGGGATATCATATATGGCTTGGGGCGAATGCGTTACCTATATAAGTCACACCTCATACTCATCCTTGTCAGACAAGTGTGAGAGCACATAAAACCAGTAAACAAATATTGGATAACAGACCGAGTAAAAAGAAATAGGACCGCGGGCTAGGATTGACCTCTGTGGCAATGCCATAATACAAGGCCATATGTACAATTCTTGATCCGGTAAAAACCCAGATAAAAACCCCCGTCCAAAATACATTCGCGCCCACCAGTATGGCTAAAAACGATGTCCCCAACATGAGCGGGAGATTTTCCAGCGAGTTCATAAAAGTACGGTGAGACCTGAAAACAAAAGAGTCATGGCTCAGTGATTGATCAATTTTCCCGGGAATTGCGTCTTTCTGCGATGCTTTTGTGGTTGCTGCAACTAGCCCTTGAATAAGCCATGTGAGCAGCATAACCAAAATACCCCAAAAAGAAGTCGGGTATAGATCGATAGAATTCATATTTTCTCCCTCGTTATATTGATCAACTATTTTTTAAAGCAAGCAAAACCGCGGCTTCTGCATGTATAGCCGTGGTGTCGTATAGGGTCACATCCGTATGTTCTTGTTTTACGAGTAATGCGATTTCGGTACATCCGAGAATAACCGCCTCAGCCCCCTGCACAGATAAACTTTGGATGATGTCTAAATATTGTGCCCGGGAATCATCACGTATTACGCCCAGACACAGCTCTTGATAAATGATGTTATGAATGATGGTTTGTTGATCTGAATTTGGCACAATCACTTCAATCCCGAATTTTTCTGTTAAACGGTTTTTGTAGAAGTCTTGTTCCATTGTGAATCGAGTTCCGAGCAGTCCAACTTTTTGAATACCGTCGGCGAGTAATTGCTCTGCAGTGGCATCTGCAATATGGAGAATGGGAATCGAGATTGATGATTCAATTTGCGGGGCAACTTTGTGCATGGTGTTGGTACAAATCAACAAGAAATCAGCACCGCCTGATTCGACAGATTTGGCCGAGTCAGACAGTATTTCAGCCGTTTCGGCCCACTTGCCTTGGTGTTGTAACTTTTCTATTTCTTCAAAATCAACACTGTATAAACAGATTTTAGCTGAATGTAGGCCGCCCAATCTATTTTGTACTGATTCGTTGATTGCCTTGTAATAGCTCAGTGTTGATTCCCAACTCATTCCTCCCAATAAGCCAATGGTTTTCATGTGATATATCCTTATCTAATTGTGTACTTAAAGTGACTGAGTCGCCGGTGTTATGACGATCTCTAAATTCTCGATCAAATCAGCAATGACTCTCTCTTCATGATTGAGTGATTCAAAGGTGATTTGGTTACTATCTCCAAAGTGAATTGGCAACAGATTCATGACATGATCTGGTTGTGGGGATTGAATAGAGAACGATTTAAGGTGGCCTATATGAAATTTTCCACCCTGACATTCGGTAAAATCTTTCTGCAGACGTTGGAGCCAGCCGTTTGTGTCAAAATGATATTTGACCACAAAAACCGTTGGGAATAACTGATTTTCTTCGATTGGCAGCGTGGTGTGTGCTTCACATGTCTCGCCAATGCGATAATTTAAGCCCGAGAGATGTAGCTTCTTGGTAACCACATCTAAAGGCGCTTCAGTTTTGAACGCAACGCCACTCAATCCGTTGAACTTTTGATCTGGAATGCCAAACCGAACCCGAAAGCGGATGAACTCTATATTGATATCACCAAAATTAACACCAATGCTGGTGTATTCATCCTTTTCCGTCAAAGGCCACGCCAGAGGTAATCCAAGTGTTTCCGCTACATGGTTTGCTGTGTGTTGCGGGTCATCGACTTCTATCATTAGATGATCTAATTCAAACATCCTCAATTTACCTATTATTTCTATCTAGTTGATCGATTTGATGAATTGAGCCGGTACGCCACCCACTAAGGTGTCCGGTGCAACATCTTTGGTCACCACTGCGCCTGCTGCGACAACCGAGCGTGCACCGATCGTGACGCCTTGGCAAATCACGACATTTCCTCCGATCCAGACATCATCTTCGACGATGATCGGTAAACACTGAAATTCCCAATTTTTACGCTGTTGATGATCTAATGAATGGGTCGGGGTATAAAATTGTGCATTGGGGCCGATTAACACATGGTTGCCGATTTTGATCGGTGCATTATCCAGCATTGTTGCACCCATATTGATGTAGGTATTGCTACCGATAGAGATGCTTTTTCCATATTCACAAAGAAATGGCGGGCAGACCACCGTATTCTCTCCTACATGCTTGAGCAGCTTGGCAACGTAAGGTTTTCCTGCTTCAAACTGGCTCGAATTAATTTCTTTCAGTAAATCAAATGCTTCATTTCTCAATTTTGCAAATTCGGGACTGGTTGCATCAAATTCCAGGCCTGAGTTCATTTTCTCAAATTCATTCATATTCTTATCACCATTTAAGTATGCATGTCGTCACTTACATTACTTTAAAATACCAGTGATTGAACAACAACAATGTGTAAGCACTCTCACTTTCAAGCGCCTTGATGATTATGGTTAAGATACTTTTCCATTGAAAAATTGATGAGAGACTCGCCATTGCGCTGCACTTCGTTCTTCTTGATCACAGAGAAGCCCCGACGTTCGAAGAAAGGTTTAGCAATGAGTGATGCCTCAACATATAAGCGCCCGATACCGGCTTCTGTCGCCTCTACAAGCAATTGTTCATAAAGTGAAGCGGCAACACCGATACCCTGAAAATCCGGATGCGTATAGGTGCAATCAATATGACCATCGTCATCCAATTCAATAAAGCCGGCAACATGATTGTCAATGATTGCTACCCACGGCTGTTTGTGACTGAGCCGCTCGGACCAAAGCTCATAATTAATCGGCGTCGGGGCCCACGCTGCTTTTTGCTCAGGTGTATAAACCGCAGGATCAATTGCATGTACAGACTGATAAAATAAGTCAGCAATCTCTCTGGCCCATTCTGGTGAGTATGTTTGTATCTTCATCGTTGTTTGAATTCATCGTATTTACCCGGTAGTTTGCCATATTGATATGATACAAACGAGTATTCGCGACACCTAACTGGCTGTTTGAACGATTGGTGGCTGACCGGCCTGCTCTTGTGAGAGTAACCACCCAGCCGGAAACTGAACGGAGAATCCGGCGGATGGCTTTAGCGCACTTACTTACCTTCTTACCTTACTTACGCATTGCGTTCAGTTTTGCCTGTGCGATACCAAAGATCGAATTGATCGGATAACTGCCATCTTCAGTCGCGGTGCCGGCGGGTTTGCCGGTGAAGATTTCGATCGCTTCGGTGACATGATCAATTGCCCAGATATGGAACTCCTGTTTTTCAATCGCATTGACAATATCATTGCGTAACATCAGATTGTGTACATTGGAGCGGGGGATAATTACGCCCTGTTGTGGGTGACGGCCTTTGATGGTACAGACATCGAAGAACCCCTCAATCTTCTCATTCAGTCCGCCAATCGGCTGTGATTCTCCAAACTGATTCATCGAGCCGGTAATCGCGATATCCTGCCGGTTGGGCTGTTTTGAAAAAGCAGAAAGAATGGCACAGAACTCCGCCATACTGGCACTGTCACCATCAACACCACCATAGGATTGCTCAAACGTCAGTGTTGTGGTGAGTGGGAGTTTGGCATTCTTACCCAGCACCGAATGGAGGTATGCGGTGAGAATCATTACGCCTTTTGAGTGAATACTGCCACCGAGATCAACGCTCCGTTCAATATCGATAATATCGCCTTCCCCATAACAAGTGGTTGCCGTGATGCGATTCGGCACGCCAAACATATGATCGGTGGTACTGAGCACTGACAGTGCGTTCACCTGACCGACTGCATTCCCTTCGGTCTGCATCAGAGTGGTACCGTTGAGAAACCCTTCCATCACATTATGCTGGATACGATTGACCCGTAGTTCTTGGTTGTGCAGTGCTGCGTCCACATGTCCCTGACGAATCATATTCGCGTTGGCCTGTTTGGCAACATAGTTCGATTCGCGCAGCAGATTCGCGATATGCGCTGAGTGTAATGACAGTTTATTTTGATCCCCGGCAATGCGGGAACTGTGTTCAATGATGCGACCAATCGCTTTGCGATCACAATGCAGGAGGTTGTTGTCGTGCACAAAACTGGAGATAAACCGTGCATATTGCAGTTCGGAATCTGCGTTGCGGGGCATTTCATCTTCAAAGTCAGCAGTGACCCGGAAGAGCTCTCCGAACTCCGGATCATAATGTGTCATCAGTTGGTAGGTCCGATAATCGCCGAACAGAATGATTTTCACATTCAGTGGAATGGGTTCGGGATCCAACGAAATCGCACCGCTTAATGTGACCTCTCTCTCCAGCGAGGTCATGCTGATCTGCCGTGAACGCAAGGCGCGTTTGAGACCGTCCCAGACGTAGGGACGTTCCAATACCTTAATCGCGTCCATGAGCAGAACTCCGCCATTGGCACGGTGTAAACTGCCCGAGCGAATCAGTGAAAAGTCGGTAAATACAGTGCCTTTATAGGTAGCGTTTTCGATATAACCGAACAGCGAGTGATAATTCGGGTTCTCTTCAACCACAATCGGGAAGCAATCTTTCGGATGACTCACCAACACATTGACTTTGTAGCGGCGGGGTAATTTTTTATCCAGCGCGGCTGCCGCTATTTCACCTTGCTCGCTACTTTCCTCAAGAAAGATATCGACATTATCGATAATGTCTTTGCGCAGATCTTCAAGATGGGTTTTGATTTCTGGATAACCGGAATAATCCTTTTTGAGTTTTTTGATAAAGTGATTAAGCACTTCGCCAGTGACTTCATCATTAAGCTTTTTGATTTTTTCGTTGTAGCTTTCTTCCCATTCTGAGAGTTGGCGAACCATATTCCGCAGTTTGACTTCCAGTTCGTCAATGGCCTCACTGAAGTAAGTTTGCTCTTCTTTGGTTAATGCCTCAAAGGTCGATTCGGTGTGCATCTCATCGCCATTCATAGCAATGAACTGATAATCGCCTTGCGGGGTGATTGTCAGACTGATGCCTTTTTCCTTTGCATCTTTGGTAATTTGCTCTAACTCGGTTTGCTGCTTGGTGGCGAGCTGATTTTTGAGCTGTTCCGCCCGGCCGATATACAGCTCGTTATCGAATGCCAGTGGAATCGCGCCCACCAGTTTTTCGAGTAGCTTTTCAATATCATGCCGTAACTGATTACCGAGCCCGCGTGGTAATTTTAAGACTTTCGGGGTACGACTTTCGGTAAAATTGGCGACGTAGCACCAGTCGAACAGGGCATCCGGCTCATGTTGGTGACGGTTAAGATAGCGTAGTACCATCGTCCGTTTTCCTAGTCCGTTTCTGCCGATGGCGTAAATATTGTACCCTTTCTCTTTAATCGACATGGCGAATTCAACCGCTTTTTGTGCCCGTTCTTGCCCGACGATCTCATCGATAGGGGGTAAATCTTTAGTGGACTTACTGGACAGCTTTTCCAGCTTGGCTACATGATAAAGCTGATGTGTTTGTAGTCGTTCGATTGCCATGATTCCCTCACGCCTTTCCTTTTTTACTCAGTGTAGATGTAATTGTTTGCATTTTTAGTGACTTAGCGCTGATTCGTATCTGATTGGACAAATAAGCAGCAGTTTATGGTGAAATGTAACCGAATCATGAAATGATGGTGATCAGGAAAGAGTACTTTGATAATCACCTTAGAGTCAGTAGACTAGCGTTCCTTTTGACTCGGCAGAACAAAGATAAGCGCGATACGGCGAGCCCGATGCGGTGCCTGTGTTGTGCTGATGTTCGGGTGAAATGTGTCAATGATGTTTGATTTGATCTGACGAGAGAAGAGTTTCTATTTTTATGCAGAAAACTGTAAATGTTCCACAATCACTGGGTCGCCAGCTTCTAACCATGACTTGGCCAATGGTCTTTGGTGTACTTTCTCTGATGGGATTTCAGTTGGTTGATAGTATTTTTATTGCCCAATTGGGCGTTTTACCGCTGGCAGCCCAAGGATTCACACTACCGATGCAAATGGTCATCATTGGTTTGCAGGTCGGGTTGGGAATCGCGACTACATCCGTAATTGCCCGAGTGCTCGGTGCAGGCAAGCAACAGGATGCGAAACAGTTGGGTGGTCTGATTCTGACGATTGGCAGTATCAGTGTGGCGGTACTGACGGTGCTGATCTATCTGTTGCGCCATCCGATTCTGGCACTCTTGGGCGCAACACCGGAAGTATTCCCCATTATCGATCAATATTGGATTGTCTGGCTGATCAGTGCCTGGACCGGTGCAACCTTGTATTTTTTGTATAGTATCTGTCGGGCAAACGGGAATACGATTCTCCCCGGGACGATGATGATGGTCACCAGTGTGGTGAACTTGATTCTGGATCCGATTTTTATTTTCTCGTTCGATTTAGGGATAAATGGCGCCGCGTTGGCAACTATCTGTGCGTTTGGGATTGGCATTGCTGTGGTTGCGGTGAAAGTGATTTCCCGTCACTGGATGTCGTTTGAATGGGAAGGGCTGGATATCCGGGCTAGTGTCAAGTCGATTTCACAGGTGATGGGACCGGCAACGGTGAGCCAGCTACTCCCGCCAATTTCTTCGATGATGGCAACACACATTCTGGCTTCGTTCGGCAATGAACCTGTTGCCGCATGGGCGGTTGGTTCACGGTTTGAGTTTTTCTCGCTGGTGGCTGTATTGGCGCTCACAATGGCAATGCCGCCCATGGTTGCCAGAATGCTTGGTGAGCGAAAAATTACGGAAATTCGTCATCTGGTCGGTATTGCGGTGAGATTTGTACTGATTTTTCAGACTGCACTTGCAGTATTGGTATTCTTTCTGGCGAGTTCGATTGTGGTATGGATGGCTGATGCTGCGATGATTCAACAATTACTCCAATGGCATCTGATCTTTGTTCCGATCAGCCTTGGTCCGTTGGGAATTTGTATGTTAATGGTGTCGATCCAAAATGCGTTGGCGAAATCATATACCGCGTTGGTGATCTCAGCGTTGCGGCTGTTCGTATTTTTCCTTCCTTGCTTGTGGATCGGTGCGCAGATAGCTGAACTGAAAGGTATCTATCTCGGTTCAATGATCGGCAACATTCTGGCTGGTCTGTGTGCCTGGCTGATCTATCGAAGAACCATACGGCAGATCGAGCAAGAGGTATCAGCTGGCTAAGATAACTGCTCGCTATGACCATAAAAACCCCCCGCTTGCAGACGGGGGGATTTGAATCAAACAGGGGTGCTGTCCTGTTCACTCACTCTTGTTCACTCACTTAAGCACGATCCGCTTTTGCTTTGCGCCGGGCTTCAACCGCTGCAGAGAGTTGACGTAGCACCTGTTCCGTATCCTGCCAGCCAATGCACGCATCCGTAATTGACTGACCATAAGTCAGCGCTTGTCCATCGACTAAATCCTGACGACCTTCAACCAAATGCGATTCGATCATCACGCCGAAGATATGGTCTTCACCATTGGCAAGTTGTGCTGAAACGTCTTCAGCCACAACCATTTGACGTTGGTATTGCTTACTGCTGTTCGCATGACTGAAGTCAATCATCACTTTTTGCGGCAGATCGGTTGCGGTCAGTTTATCTTTGACATCCTGAACATGTTCGGCACTGTAATTCGGCTCTTTGCCACCACGCAAAATGATGTGGCAATCTGGGTTTCCGGCGGTTTCAACAATCGCAGAATGACCAAATTTAGTCACAGATAGGAAGTGGTGAGATGCACGAGCCGAGCGAATTGCATCCGCTGCAATTTTGATGTTGCCATCCGTGCCGTTTTTAAACCCGACCGGACACGACAAACCAGAAGCCAGCTCACGGTGAACCTGTGATTCAGTGGTTCTCGCCCCGATAGCGCCCCAGCTGATCAGATCTGCGATATATTGCGGTGTGATCATGTCCAGAAATTCACTGGCGGTCGGCATGCCAAGATTGGTCAGCTCCAGCAGCAGTTTTCGCCCGATTTTCAGACCTTCATTAATCTTGTAGGTGTCATTCATGTACGGGTCATTGATGAGACCTTTCCAGCCGACGGTTGTCCGGGGCTTTTCAAAGTAGACGCGCATGACAATTTCCAGATTGTCACTTAACTCATCGCGCATTTTTTTCAGTCGCTTGCCATATTCGATCGCGGCTTCGGGATCATGGATAGAACATGGTCCGATAATCACAAGGAGACGGTCATCTTTGTCATTCAGAATATGATGAATGGCTTTACGGGCATTAAATGTTGTTGAAGAAGCAACGTCAGTTGCCGGAAATTTTTCAAGAATGGCTACCGGCGGGAGTAATTCTTTAATTCGTTTTATTTTTACATCATCAGTCTGAAACATTCGGTTCTTCTTCCTCTCTTATCACGACACATCCGTCAAGGGAACGTTTGTCAAGGCAACGCTGCCCTCGGATGCTTTAACCTGAGTAAGGTATCGGGTTCAATATTATGTTGCAATCATTTTTTTTATATAAATGCAATATTAAACCCATCTTTACATTAAATGTTATTTGTAAAAAATAGTGTACACTTGCGTTTGAAGCGTTGTCTTGAAAGGTATAAATTTTATTCAATCTCTCATTATGACTGAAATAAGATCAAGGATTTCTATTATTTATCGATTGCGTACTCACAAATAATTTGTGATCTATCATACACTGTGAATAACGAAAATAGTGCAAAGGTATCTCCCATGAATGAACAATTTTCCCGTTGGCTGGCAAGAGACCCAGATCGGACAACAAAAGATGAATTACAAGCATTGATTGATGCCGGGAATCAGGAAGAACTGCAAGATCGGTTTAACGGTCGTTTAGCTTTTGGGACGGCAGGTCTGCGTGGCAAGGTCGGCTGTGGCCCTAACCGGATGAATCGTCTGGTCATTCAGGAAACGGCAACCGGATTAGGTAATTATCTGATTCAGCAGCTCGATCAGGCCAAAGAACGCGGTGTCATCATTGGTTATGACGGCCGTTTGGATTCGAGAGATTTTGCATACGATACCGCATCAGTGCTCGCTGCGTTGGGGATTAAGGTATACCTCACTGATCAGGTCGCTCCGACACCGGTGGTTGCCTATGGGATTCGTCAACTGAATACGGCTGCCGGTGTAGTGGTGACAGCTAGCCATAATCCACCGGAATATAACGGATTTAAAGTTTACTGGGAAAACGGTGCGCAAATTATTCCACCGCATGATCAAGGGATCGCACAGGCGATTGAGCAAGCTGCTCAGCTGCCACTGCACACAATTTCTCTGACCGAAGCTGAAGCTGAGCAGCGGCTCGTGTGGCTGAGTGATGATTACTATGAGGCCTATCGGCTGGCGGTACATCAGCACCCATTATTACAATCAAGTGCTCAGGAAACCGGCGGAGATGATATTACGATTGCCTATACCGCGATGCATGGTGTCGGGGCTCCTTATGCTGAAGCATTGCTACAGGAAGCCGGATTCTCACATGTCCACAGTGTTGCTGAGCAGCGTGAACCGGATGGGCGCTTCCCGACCGTCAAATTTCCGAATCCCGAAGAGCCGGGGGCAATGGATCGCGTGATTGCACTGGCGGAGCAAGTGGGGGCAGATCTGGCTTGTGCCAATGATCCGGATGCGGATCGCTTTGCGGTTGCAGCCCGTCATGCTTCAGGTGAGTTTCGGATGTTGACAGGTGATCAGGTCGGCAGCTTGTTAGGTGATTACCTATTAGATAAAGGACATACGCAACAAGCCCTGGTCGGTAATACCATTGTTTCTTCCAGTTTGTTGGAGAAGATTGCCCGGCATTATCGTGCGACTTATTTCAAAACGCTGACAGGATTTAAATGGCTGACGAATGTTGCCATGCAGCAACAGCGTGAAGACCTGCCGTTCTTATTTGCGTATGAAGAAGCGCTGGGTTATACCATCGGCACACAAGTGTGGGATAAAGATGGATTATCAACACTCCTTGCGTTTGTGCAGATGTGTACGGCACTCAAGCGCGACGGACAAACAGTCTGGGATCGGTTAGAAGCAATTTATCGTCGGCACGGTCTGTATGTGACTGCCCAGAAAAGTATTGCCTTATCTCCGGAGACGCCACCGATCGGTGATGCGCTGCGAACGAATCCGCCGCAGACGATTGCCGGACGTCAGGTGATCGTGACGGAAGATTATAAGATATCGCAACGCCATTTGGCTGACGGACGTACCGAATCGATCGATTTACCGGTCAGTGATGTGTTGGTGTATCAATTGGATGGTGGAGCCCGAGTGATTGTGCGCCCTTCAGGCACAGAGCCAAAGCTGAAATGTTATTATGAACTGGTGACGGATATTATCCCGGATGAGGCGTTTGAGGATGCTCAACAGCGAGCGGATGAACAACTGAGTATGCTGATTGCCGAACACCAGATCCATCTGCAATAACGCGGTTGACGCGATCAATCATGAAAATGAATAAGAGCAGCATTCGCTGCTCTTTTTTTATCCATGGCTGTCAGGTTGTGATCACGGGGTGTCAGCAAACACGCTCTGTTCGGAGCGAGCGGATGATTTGTTCGACAACTGCGCTATCGCCATCGCCGGATTGGATGAACGGCATTTGGCAAAGACATCTTGTTGTGGCCGATAGGCTTGGGTGGTGACATCCAGCGCACCCAACAACGTATCGAAGAGATAGTCGTGAGAGATCCGAGCTTGTCGGGCCTCCGTTTTCAGACAAGTTTCATTGATGGATTTGGTGTGCTTAAATCCCGGTGACATCCAGAGCAGCAGTGGTACATGCGTCTGATATTTCGGTGCGATGCTATATGGCAGACCGTGCAGATACACCCCGTCTTCCCCTAACGATTCGCCGTGATCAGACATATAAATCAAGGCGGTATTGTAGCGATCTTCCAGTGATTTTAACTGGTCGATGGTTTGGCCGACAACGTAATCGGTATAGCGAATGGTATTATCATACGTATTGATTAACTGCGCCTGAGTACAGTTTTCAATATCCGCTCTCGGGCAGTCTGGCTGGAATGCTGCAAACTCTTTGGGATAGCGCTGATAATAGGTGGGGCCGTGACTGCCCATCAAGTGCAGGACAATGATGCGATTCCCTTTCATTGAGGCAACTTTTTCCTGAAAATCTTCAAGCAGTTTGATGTCGAGACAGCTTGTGCCGTTACACAATGGATCGCTGCTGCTACGGGAAAGGTTTTCTTCCCGGAGGCGGGCGGGCACATGCTTATCTGCACCGTCATTTTCTCGCCAGAGCACATCGACACCGGCGCGGTTGAGAATGTCCAGTACATTGTCCTGATGCAACGCCACTCTTTCATTGTAATCAGATTTATTCAGCCGCGAGAACATACAAGGGACAGACACCGCTGTTGCCGTTCCGCATGATGAGACATGTTGAAAGGAAATCACATCAGACTGACGAGTGTATGGGTTGGTTTCTCTCGGATAACCGTTGAGCTGATAGTTCTGACTTCTGGCTGTTTCTCCTAACACAAAAACAAACAGGGTCGGTTTGCCATTACTGGCAGCTGGCACCGGTTGGTAGGCATCCAGACCGATCTGTTTATAGTCCATCGGTGCGGTCAGATAATTCTCTCGGATAAAGCGGTCGAGACTGTGGACGTAATAGGTCGGGATGAGCAGTTTGCGCAAATAGCTGTTGTTTCTGCCGACAGAGGCATAGTCCTGATAATAGAACATAGCAATTACGATGATCCCCAGTAACGATAGGCTGATCGTCAGAAGCTTTTTTCCGAGCAAACGCGGGATGCTGCGTTCCGGACGGATTGGTGACAACCACAGCGAAATGGTTGGAATGATCCCCAGAATCGTCACCCACAAGATCGAGTTCATACTCAGATATGAAGTTGCTTCATCGGTGTTGGTTTCCACGATATTGCGGATCATATCGATGTCAAAGATGACACCGTAATTGTAACTCGCATAACAGACGATGCTTGACGTGACGATCAGAATAGAAAAGAAGATCTTGGTGATTTTCGGCCAAGTAAACAGCGCAAAGATAATATTTAAGGCGCAGAAGAAAAATATCGGGATCGAGATAAGAAAGCCGGTATCAACCGTCTCCATTTTGCTGAAAATGGTCTTCAAATCTGCGTAAATCGGCAGATTGAGAAACACGGCAAAGTAAGCTGAAAGGATCAACGTCATGATGGTGTATGAGAACGGGTAAAATGTTATTGTGCGATTAATTTTCATACTAAAATCCACGTCCAGATAAAAGTAGTCAGTAAAATGGTGATAAAGACAGCTGCAGAGCCGATATCTTTGGCCCTGCCGCTTAATTCGTGGAACTCGTCGCTGATTCGGTCAACAACGGCTTCGACGGCAGAATTAAACAGTTCAGCGATTAAAATCAGGATCAACGATGCAATCATGAGCATCTGCTCGCTTGACGTGACGTTGAGCCAGAAGGTGAGCATGATCAGTGGCATGGAGACCATCACCTCCTGACGAAAGGCGGCTTCATGGAGCCAGACCGAACGCAGGCCTTTCATCGAATAAATGGTGGCGAAATAGACCCGTTTGAGCCCTTGATGACTTGTTTTCATAACATCCTCATATGAATCAGGTCGTAAAAAATCTGACATGTGGGTGAAACATTGGGCTATCGTAATGAGCAAGCCTTAAGATTTACTTAAGAACGATAAAAGAGACGTCACCTTTAAAAAGCAGGGGGAAATATCATGCGTATTGGCATTGATTTAGGCGGTACCAAAATAGAAGTGATTGCATTGGCCGATGATGGCGAAACGTTATTTCGTCAACGCGTATCAACACCGCGGGGATCATATCCGCAGACGCTGCAAACGATTGTGGATTTGGTTCATACCGCAGAGGCGGAGACTGGAATGACCGGCACGGTTGGGGTGGGCATTCCGGGGACGATTTCCCCGTATACCGGTCGAGTAAAAAATGCGAACTCAGTTTGGCTAAATGATCAGCCATTGCAAGATGATCTTGGCAAGCGATTACAACGAGAAGTCAGGATTGCGAATGATGCAAACTGTATGACGGTGTCTGAAGCGGTGGATGGCGCTGGTGCCGGTCAGCGGATTGTCTTGGCGTTAATTTTGGGGACGGGGTGTGGCTCCGGGATCACTATTGATGGAAAGCCACATATCGGTGGCAATGGTATTGGGGGAGAATGGGGACATAATGCACTCCCCTGGCCCGATGAAGCTGAGCGTCGTTTGGTGGCTGAGCGACCTTGTTACTGCGGTAGAAAGGGGTGTATTGAGCAGTATGTTTCCGGCACAGGGTTGTGTGATGACTATCAGAGCCGCAGTGGGGTGGCATTGACCGGAAGTCAGATCGATGCACTGGCAGCACAAGGAGACGAGCTCGCCCGACAGGTGTTGAGTGATTATGAACGTCGGCTGGCCAAATCACTGGCTGCATACATCAACATTCTTGATCCGGATGTGGTAGTTTTTGCCGGTGGGGTGAGCAATATCCAGCGTCTCTATCGCAAGGTCCCTCAATTACTGCCTGAGTTTATTTTTGGTCGGGAGTGCCAGACACCGATACGACAGGCTGTTCATGGCGACTCGAGTGGCGTCCGTGGGGCAGCATGGCTATGGCCTGTAGACGATCAATTGTGATTGTGTGGCTCGAGTGAGGCGAATAACCGGTAATAGTTTTGTATGGATGAATGGATGGCCTGCGCTAAATTTTCCAGCAGTACGGGGGCTGAGAAATAGTACCCTTGTAGACTATCGCAACCTTTTTCTATCAGGTAACGGGCATGTTTTTCTGTTTCCACACCTTCGCAACAACTATGTAATCCGAGCTGCTGGGCGAGCGCCAGAATGGCATTGAGAACCGAAGCATCTTTGTCGCTGTTAAATGAATTCACAACAAACTGACGATCGATTTTTAATGTATCGATATCAATGCGGTTCAGGTAGCTCAGTGATGAATAGCCGGTTCCGAAGTCGTCGAGTGCAATTGAACTGCCCAGTGCCCTAATGCGAGAGAAGAATTGGTTCGCCAAATCAAATTTTTCCAGATAACTGGACTCGGTAATTTCAAACTGAAGTCGGGCAATATCTTGATGATGGGTTGCTAAAGCCTGATGCAGGACATTTTCCAGCTGAGTTGACATCAAATCTTTCGATGAAATATTGACGGAGACAACGATCGGATGGGTACAGATTGACTGAATTTCATCTAGGTCATGAATTGCCTGACAGAGCATCCAACTGGTGATTTCACCGATTTTGCCCCCGTTTTCTGCGATAGGAATAAATTCCGAAGGTGCAATCATGCCCAGATCCGGGCTGTTCCAACGGATGAGGGCCTCAAATCCAATCACCTCACCTTGGCGAGAAACTTTGGGTTGATAAACCAAGAAAAACTCATGATTTTCAATTGCCGTCGATATGTGGTTGATGATCTGCAATGTGCGCCGTTTCTGACGTAACATTTGAGGTTTAAACAAACGATATGACCCTTTGTCGACGTTTTTACTGTGAGACATTGCAAGAACAGCGTTAGAAATCAGGGTGTCAATGTCGAAATCAGACGCTTTGGCCATCGCAATACCAATACTGACACTGGTCTGGATTTCCCACTGCCCGATGGTAATTGGTGTTTTCAGTTGGTCGATGATCGTTTGTGCGACCTGTTTGGCGATACTTGAATCCGGCAGGTCGGGCAACACCACCAGAAAGTCATCACCACCGAGTCGGGCGAGTGTGTCATTTGACCGGAGACTTTTCGCAATGAGCAGACTCAAATGGCGTAACAAGTCATCGCCAATCGTGTGGCCCATCAAATCGTTAATATCTTTAAAACAGTCCACATTGAGGAAAAAAATCGCCATATCGGTGTGATGCTGTTGCGCACTGAGTAAATATTGCTTCAGTGTTTCCATGACATACCGTCGGTTTGGCAAGTTGGTTAGATGATCGTAATTGGCGAGATGAAACATTGAGACTTGTTGTTGGCGAAGCTTTTTGTTCTGCTCATGGTTCAGTTGATGTTCCTGATTGATCGTTTCCAGCATTGAATTAATATCCTGGCTCAGGTGCAACACTTCATTGACGCCTTCAGCCGAATGCCGGAGCGTATAATTTCGGGAGTGTTTGACCTGCCGGGTAAATGCTGAGAGGCGAATCAAAGGGGTGACGATACGCTGGAACATATACCAAGAAATAACCAAAGAAATGATGAGAATCAGTAATACCAAAGGAATTGCCTTGATGAGTAGATCGTGACGGCTATTGGCAATTGGCTGTTTGAAGTCGTGGATGACTTCCAGATAGCCAACCGGAAAATTCGGATTGCCAATGGTATCCATACTTACCAGAAAATCATCAATATGTGTCACAGGAAAGGGGGATTTTTGGGCAATGAGCGACTGATAGAGAGGATTATCAATGATATGTATCGGCTTGGCTGATGTTTTGGAGTAGCGCTCAAGCAGGTTCCAGTTTGCGTCGTAAACATCGGCATAAAGGATATGATCATGCCTTTCGAAAGTGAGGAGTTTATTTTTCAGAATAAAACTGTCCGATTCTTCTGAAAAGGTGAAGAGCAGATCATCGGCAACATTTGCGATTAAAGCTTCGAGGTTGTTTTTAACCGAATGAATGTAGATGGCTTCGTATTCTTTGAGAGAGACCATAAAAACCGATAATGCACAAAGTGCAATCGACAGCGTACTGATGAAGAGAAATTTCCCCCGGATACCCAGCTTTTTATGAATCCCTGATAACATCAAGTCAATCCTGTTTTTTGTTGTATTCTAGCCAATGGTTATTTTTGATAAACCACAATGATATTGTGAGGGAGCCCCACTTGTGCCGGTACATAGCCGATCGCGTTATTTGTTGTTGTGACATAGTTCAGTAATTCCTTGACTGACGAGAGTTCGAGTGGTGGATGACTTCGTCCCGTAAACAGCAATTGTGCCCAGTAGGATTGAATTCGGCTTTCGGTTAAACCAATCACTTTAGTATTGAACAGTATTCGAGTAGGGTTGCCAACCTTTAAAGCAACCGCCTGATATTTGCGGCTGAGTGTTCCACCCATGTAGATTTGTCTGACTTCATGATGCGTTAATGCTGGCAGGTGTGATGCTGCATTGGCAATGACAAGAATACTCGGTTGGGGTTTAGCATAACTGAGCGGGCATAAAATCAGTAAGTTCAGCACCAGCCAAAAGCTCGATATGTGATAGAAGCGATGTCGTTGCAGCGCACCTCTCATCAAAACACCCACTCTAGGCTGACTCGATAGAGATCTGCATTTCTGTTGAAGTCGTTCTGAATCGAATCAAAAAAAGCGTTTTCTCCCGGTTTGCCATCTAAAAAGGTGACTTCTGCTTTGAGTGCGATTTGGGGATGGACATCCCAGCGAGTGCCCAGCGTCCATGTGGTTAAATTATCCTGACTGCTGGATTTCAGTATGCTAACAGCCTGATACAGTTCATTTTCAGAGCTCGGCACTTCATCGGCATATGCTTGATATCTGACATGACTTTGCGCAAATGTAACATAAAAGGTCAGTGGCTGAATGTTGTAGCCAGCGGAAAGATAATAACTGTGAATGTCTTTAATTAAATAAGCTTGCCGGGGATTAATCATGGTCCACTCGGCACGCAAAAAGTAATCAATGGTTTCGTAGGCTATTGCTGCTTCTTCAAGGTCGATCCAGTGCGTCTGAACCAGTGCCCCTGCGGTTTTTGTATAACCTGCGTTTTCTAGTGCGGCTCGCAGTTGACCCACTTCTGCTTTATTCAGGTTTACTTGTCCGCGGTGATGAGATATCCGGAGTGTCAGGTCGTCGATATTAATTTGTGCAATCAGCCCACCAAAGATTTTGACATCGTATTCAGTCGTCCCGAAATCGGTGTCATGTGTACCTGAGTAACGCCCTAAATAAGCTTCGAGAGAAGCATCGACATTGTCGCTTGCATGACCCCATGCCAAATCAATACCATGATATGTCGGGAACAGCCAACTTTTATAAATCTGCTGTGGTGCAGAGACCCAAGGATAGGCATAGCCGACATCAAGGACATCACTTAATGCGAAAAAGGGCGTTTGTAAGCGGCCAATTTTCAACAGGAGGTTGTCACCCGGCTGATAAGATAAGTACGCCCAGTTAATCAGTTCCTCGTCTGCGGAACGATGGGTTCGTACAATGCCTTGAACCGTTGCGCTAAAGACTGAATTGAAGCGATAGGACGTTTGCAAACCGAGTAATGTCTCAGGCTTCAGAGATACGCGGTCTGAATGTCCCATGTATGTTGCCTGAGAGGTTGTCAAATAACCTGCTGTTATTCGGCCAAACCCAGAAAAGGAAAAACGGTTATCAGGATTCGCGTATCCTTTGTAAGGAAATAAAATCAGAAATAAAGTAAAGAAGCAGGTTATTTGAGACACTTCCTGATACTTTCTGCGATATCTTATATTAAAAAAAGACAACATCATCTTGAGTCTGCGACAGCGCTCACCATCTAAGTTGTTAATAAATTGTAACTTGTTTATTTCTAAGAAGTCTATTTAGATTTTGCATAGATTTGCTTGAATTTCACATAATATATCTAATTGGTTCGAAGATGAAAGATTATGTCTCTTATGAACATTTTTTTCATTTGTTATTGGTTTTTTTTGATGTATTGAGAGAAGAATATGAGTAATGAATATATCGGCCCTGATGGCCAGAAGCGATGTCAGTGGTGTAGCGCGACGACTGACTTTCTTGACTACCATGATCATGAATGGGGATTCCCGGTTGGTGATGACCGAACTCTATTTGAAAAAATATGTCTGGAGAGCTTTCAGTCTGGTTTGAGTTGGCGAACGATTCTGGCAAAACGAGAGAATTTTCGCCGGGCTTTTCTGAATTTTGATTTTAACCAAGTGGCCGAGTTTACAGAGCAGGATATCGAGCGTTTGTTACAGGATGCAAGTATCATCCGCCATCGAGGAAAAATTGAGGCGGTGATTAACAATGCTAAACGAGCACAGGAATTGGTGGCTCAGGAAGGATCTCTGGCTGCTTTTTTCTGGCGCTATGAACCCGATCCAGCCTCCTTACCAGAACCGCAATCAGTATCAACTTCACCAGAATCAGTGGCTTTGTCGAAGCAACTAAAAAAGATGGGATGGAAATTTGTCGGGCCAACGACGGTTTATGCATTCTTACAGGCGATGGGGTTGGTCAATGATCATGAAAAAGGCTGTGTGATCCGGGAGAAAGTGGCGCAGGTTCGAGCCGGTTTTCAACGGCCATAACGAATTGTCATAACTATATAGTTTCTAATCGTTATATTGTTGCTGATCACTGTATTTTCTTCATAACCATATGTTTTTTTTTATAATTACATGGCTTCTAACCATACTTGCTTGTAAACAGAAGTTGGGGGAATGTTGGTGCAAAGATTCTCAGGAATGAGACAATCGCCATTTCCATTGTGGAACTCATCCATTGATTTTGACAACAGAAACGCTGAGTTCTATAAAATTAAGTAATCACTTTATAGTGATTTATGTCATTACAATTATAATAAATTAATATTCATCTATGTTCATTATCGCGGATGATGCAATAATGATTTGATCGAATGGAGAAAGCAGGATGGTTATCGAAGTTGGATTAGTTATGTTATGTACTGGTGTTTTGCTAACGCTTTACTTCCGCATCAACCGCTAAGATTGACGCGTTTGACAGGATTCCGGAACGCTGTATCAGGATAGAGTGGCTACCATGCCCGATGATAGAAATATCCGTCGGCACAAGAAAGACCATGACTTGTCATATGGCGGGCATGGCCTTTTTTATTGGTTTCGATATTGATGAAGCTACCTATATTCCACCGATATCACAGTATCAAATGTTCATAGAGTTGCTGTAGTCGCAAATTTGTTTCTTCTCTGATTTGTAGTGCAGCTTCGATCGTGATCGATTCAAACTGAGCTTTGTAATTGGGTTGCATTTGACCGATTAGATCAAGATCTGAACTGATGACAGTCCCGATAGTGGCATAACCGCCGCCTGAAACGGCATCTCGAAGGAGCACAATCGGTTCTTTACCTGCCGGGATTTGAATAGAACCGATCGGATAGCAGGCATCGACAATGTTTGATGGATCTGAACCGGCACCAAACGGCTGAACTCTTGGATTGAATTCAAGCGAATGCCCTCCTTTAAAGCGATAACCAATGCGATCAGCTTCACTACCGACCAGCCATTCGTCTTGATAAAAACGGCGGAGACTTGATGGTGTCAGTCGGTGAGCATATAGCCCCTCAACGACCCGAATGGTTGTTTCCTTATGAATCGTGCGTAGGAAACGTTTAGGAATTGTGCGACCTTTGCTGACTTTCTCGGTGGGGGAACCGATCGTCAGCAGGTCATCTTTTTGTATTGTTCGTCCTTTCATACCACCCAGTCCACCCAACACATAGGTTGAACGGCTGCCTAAGGTTGGCGCTAGATTGAAACCACCGGCAACGGCCAGATAAATCCGAGCGCCTTTCAGGGGGTAGCCAAAAGTGAGTTTTTGTCCCGCCTGTACCTTGAGGGTCGTATTCATCGGCATTACTTCACCATCAAGCATCGGTGGCATCTCTGCCCCACATACGGCGATCAGTGTTGTGCTGATAAATTCCAGCTCTGGCCCCAAAAGTGTACATTCGAGAACAGCTTCCGTAGCTTTATTTCCAACCAACAGATTGGCTGATTTCATCGAGAACTGATCCAGTGCGCCCGAGGGTGGAATACCCAGATGATAATAGCCTTCGCGTCCACCATCTTGGACGGTCGTATTGAGGCCGGGTTTGATGACTTTAATTGACATAAAGCGCCTCCATGATGCGACTTTTGTAGTCTTCCGGAGCCGCAAGGTATTCCTGCAAGTCGAATCTGAATGGCCGGGTATGGAGCACATAAGTCCCTGACTCGACCGCCTGAGTGATTTGTTGGTATTCCAACTGATCAATCGGACGGAATTTCACGATGTCACCAGCACGAAAAAAGACAATCGAATCCTGCATGTGGGGCATCGACTGCTGAGGGTCATAAATCGGAACAGGCGTCATCCCAAACATTTGATAACCACCAGCACCTTTGACGGAATAGATGCAGCCAAAGCATCCACCGTGACCGACAGTCTGTTTGGGTGTGTCTGTTCTGGGTATCAGATATTTCGGCACTTCAAGTTGCTGTTCTTGCTCGACCATTTGAAACATAAAGGGGAGGCCGGCAACAAATCCAACCATCGAGACAAACCAGGGGGAGTGGCTATGTGCACGAATAAAGTCTTCAATGTTGCCGTACCCGTTTAAACTTGCAGCGTATTCTAAATCGGTTTGTTCTGGCGATTGATGTCTATCCCGAAAACGCATCAGCGTTTCGTGTGTCCAAGGGTCATTGTAATAAACCGGAATCTCAATGATCCGAGTGTTGAGACAATGTGTTGTGCTACGAGCACTTTCAAGTGATTTGACTTTGTCCAACAATGTTTGTGGTGATATCTGATCAGGATTAAACCGAATCTGAAATGATGCGTTGGCAAGGCAAATATCTAAAATGCCGGATAAATTTATCGCTTTTAAGCGATTGGTAATTTCCAGCCCACGGAAAAATGCAGGCAGAGACATAGACTCGGAGATTTCTGCAAACAGATGTTCATCGCCCCCGAAAGAGTACCGGATTGATTGTTCAGGCATGTCCTAATTCCCCTTCCTCTTGTCGGTCAGTGATGCTCCGACAGCGTTGCATCTGGTGGATGATGGTTACTCTAGCGTTTCAATGCTCGCAATGAGTTGGCCGGGTTCAATAAAATCTTCGTTCTCAATATGAAATGATTTCAGGATGCCATCGACATCTGCAGTGACTTCCGAAAATTGTTTCATCACTTCAATTAATCCAATCACCTCACCACTGTGTACTTCACTCCCTTCAGCGACAAATTCCGCGACGTCAGGCGCCGGACGCCGATAAAAAATTCCGGGCAACGGAGAGATGATTTGATGTGTACTTGTCATTTTTTACCTCAATCTTGGTGATATTCACTATTCATACGGTGTGGCGCCTGAATCGAAATACCGGCTTGTTCCAGCGTTTGTCTGACAACTTTGACAAGCGTCAACGCTCCCGGTGAATCGCTATGAATGCAGATTGAGTCGAATTGTACAGAAATCTCCTGATTATCAATGGTCGTTACTTTATTTTCGCGACACGCTCTGAGAATTTTTTTTGCAACCTGATTCGGGTCCAACATTCCGGTTTTTCGAGTAAAGACGATTGAGCCACTCTGATCGTATTCTCGATCTGCATAAAATTCACAGATGACCGGGTGGCCTTTGTCTAACGCAAGCTGGTGGAGCTGCGAGCCATGCATCACATATAAAATAAGTTCTGGTGCAAGACGGTGGATCTGATTAATGAATAAGTTAGCCGCTTCGTGGTCGTTTGCCAGATGCATGTATAGTGCACCGTGTGGTTTAACATGCTGTAAAGTGATTTCGTGAACGGATGCAATCTCTCTCAAAGCACCGATCTGATAAATGATATCGTGAATGAGTTCGTGCGCCGAAGTATGAATATGACGACGACCGAAACCGAGTAGATCACGATACCCGGGATGAGCTCCGACCGAAACACCATGTTGTCTGGCAAGTTCTACGGTTGTATACATTGTGGACGGATCTCCCGCATGAAACCCTGTTGCAATATTGGCTGAACTGATGAGTGGTATAATTTGTGCGTCTGCGTTATCACCCACATACCAATGCCCGAATCCTTCCCCGATATCAGAGTTTACATCAACGGATAACATCGTTTTCTTCCACCATTATTGATATTTTATATTTTTATGCAACGCATTCAATATATAGCCTTTTGCGTTCTGTAAAAAAGATTTATTTTTAGATACTGTAGTATCTAAAAATCAGATACCTTGAGAGATAAATGCATGTCAATGACGATTCGGCAATTGAAATATTTTGTTGCAGCAGCTGAACTGGGGCAGGTTTCTCAGGCTGCGATTCAGTTGAATATCTCACAATCAGCGGTGACAACCGCAATCCGGGAATTGGAATCATTACTCGGAGTAACCTTGTTCGTGCGTAGCACCCATGGCGTGACCCTGACGGATCAGGGGCGTCACTTTTTGAATAATGCTTATCAGGTACTGAGAAGTGTCGATGAAGCGCTGAATATTCCACATACGGATGAAGAAGCAATCGGGTCAATTCGTCTGGCGGCGACGTATACTGCGCTGGGGTATCTGTTGCCTTACCACTTACAGCGACTGAAACAGTGGTATCCCAATATCTCAATCGATTTGTACGAGTTTGAACGTATAGAGATTGAAGATAAATTATTAGATGGTTCAATTGACATGGCGATTGTATTGACGGATAACTTAATAGCGTCAGAGGTCGTTTCTGAAAAATTATTCAGTTCTGAACGCAGGCTCTGGATACCCAGTCACCATGCATTGAGTCAGAGAAAAACATTGGCTTTGGAAGATATTGAAAAAGAACCGTTTATCATGCTGACGGTAGACGAAGCTGATGTGAGTGCCATGCGTTACTGGAATCGTAAGTCGTTACAACCTAACGTGATACTCCGTACCAGCTCTGTTGAATCGGTCCGAAGTATGGTTGCGAACGGATTGGGGGTGGCAATTCTTTCTGATCTGGTTTACAGGCCTTGGTCTTTAGAAGGGCGACGGATTGAAACGCGTTCTCTGGATGATGTGATCGATCCGATGAGTGTGGGCTTAGCTTGGAAACGTGGTAAGACGTTTACACAAGCGATGCTTGCCATTCGAGGATATTTGCAGCAAGCCTACCTCACACCGCAGCAGAATATGATGAGAAATACGATGTGATAAAAAGTCCTGATATGTGATCAGGTCAGTTGAATACATCAAACAAATAAGTGGTTGAATTGATGATATTGATTGCCGGTTGTCTGCGTTTTATCACTCAGACTGATCAATTAGCGTATATTCGAAAACGGGGTCGCTTGCGCGTCGGCACACCGGGAGATTATCACTCGTTATCATACTTTGACGGCGATATGTTTTCCGGCTATGACATTGACATCGCTTCTTATTTAGCCGAGCAGTTGGGGGTTAAAGTTGAGTTGGTGTTGACGGAAAGGCAGGCACTGGTCTCAGGCTTGTATTCAGGTCAGTTTGATATAGCGATGGGCGGCATTCCTCGTTCAGTCTCTGGTCAGTATGATGCTGAGCAGACGCAAGGTTATCTGACCTTTCGTCACGTGTTGATGGCAACGATGGACAACCAATCTCGCTTCGGCTGTCTTGAGCAGATCAACCGGCCCGGAGTGAAAATTGGTGTACATGTCGGTCAAGTTTATCAAGCGTTGGCTGAACAGTATTTTCCGGCAGCGACTATTGTTCCTTTTGATAACTATTTGAATATGCCACTGGCTTTATGTGCCGGGCAGATCGATGTGATGATGACGGAAACACCATTCGCGCAATTTTATCAGACGACCGAGTCACCATTGGTTGCAATTCGGGAACTGGCGCAGTCGGGGCAACATCAATTCGGTTATCTGCTGCCTATCGGTCAGCAGCGGTTGCTTAATATGGTCAACTTGATTCTGGATGACATCAAGCTCAAAGGGATCGCGCGACAGTTGATGGTCAAACATGCATTGCATCAACCTTTTGAGCTCAATGTACCGAACAGCCACTCAGTGCAGGACAAATAGCCATTCGGTGTCACAAAGATGGTCTGGGTAAATGTTCTCTCAGCGTAAACGATCTCTTAGCATAAATGATCTCACCGATTTCAACCGTCTCTGGGAGAATATCGTCCCTGAGAGCAAAATTGTTCCTTAGAGCAAATGGTTCTTTAGAGTAAATTGTCCCTTAGAGTAAAATTGCGCCAGCCGTCCCCAGAAAAGCAAAAAAACCGACCACATCAGTGACGGTTGTCAGGATTACGGAGCCTGCCAGCGCAGGATCCAGCTTGAACTTATCCAGCAGTATCGGGATTAAAACCCCAAACAATCCAGCCGTTGCAATATTGACAACAATGGCGAAAGCGATAGTCATTCCCAGCCCCGGCGATTGGTACCACAGGCCAGTGATCGCCCCGATAATTAATGCCCAGAACAGGCCGTTAAATGCACCGATCCCTAATTCATTTTTCAGGAAAGTCCAGCGGTTGCCCGACGTGATCTGGTTTAAGGCCATTGCCCGCACCATTAAAGTGAGAGTTTGACTACCGGCAATTCCGCCCATAGAAGCAACAATTGGCATCAAAACAGCCAGTGCAACGACCTGAGCGATGACATTTTCAAAGAGTCCAATCGTGATAGAAGCCAAAATCGCGGTCATCAGATTGATACCGAGCCATACTCCCCGTTTTTGTGCCCCTTTGAAAACGGGGGCGAACAAATCATCACCTTCGTGAATACCGGTCCCGGCCGTCAGGCGGGCTTCGTAAATTTCTCGTTGAACACTAAGCGTAAACTGCCAGTCAATCGCCCCGATCAGGATGCCGTAATCACCCAGTACGGGCAGAGTCGGATATTCCGAATGCTCCAGCGCACTGACGGCTTCCGAAAGTGGTGCAGTTGCTTTGAGTTGTGTGAGATTGGTTTTGTTCAGTGAACTCAGCGGAGCCGAAGGCTCTGCGGTCAGTAAATCAGCGGAACTGATCAGGCCCCGGAATTTTTTATCCTTATTGATCAGATAAATATAAGGTGTTGGGCCATCCTGATATTTATCCAGCAAGACTCTGGCACGACTGACCCGAATATTGAACGGCAAAGTAAACACTTTACGGTCTGCCCAGTGACCAAGCTGGTTGTCATCATACTGATTGGCTTGGTCATAAAGCTCCAATTCATCCCGGCTGATTAATCGCAGTGCTTCACTGATGATTTCCTCAGGCAGAGAATCTTCCCACTCCAGCAGTGATAGGTTATCCAGCTTCGTGAGGATTAATTTCAGCTCGGTCGGTGTCAGGCTCTGAATGACTGAAATCCGTGCTTCTGAGCGCATTTCCGTCAGAACCGGAATATGAAGTTCAAGTGGCAAAGCTCGCCAGAGCTTGACCCGTTGTTCGACTTTTAATGCCTCAAGTAAACGAGCGACAGTATCCGAATCCATACCCTGATTCAGATATGAAGTCAGTTGCTTTGACTGGTCAATATCATCGGTTTGTGTCAGTGATTCAATAAATAGGGATAAATCTTTTTGATCGCTCAATTTTTTCACTCCGAGAATGCATTCAGAACACCATATTGCATCAAAAAAGATCTACATCGGAGCATGTTGCTATGGGATGTCCACTTAGGCAGAACGCTTCCGGTATGTGTGGTCTTGAAGAGACGCTGAATCCTGCATCTTACGGTTACTTGGATGTCTATGATACTCAAGAATAAAAACAGCAGAAACAAAAATCAAAGAGAAGTACGGAGATTCTGGGAGAATCAATTTAAAAAAACCCCGAAAGGTCTTGATAATGACCAGTCGAGGGTTGGAATGTATCGTTACAATACACGAGCAATTGTTAAATAACTGCTCTAACGGTTATTTCGCAGCCGCTTTTGCTTGCGAGATCCAAGAGTTAAATAATTTCTGATGCGCTTTGATCCAGCCATTGGCATGTGCTTCAATATCTGCCGTACTATTTTTCCCCTGACTCATCATCATGTTTTCCGCACTCACATCATTGATGTTTAGCTTCATAAGAGAGAATAATTTCGCGGCGGCCGGGTTATCTTGCGCAAACTTCTTGTTCGCAACAATTTTCATCGAGTTCATCTCGAAACCATAATTTTTGCCATTGGGGAGGCTGGTATCAATGTTCTTCCGATTGCCGGGTAGTGCCGAGAAAGGTACTTCAAGCCAGACCACATCTTTTCCCGGAACTAATACGCCACTGACCCAATATGGAGTCCATGTGTAATACAGAATCGGTTGGCCTTTGTGGTAACGGGCAATCGTGTCGGCAATCAGTGCTGAATATTTACCCTGATTGTGCATCACCGTTGGACGTAAACCGAACGCATCCAACTGGTGTTCAACCACACTTTCACATCCCCAGCCTGGATTACACCCGGTTAGATCCGCTTTACCATCATCATTGGTGTCGAACAGTTTGGCCAGTTTCGGATCTTTCAGTTGCGCAATATTGGTAATGCCATATTTCTCTGAGGTTTTCTTATCAATGAGATACCCTTGTGCTGCGCCTGAAATGTAGTTTCCGGCAACATAGAAGGCATCATCACCTCCCGCTTTTTCATATTTGTTGCTATGGAGCGGGAACCAACCGACGGCAAGATACGTTGCGTCGCCTTTGGCAATCGAGGTATAGCCAACGTTGTAATCGACTTCTTTGGTCGGTAAAACTGTGTAACCTAAAGCTTCCATCGCTTTATTGACGATCAGGGTCTGAAAGGTTTCCTCTGCGACGGTTGATTGAACTGGTTGAACGGTGATGCCTTTGCCGGGTAAATCATCGGCAAAAGCCAGTGAGGTTTGACACGTTGATAATACCATGCCGGCAGTGATCAACATTCTCCGTGTATATTTCATATCTGATTTCCTTATATTAGGTGAACTTATCAATGCCCGAATTCGGGCCTTAAGGAAAAGAACCACTGGATACACTTCATTCTGAAGATACGGTTCTATTGTCGCCGAGCAGAAACAGGCGCGTTGGGTCCTGTGACTGATTGGCTGTATTTCCTGTGATGATGTTGCTTATTTCGCCATCAGGCGCCAAATGAAACTGGCAGGGCCAGCGTGATACCAGCGAATCTTGTTATCCCGGGTTGTTGCACCGATCGCTTGAGTGATGCGATCCAGCAAAATGGCAAGAATCACGATCCCCATCCCACCAACGGCTGCCATGCCCATATCGAGTCGGCCGATACCACGTAATACGGTTTGTCCCAGTCCACCAACGGCAATCATGGATGCGATGACCACCATAGACAGCGAGAGCATAAGCGTTTGGTTTACACCAGCCATGATCGATGGCATCGCCAGAGGCAACTGAATGCGGTACAGCATCTGTTTCGGACTCGCCCCGAAGGCATGGCCTGCCTCAATCAAATCATTTGGTACTTGTTGAATGCCGAGAATCGTCAGGCGCACAATCGGCGGCAGGGCAAAGATAATTGTTACGACAACCCCGGGAACATTGCCGATCCCGAACAACATGACAATCGGTACCAGATACACGAAGGCTGGAGTGGTCTGCATGGCATCCAGTATGGGCCGAATCACTTTTGCGGCTATCTGATTCCGGGCCAGCCAAATACCGAGCGGCAGTCCTATCAGTAAGCAGAAAAAGACCGAGGTCATCACTAACGCTAAGGTAACCATGGCACCATTCCAAGCACCGATCAGGCCGATCACAATTAACGAAATCAGTGAAACGATCCCCATGCGCAGTCCTGCCATTTGCCAGGCCAGCAGAAACAGTACCGCTAACATAATTGGTGACGGTGTGGCGACTAATGCAGTCTGGAATGAACTGAGGATCAGATCGATCGGAATGCGAATCGCCTGAAACAGCGGGCGGCCATGTGCCACGAGCCAGTTAAGTGCAGTTTCTACCCAATGATCAAATGGGATCAGTGCATCTTTAAATGGATGTAACCAGTGAAAAGTCTCTGGTGGTGGTGTGCTGGCATTTAACCAGTCACTATTCGCTGTGGTGCTTGTCGCCCAAGGATCAACGTTTTGTGTGGATTCCATTGCCATAATATTATTCTCTGTCTAAAGTCTGAAGTAATCGGGATTTACTGATAACACCCAAATAGCGATTTTCGTCATCGACCACGGGAAGTGCGTAAGGAATGGTCGCAACCTGACCGATCAATTCACAGATTGGTGTATCGGCATGAACATGTACCGCTTCTTGCAAGAGGGCACTATTGAGAGAACAGCGCTGCTTCTGAGCTTCTTTCAGCGAGTCGAGAGAAACAACACCGGCATAGGTATTGCCGCGGTCAACCACAATCCCGAACTCTTTATCATTATCGAGTAACAGTTGCAGCGCCGCTGCCGGTCCATCGTTGTCATGCTTTTTCAGAACGGTGGCAGTTTTTCTGCGGGCAATATCTTTTGCGGTGAGAATGTTTGCAACATTCACCCCACGGAAGAAAGAGCTGACATAGTCATTGGCCGGATTGTGCAAAATGTCATCCGGGGTACCGACTTGGACGACTTCACCATCTTGCATAATGGCAATCCGATCACCGATACGCATCGCTTCATCCAGATCATGGGAAATAAAAACAATGGTTCGCTTATCATCGTTCTGCAAGCGAATCAGTTCATCCTGCATCTCGGTGCGAATTAACGGGTCGAGTGCTGAAAATGCTTCATCCATTAACAGGATATCCGGGTCATTGGTGAGTGCCCGGGCAAGTCCCACCCGTTGCTTCATTCCGCCAGAAAGTTCATCCGGATAAGAGTCTCCATACGCTTCCAGTCCAACACGCGACAAGGCTTCTTTTGCGCGTTGGTATCGGGTTGGTTTATCGATCCCCGCCAGCTCTAAGCCAAAAGCAGTATTGTCAATGACCGTCATGTGCGGCATCAGCGCAAAGTTCTGAAAAACCATTGAAATTTGTTTGCGCCGTACCTCACGGAGATCCTGAGCGGAGATACGTGCAATATCTCTGCCCTTGAGCAAGACGCTGCCTTGGGTTGGCTCGATTAACCGATTTAATAAACGGACCAGTGTTGATTTGCCAGAGCCGGAAAGCCCCATAATGACGAAGATTTCGCCTTCTTGAATTGAGAGAGAAACATTTTTGACACCGACAGTGAGGCCTGTTTTTTCAAAAATCTGATCTTTATCCAGCCCCTTTTCCATTAAGGGAAAAGCTGTATCAACGGACTCTCCGAATATTTTGTAAAGCTGTTTTACTTCTAATATAGCTTCCATTCATCACGACCTACGTTGTTTTAAAATTAACGACACTATGTTTTGTACTCTAAGCATTATTTGGATATAAATCAAGCATTTCTGTGATCTGCGCATTTTTATTGTTTGTAATTTATTGATTATTAATGGATATATATTTTTGTTATTTTTAATGTTTTTGTGATTTTGTTTGTGCACAAATAAATTATTTTTTACCTATTGCGGGATTGTTTCGTACTGTATTTCATTAGACAATGGAGGAACACTTGTTGTGTAAAACAGAAGTGGTATTCAAAAGAAGGGGTCTGCCGTGTTAAAAATTATACTGATGGTTGCAATGATACTGTCTCTTTTTCTGAAAACTGCCGTTGCAGAGCCGGAACAGAAATACTCACAAACTGATATCTTGGATCGCCCGCTCATCGAGCGCTATATCCTCGATGAACTGAAATCATTGCGACAAGATCAGCAGGATCTAGAACGTCGTCTGACCATCCAGATGACAGATCGGGAGTTGAGCGTCGCCGATAAATCAATGAATTATGCCAATGTCACGGTCACTTATTTCTTTTACATCATTGCTGCTGCGGCGTCATTGATCGCTTTATTTGGTTGGCATTCATTAAAAGAGGTGAAGACCAAGACGAGTGAGCTGGCCGATAGGCGCTTAAATAAAATCGCGCAAGATTATGAGAAAAAGTTTCTCGCCTTAGAGCGTGATTTAAAGCGTAAAACGCGGATCATCACTGATAATAATCGTGAGATTGAGATTATCAATGAGATTCACAACTTGTGGCTCAGAGCGCAGAGTGTGCAAACACCGGAACAACGGGTGGAAGTTTATGATGAAATTCTGAAAATCCGCCCGGGAGATTTAGAAGCGTTGACCTATAAAGCTGACGCAGTGATGGAAATGAAAGAATATCACTGGGCGATGAGTTTATGCAACCGGGTGCTTGAGCTTGATGAAACCAATGGTCCGGCTCTGTATCAAAGAGCCTGTGCCTACGCGCGTTTGGGCGCTGAAGAGCAAGCGATTATCGATCTACAGCTCGCCGTCGATCTCAGCCCGTCACTCCGGGAATTCATTGCTGAAGAGTCAGACTTTGAAGGACTGCACGGCCATAAGACGTTTGATAACTTATTGATTGCCTCCTCTCAGGAGTAGTTGCGTGAACCAATCATGACGATTGGTTGACACATTACTCATATATATCTGTCATGTTGTCGGGATTCATCGTATCAGTCGTTGTTGACCATTATTGATGGTTGACAACGCCCTTAGAGGAGATCCCTTCATGACATATACATCAGACGATCTTGAGGCGCTTTACCATGTCTGGATGTCGCAAAAAGCGAGGATGCATCTGACACAAATGGAAGTGGCCAAGCAGTTGGGGCTGACTCAAATTCAACTGTCTAATATTTTGCGGGGGCGTGAGCCGCTGACGCAGCAATTTGTCCAATCTTTCTGTCGATATCTCCATGTCGATCCCTATCTTTTTATGCCCAGCCTGATCAAACAGCAACGAGAAGGGCAGCAGCAAGTCAAACTGGTCAATCGAGTGATTATCGATGGTGACATTGATTCGGTTTATGTGGATGGCAATCAAGTCGTGATTGAGTACCGGAGTTCGGTGAGATAGACTCAAATCCCGATAAGGCATTTTCGGCCTTATCTTTGATAATTAACAACAATAAGAAATAACCATACCCGTTGTATAACAATTGTATTGGTATAGTCATCGTATTGGTATAACAACTTGGTATAACAACAAACATGGAGAGACCATGAAAAAAATTATATTGGCAATATCAGTGGGCGCTTTATTCACCGCAATGACTCAGGCTTCAGAATGGGGATATAGCGGTGAAAATGGTCCGGAACACTGGGGTCATGTTTCTAAGGTCTGTGAAACCGGGAAAAACCAGAGTCCGATTAATTTGACGGATACTGTCACATCCGAGCTGAAACCTTTGGCGATTGATTACCAAGGGCAAGTGACCACCCTGACCAACAATGGTCATACGCTACAGGCAACCGTGACCGGCAACAACACGCTGACAGTTGATGGCATGCAGTTTGAATTGAAGCAATTTCACTTTCATACCCCTTCCGAAAATTTGATTAAGAGCCATCAATATCCATTGGAAGCTCACTTTGTCAATCAAGACAGTGACGGCAATCTGGCTGTTGTTGCCGTGATGTTTGACATCGGAGCTGCCGATCATGAGTTGGCCCAGTTGACACAGAGATTACCGGGAAAAGGGGACGCTGTACCGGTTTCTTTCCCGGTGAAAGATTTACTGCCGACGGCTCAGAAATACTATCGTTTCAATGGCTCGCTCACCACACCACCGTGTAGTGAAGGTGTGCGTTGGTTTGTGATGAAACAGCCGAAAACGCTCTCGACTGCGCAGGAAAATGCGCTGACCTCAATGATGGGACACAACAATCGCCCCGTTCAGGCACGCAATGCACGTGTTGTGCTGGATGAGAAATAGTCGGATGAGAGATGGTGTTGAGTGGCATGAGCGAGTCATGTGATGTTATTCGTGACTCATCGTGCACTACCAAACTGTATGATGAATAAGCCCCTGAATTTCAGGGGCTTGTTTCGTGATGAAAGGATGAACACGCTTAGCCGATGACCACCTGAGCCAGCAGATAACCGACAATACAACCAGTCACAACAGCAATGAGACCGACAGACATAAACGAGTGGTTGAAATACCATTTGCCTATTTTCGTCGTGCCGGAAACATCAAAGTTGACGGTGGCGATATCCGATGGGTAGTTCGGGATAAAGAAGTAGCCATAAACGGCAGGCATCAAGCCGATCAACAGGGCAGGGCTTAAACCGAGCGCCAGCCCGACAGGCAGCATCATCCGAGCGGTTGCCGCTTGAGAATTGACCACGACAGAAACAACGAAGAGAGCCAGTGCAAAGGTCCAAGGATATAACTGAACCATTTCAACAATCCCGGATTTGAACTGTGGCATCGCATATTTGAAATAAGTATCTGACATCCAGGCAATTCCAAAGATCGCAATTGCTGCAACCATCCCCGATTTAAAAACGACACCGTCAGGGACATTTTTCGGATTTGTCCGGGTGACCAGCAGGATAATCCCCCCGAAGCAGAGCATCATCATCTGGATCACAACGGCCATACTGATTGGCTTCGCCCCTTCGCTGATGGTTCTGATTTCAGGCACCATCGCAATCCAGACAATACAGAGAATCGATCCAATAAAGAGTAAAACGGAGTTTCTGGCTTTTGCTGGTAGTGTTTCATTCAGCGTGGTGGCGGTTGTATTGCGGATCTCTTCTTGCCAAACGGGATCTTTCAGACGTGCCTGATAATCCGGATCATCTTGCAACTCTTTTCCTCGTCTGAGGCTGTACAAAGACATCGCGAGTGTACCGCAAAGTGTCGCGGGCACAGTGACCATCAGAATCGAAAGGAGCGTGATATTGGACTGAACATTGACTAACTGGGCCAGATAATAAACCACAGCCGCTGAAATCGGAGATGCCGTAATCGCCACTTGTGAGGCCACAGAAGCGGCAGCCATCGGGCGTTCTGGCCGAATGCCATTTTTCAGTGCGACATCGCCAATGATTGGCATAATGGAGTAGACCGCATGGCCGGTACCCAGCATAAAAGTCATGGTATAAGTGACAAACGGTGCAATCAGGGTAACGCGTTTGGGATTTTTCCGTAACAGTCGTTCGGCAACCTGTAACATGTACTTCAATCCGCCAGCGGCTTCAAGAATGGACGCACAGGTGACCACGGCCAGAATGATGAGCATTACAGTAATGGGCGGTGAAGTGGGTGGCATTTTGAAGATAAATACTTCGATAACCAAACCAATCCCAGACACCACGCCCAAGCCGATACCGCCGTATCGGGAGCCAATGTAAAGCATCAACAATAGGAACAAAAACTCCATATACAACATATTGTAAACTCCTATAACAATTCGTTACTTCATCATCATCGATACGGTAAAAAAAATATTGACGATAATCATGTTCACTCGTCGTTTTTTCAGAAGTGTTACGCGATCGGAGAGAACTCACATTATGGAATAAAAACGTGACCACAATGCAAATTTGATGTGTCTTTTATTGGATGAGAGTGTTAATAGGTTGTGGAAAATCACTCGGTCATTGATCTTCCACAACATCAGGCTGGGGGAGATTAGTCGTAAATCGTCGGAATCGGCTGACGTTTATGCTGAGTGGCCTGATAAATTGCCACTAATCGCTCAACGACGCTCTGAGGGACGGGTTTTCCTTCCAGAAAATCGTCAATCTGATCGTAGGTCAGATTCAGCGCCGCTTCGTCCGCTTTTTGCGGTGCCAGTTCTTCCAAATCAGCCGTCGGAACTTTATTGACCAGCACATCCGGTGCCCCCAGTGTTGCTGCGACTTGACGAACCTGACGTTTATTTAATCCGAACAGTGGGGCGAGGTCACATGCACCATCACCAAATTTGGTATAAAAACCGGTAATATTTTCTGCTGAATGGTCGGTACCGAGCACCAGGCCGCGCACATAACCGGCAATTTCGTATTGGGCAATCATCCGGGCTCGAGCTTTGACATTACCTTTGACGAAATCCAGTTGTGCATGATCTGCCGGAAGTAATCCGGTTCCTGCCAGTGCTTGATGAGACGCAGCATGCAGTCCGTCAACGCCCGCTTTAATATTCACAGCAACAGCATGGCTCGGCTCAATGAAGGCGATAGAGAGTTGCGCTTCATCTTCATCTTTCTGTTCACCATAGGGTAGTCTGACTGCGATAAATTGGTAGGGGTCGGTTGGATGTGCCTCATTGAGCTGATTAATCGCCAACTGTGCCAGACGCCCACAAGTTGCCGAGTCAATCCCGCCGCTGATACCGAGTACCAGAGATTTACAGCCGGATTCAGTCAATTTGCGTTTGATAAAGTCAATACGACGCTGAATTTCATACTCAGGGTTGATGGTGGGTTGGACGCGCATTTCCTCGCGAATAAGCTGTTCCATTTTGAGATTCCTTTTCGTACAAGAATAAACTGATAACATGACGCTCAAGTCACCGTGATCGGGAGATACGAGGAATCCCGTATCTTGAGGCCACTTGGGTATATAACAACTTTTTAGTATCATACCTATTTCGCCGAATTAGAAAACCGGATAATTGCCATAAAGGAAGGATATGTTGAAAATCGCTGTATTTGGCAGCGCTTTTAACCCACCAAGTTTGGGCCACAAAAGTGTGATTGATTCATTGAGTCATTTTGATCAAATTTTACTCGTTCCGAGTCTCGCTCATGCATGGGGAAAGAAGATGCTCCCTTATGAGCAACGATGTCGCTTGGTTGATGCGCTGATATCCGATTTAGACGGTGATAAGATTCAGCGTTCTGAAATTGAAGAACAGCTGTATCTTCCCGGCAAACACATTACCACTTATGCGGTATTGACCGCATTGCAGGATATTTATCCGCAGGATGAACTGACGTTTGTGATGGGGCCGGATAATTTGTTTCAGTTTGCCCGTTTTTTTCGGGCGAAAGATATCCTCAAGCGATTTAATGTCATGGCCTGTCCGGAGAAAGTGCCAATTCGCAGCACGGACATCCGTCAAGGACTTCAGCAAGGCAAGTCGATCGATACATTAACGACACCGTCGGTTGCTCAATTGATCTATTCACTATCACTCTATCACTAATGCCTTATATGACATTGGTTGGTACCTGTATACCTGAGTGACACTATGTGTCCGGTTCAGTGTACCTTCCTCTGACATCCTCAGCGCCATACTACTCAAAAATCATGTCGGCCAGCTTTCCGAGCACAGCATCAATTTCAAATACGTTCAACTTAAATATGACTTTGTTGACTAAAATGACGATTGACTCCGGAGTCACAACACTTTGATTCACAACGACAACCCATATGAAAGACCGATGCTTTTTTGATGTCGTACCGATAACTCAGAATAAAACCGTTAAGAGTTATGGGGAGTGTGCTAAAACTATATTAGGTCGATGAAAAAGAGGTGATTATGGAATTATTTGCAGATATGCGTTCAAGTTCTTCAGATAATGAAGAAAATAAAGACAGCCATTCATCGGCAAATGTTCAAGGTTTAGAGCCTTGGAAAGTGTTACTGGTGGATGATGACGCCCAAATGCATCAGATTACCAAACTGGCGCTCAGTAATTTTGTTTTTCAGAAACGCCCTTTGAAATTGATCTCCGCTTACTCCGGAAGTGAAGCCCAAGAGATCTTTCAACAAGAAGATGATATTGCACTGGCACTGATCGATGTCGTGATGGAAACGGAACATGCCGGGCTGGATTTGGTTCGGTTCATTCGGGAAACCTGTCGCAATCGTATTATCCGTTTGGTCTTACGGACCGGGCAGGCTGGTCAGGCACCGGAAGAGAAGGTGATCCAAGATTATGAAATTGATGACTACAAAGAAAAAACGGATCTCACCACCCAGAAACTGCGGACTTTACTCTATTCGATGCTGAGAGCATATCGGGATTTGTGTCTCATTGAAGAACAAAAGGAGGGGTTGAGCAGAGTCATTGAAGCCTCAGCCAAGGTCCAAAATACCAGAACATTGAAAACGTATGCGACAACGGTATTGAAACAACTGACCTCTCTGCTCGGGCTGGAAGCCTCTGCATTTTACTGCATCGTCTATCCCCATGACCGTGAAGACGGAGAGCAGGCCCTCACACTGGCCGCAACAGGAAAATATGTTTCCTTTTATAAAGAGTGTAGTTTCAGTGTGCTACCAGACTTAGTTGCTCAGCGCTGTCAGGAAGTATTGGAAAAACGTGCCTCCCAAAATTATGGGGATGCTTATGTTTTCCATACCCGCGATGAACGGGACGTAACCAACCTCCTTTATGTCAATTTAAACGGTGAATTATCGGATCTGGATAAACAGTTGCTGGAAATATACATGCAAAACATATGCATGACGTTTGACAATATCAACCTGTTTGTCGATTTGCAGGAAACTTCGGTAGAGTTGGTATATAACCTCTCGAATGCTGTCGAGGCGCGCAGCAAGGAGACGGGGGCGCATGTCCAGCGGGTATCATTGTATAGTGAACGGTTGGCGCAGTTATGTGGCTTGACCGACACACAGGTGAAGATGATCAAACATGCAGCACCGTTGCATGATGTCGGTAAAGTTGCCGTGCCTGATAACATTTTGCATAAGAGCGGTAAACTGGATGAAGATGAATGGACCATCATGCAAAAACATGTGGAGTATGGTGTCGAAATTTTGAGTAAATCAGCACGTCCGTTGATGGTGATGGCGAAAAATATCGCTGAGTATCATCATGAGCGATGGGATGGAACCGGTTATCCTCATGGTCTGTCCGGAGAAGATATTCCGATTTGTGGCAGAATTACCGCGCTGGCGGATGTCTTCGATGCCTTGGGAGCCAAACGTTGTTATAAAGAAAGTTGGGCCGACGACGAGATCAAACGGGAAATTTCGGCCCAGCGAGGTAAACAATTTGACCCACAGCTTGTTGACTTGTTCATGGCAAACTGGGACGAGTTTATCAATATTCGTAATAGTCTGCCCGATTAACTCTGAATCGCAATTATACCGTTTCTTCCTTTTTAATCTTTAATTGCTTGGGAAGCTTGAACCAATAGTGCAGACCTTGCCCGGGAGTTGATGAAAACTGCAATGTTCCCTGAAGTTGTTGGGTAACCAGATTAAACACTAAACTCAGGCCAAGCCCTGAACCACCACGTCCTCTTTGAGTGGTATAGAATGGTTCAAAGATTTTTTGATGTAAATCCTCGACAATGCCAATGCCATTGTCGAGATACTCAAAAACAACCGACTCGCCCTCTGCATAAAAGCGAATGATAATTTGCGGTTGTGCCTGCATATCTCCTCCGAATGCATGGCGTGTGCTGTTGATGATGAGGTTGGCAATGACCTGAGTCAGTCCACCCGGAAAACTATTCATCATCAGGTCTTTATCACCTTCCAGCACTGGGTCAACCGGTACTTTTCTGGTCTCCGGATACATACTGACAATTAAGGCCTGTAAGACCTGATAGATGTTAAATTGACTCTGGCTCTCGGATATTTGATCGACTGCAGTCTGTTTAAAGTTTTGCATTAATCCGGATGCCCGGGTGAGATTACTTTTCAACAGATCGACACTTAAATTCAATCGCTGTATTAGTTCTGTGAACTGATGGGTGGTGAGTGTCTGATTATGAAAGTTATCTTCCAGTTCCTTTCTGACATCTTCAGCAACCGATGTCGCTGTCACTGCAATCCCAAGTGGCGTGTTGACTTCATGTGCAACGCCGGCAACCAGTCCCCCGAGCGCAGTGAACTTTTCTGACTGAATCAGTTGGTTTTGAGCTTGCTTGAGTTGATCCATATTCTGAGCCAGTTCCTTGCTGCGTCGCTGAACTTTATACTCCAGTTCTTGATTGAGTTGTTTTAAGGCTAGTTGTCCGGACTTCAGCTCAGAGATATTCAGCGCTGTTCCCCGAAATCCGATAAATTCATAAGCGTCGTTATAGCGAGCCAGTGCCTGAAAGACAAACCACTGTTGGATGCCATCCAAGATGAGAGTGACTTCACACTGATGGAAACTCTGTTTGTGATTGAGGAAACGGTGTAAATCTTGTGCCGGTTGTAACGCCTCGATTTGCTCAAAGGGGATGGGATGACTCTCTGAGAGGTGTAAGGCTTTCAACATACCTTCTGAAGCATAAATCAACCGGAGTGAGTTGTCGGTTTCCCAAAGCCAGTCAGATGATACGTGGGCAAAATGTCTCGAACGCGTCCGTTCAAAATGGCTGCTCCGGTAAAAAGCCACGAGGTTTTGGGTTAATTTATTGGTCTCTTTGACCAACAACGATAACTCATCATCGTGCTGCGTAATAAATGGCGTCTGATAGACTTCAAGTGGCTTCCCCGGTTTCATGGGGTTGTAGTGTTGCAGGAAACGAACAATCGAAAAAATACGTTGATTGATACTTCGGTGAAAAATAACGAGGATCAGATAACAGACGAGTATGGTTTTGAGGGTATTGATAGCCAATGTCGTCAAAAACTCACGAATCAGAGTGTTGTAGATACTCTGGAGGTTCGATTCAACAACAATCGTGCCGATTAATTCTGTTTCATCACTCACCGGTTCGCGAATCGTCAATGGGTAGGCATGGCGGATCACCTTTGCTGTGTTCGGTTGACCAACGGCCATTCGGTAATTACTGGATTGAACCTCCAAATAATCAATATCGGATAAAAGCACCAGATGATCCATTCTCTGTTGCAATCGTGTCAGGTTAAAGTCCCAAATAAATGAAGCCAGTATATGTGCGTGCACATCTCGAATTTCCATATGGCGCTTTTCAATATGATCCACATGTTGTGTGTAATTGAAATAGAGCTGAGTGACCGTGGAAATTAACGTAAACACACTACTGAGCAGGATCAGAATGAAAATCATGCGTCGTCCGAGACGGCTCCGCAACGGGGAAATCAATTCAGTGCTGTATTTGCCTGTTGTCATATGCTTGCTATCCTAGCCGGCCATTGTTCATCAGGATGAGAGTGTTTACGATTAATCCAATGTCTTCGGAAGCTGAATGCGATATTGAACGCCTTGGCCCGGCTCTGAGGTAAACTTTAAATGGCCTTTCAGTTTCTGAGTGACCAGATTAAAGACCAGATTGAGCCCCAGCCCCGAACCGCCATGCCCTCTTTTACTGGTATAAAACGGTTCAAAAATCTTTTCGTGTAGTGCGTGTGGGACACCGATACCGTTATCCTGATACTCAAAAATAACATGCTGGTCTTGTGCATAGAATTTGATATGAATTTGTGGAGACGGATGTTCACCTTCAAAAGCATGAATAACGCTGTTCATAATCAAATTAGAAATAATTTGAGTCAATGTTCCCGGCAGACTTGTCATCATGAGTTCTTCATCACCTTCGAGTTGTGGTGACACCGGAATCTTTCGGGTTTCCGGGTGCATACTGGCAATTAATGCCATAAGCACCTGATGAATATTAAACTTACTACGGTTTTCAGAAACCTGATCGACGGCAGTCTGTTTGAAATCCCGAATTAGCTTCGATGCCCGATTCAGATTGCTTTGCAGCAATTCTGAGCCCGATTTCAATCTTTCCGTCAGTTCAACAAACTGAGTGGTCGTTAAGGTTTGATCGCGAAATGCGCGTTCAAACTCCTCGGTCACTTCCTCAATAATTGATGTCGCTGTTACAGCGATCCCCAATGGTGTATTGACCTCATGGGCGACACCGGCGACTAATCCACCGAGTGCGGCCAACTTTTCCGACTGGATCAATTGCGCCTGTGCGTGTTTGAGTTGCTTGAGGCTTTGCGCCAAATCATGGGTCCGTTCTTGAACGGTGTATTCTAAGCTTTGATTGAGTTGCTCGAGCTCAGCTTGTACGGATTTGAGCTCGGTAATATTCAGCGCCGTGCCACGAAAACCTAAGAAATTGTTATATTCGTTGTCATAGCGAGCTTGCGCCTGAAACATTAACCACATTTTATGCCCGTTCAGGTCGAGAGCGACTTCACAATGATGAAAGCTTTGCTTGCCGTTCAAGTATTGTTGAAGCGGAAGAGCTGTTTGAAATTGTTCAATTTCATGGAATGCTAAACGATCGCTTTCTTGCAAATTGAGTGCTTCCAGCATGGTCTCTGAGCAATACACCAGCTTCAGGGCGGAGTCGGTTTCCCATAGCCAGTCAGACGAGACGTGGGCAAAATCTGCCAAACGCGCCTGTTCGAAGCGAATATTCTGATATAAAATCGTGAGGTTTTTAGTTAACTTATTGGTTTCATTGCATAAAAGTGATAACTCATCATTTTTTTGCGTAATCACAGGATAGTTGTAGACACGCAAAGGGTGGGTTCTGTGTCTGGGATTATATTGCCTCAGATAGCGGACAATCGCGTAGATTCGTTGATTGATACTGTGGTGAAAAATAATCAGAATCAGATAACAGACCAGAGCCGTTTTAATGGTATTAATTGACAGAATCACCAAAAAGTCATGCAACAGCGAGTTATAGATTTGCTGAATATCCGACTCAACGCGAATTGTACCGATTTGTTCTGATTTCCCAGTGATCGGATCTTGAAATGTCAGCGGATAAAGGTTACTGACGGCTCGGCCAGTCACAGGTTTCCCCGCGCTGATTTTATAGTTGTCAGACTGTATTTCCAAATAATCGATATAAGGCAAATTGATCAGCCCATTGACTCTTTGTTGCAAAATTGTGAGGTCAAAATTCCACAGCGATGAAGCCAGTAGGTGGGTGTGGATATTCCGGATTTCTTGATGGCGGCGATCAACGTTATTAAATTGTTTGCTGTAGTCGAAATAGAGCTGTGCCAATGTTGCCAAAAACGTTATTGTTCCGCTGAGCAATACCAAAATAAAAATGATTCTTCGTCCCAGACGGCTGCGCAATGGATGAATCGATTGCATTTCTTCCGTCTCATGATTTGCTTCTAGTATCGGCTTTTCAGTCTTTGATGCCATATGCGCAATGCCCTGCTTCAGTCCGTATCTTCGCCATTTTAAAGAGACGTGCTTCTGCCAGAGCGAGCACGTCTAAGTTAATTATTGATGACATTAAGTTTTTCTGCTCAATAGTTACTAAAAAAATCCTTATTCTGTTGGGATGACTCACAGAAGTCCTCGAGGATAAACATCATTTTCTATGCCTGAAAGGAACTGATGTCCTCATTTTCATGACCAATCCATGAGATCTTTGTTAGACTCAGCATCGTGTAAACCGACTAACCAGCAGTAGAGAAAATTTATATGACATTCAATGAATTACTAGACATGATCCGCACTTCTCCAGAGCAAGTTGACTTTTCTGGCGTGATGCGTGTGATTGACGAGCACTATGATTTTACGCCAACCCGATTTAGCAACGGAGACGTTGTTAATGAGGCACATGAAAATCAAGGCTCATGTAAAATCTTTTCTTTTGCGAAATTACATCAATTGAGTCCTGAAGAAACACTGGCTTGTTTTGGTAACTTTTATCGTCAGGACGTGCTGCAATATCCTGAAAATCAGGACCATCAGAATATCCGTAACTTTATTCATACCGGTTGGGAAGGGATTCGGTTTGAGGGCGATGCATTAGCGGCAAAATCATAACGCCGGGATGAGACGAGAATGGCTATCGCAGCGGCTGTCGGGAAAGACAACGACGACACAGACAATGGGTTGCCCCCGTTTTCTCCCGGATTGAGACATGAAAACACCAACAGTCTGATTCACCGGCACTGACACCACAATAGGTCGGCTCTCCGCATTGCGGACAAGCATGAGATGTCTCCGTTCCATTCAGCCGTTGCATAATTTGTTCTCTCTGTTGATCAGTGTAATGACGCCACTGCCGGATCTCTTCCATGGTTCGGTAGCACCCCGAACAAAGACCATCTTCATTTTTACAACTCGCCACACACGGGGACTTGATTGCTTTTTCTGACACTTCGATCTGACTCATTTTTTGATGGAGCTGACACTATAAGAGATCGCCCTGTGAGGATGCAATATTTTGCAATCGGGTGAGCATTCACGAGGAAGCGTGAAAAATTGAGAGATGCATTCAATAAAATGCGCCCGGTAATGAAAATGAACCAATAAAGGCTGAACTCAATAAAATAAATTGCATACAATAGCAAGTTGTTGAGTAAAGCCAGATTTTCGGTTGACTGGTTTCCTTATGAAGTGAAAAAGGCAGTTTTTAAGCGAAAAGGCAGTCTCTGCGCGGATTAAAATAAAACACCGACATTCTCAAATAAAACATCAAAGGTTTTCTGCATGGCAACGTTAGGTTTCAGGCTCACGATCAATGGGGTCAATGATACGTCATTGGTGGTGCGTGACTATCAGGGATTTGAATCCGTTTCAGCTTCAGTGGACGCTGGCGGGCAACCGGTTTACGGCTATCGTTATCAGATTGAACTCGCCAGCCGCAACAGTGATTTAACTTTTGAGCAGATGGTCGATACCACGGCGCTGCTCGAAGTGCTGCGCAACGGTCAAGTGGTGCAAAAGGTGCACGGCATTATCCGTAACTTCAGCCGCGGCGATACCGGCCATCACCACACCTTCTATTCCCTGACGCTGGTGCCGTCGCTTGAACGGCTCTCGCTACGCCATAACAGTCGCATCTTCCAGCAAAAAAGCGTGCCACAAATCCTCTCCGTCCTGCTGCAGGAAATGAACATCACCGATTATGCCTTTTCCACCAAACGGGAAAGCCCGCCGCGTGAATTCTGCGTGCAATACCGCGAAACCGATTTAGATTTCTTCCACCGTCTGGCGGCTGAAGAAGGGCTGATGTACACCTTCACCCATGACACCGACAAACATACGCTGGTGGTGACCGATAATTCTGAGGGCTTTACCCGGCTTGGCGGGACGGTGCCGTATAACGTGCTGTCCGGCGGGGTTTCTGACACGCCGTATGTCTCTGCGATGACTGCGCGTAAGCAGTCTGAAGTCAGCTCGGTGTGGTTGCAGGACTACAGTTTTAAAAAGCCGACCTACAA
>NZ_JCARSY010000080.1:0-2608 GCF_059641415.1 Vibrio rubrogenes
TACGCCACTGGAGATTACCGATGCCACCGGGGCCGTGGCATGGTCGGTGGATTACCACAGTTACGGCAATGTGGCTTATCAGCGCAAGGCAGAAATCGTCAGTCCGCTGCGTTTTCAGGGGCAGTATTATGATGCAGAAACGGGTTTACATTACAACCGTCACCGTTACTATAGCCCGAGCACCGGGCGCTTTATCACCCCCGACCCGATAGGGCTTGCCGGTGGTTTAAACAACTACCAGTATGTAAAAAATCCAACGGGGTGGATTGACCCGCTGGGGTTAACGCAGTGTGTGGGGGATTGTCCGGGGGCAGGAAGTTCGACCTCTAAACCAGATTTTTATGTAGGACCATCGGGACCGTCTTCTACGTTGCCATCGACTGGGTTCCGATATATGGATTCATCTTTTGCAGATCAAACAATGAAATCAATGGAAGCGCCATTAAGCTACTTTGGGTTTACTGACTTTAATAGTGGAAAACGAGCAAGAGAAGCATTTCAGATATACTATGATAAAAATGATCCTTTAAATTCATGGAGTGATGCTAGGTTAAAAGGTGAGTTTGATACATTGCAGCTATACGATTCAAAAGGAAAACCTCAAGTAAGAGTTCCAATGGAGGCAGGAGACCATGGTAATATTCCTGAGCCTTTTACAAGATATTATCCTGAATATGGTAAAGGTGGGGAAAGGCAATTAATTCCACTTGATATGTCAAATAAGCCTATGATCAAGTTTAGAACAGTGAAAGTTATAGAAGAATAATTTATGGATAAACAAGAACTGGATAAAAATCTAATATATCTATTGGATAAGTACTACTTCGATGAAAATAGGAAAAATTATCTTATCAACGAGGTTAAAAATAGTAAAAATCCTATTGCGAAGTATATATTACATGAGATGAAAAAAGATTCTGTGAAAGTCGATAATGAACTCGATGGTCGATTGATCAAAGAAATTTTCTTTCATTTTGGTTGATGGATTAACAGGGATTCAAACTCGGTTGACACATTTGTATCTCCTTAAAAAACAGCCGGGGCAAAAATAGCTTCGGCTGTTTTATTTCATATCAACTGATGTCGGGGATGAGCACAATGCAGTCCGCAGTGATATTGATGGTGATCTTCGTCCCGGTATCAAACCCGGCTTCGCGCAGCCTCTTACCCTTGAGATGAATATCCGGGGTGGCAGTATCGCCTTGGTTAGAGACGTAACCGACGAGTTACATCTTATATTTCAAAACGAGCCGCAACCGCGGCTCGAAATCCAAATAACTACACCAAATCCTCCCCGTCAATTTCTTGATGGTAGCGCACATAATGGGTGGTAATCAGATTATTCAGATACAGCAGTACGTTGCGTAGCTCTTGACTATTGTGCCGCTGTTCGGCTTCGAATATTTCTTCTAACTGACGCAAATATTCGCGGGCTTTTTGGGCAAACTCGTGGTTGTAAGGGATGGTTTCGTACATAGTGGAACTCCTTGTGGTTGTTGAGATATGAACACCACACGAAATTCCTACGTTTCGGGTGGTGAACTGGAACAAGGTGTAGGAATACCGCTCCACAAGGTTAGCAGCCAGCCGAAGCTGCCTTGCCCAGCCCACCATAATTAGGCGAGCTAAAGCGTAACATAGAAAAATACCAGTATAAACTGACATTTATTATGCCTTGTGGGGAAATGCGGGTTCCTACGCCCGGCACTGGATTTTGCCAATGCAGAGGGTAGGTTATCTGTTTTTCGGAAAATAAAAGTATGAAAAAAGTATGAGATTTTGGGTGTGGGTTCTAAAAATAATCAGCCGATGATTGTCTGAAATTGATAAAATTCAATCCAGTTGCAGCACTTTGGAAAGATGATTTTTGTTCTTTAAAATATTGGTAGATTGTTAATGATGGAATTTGACCTTCGACGGGCGCCAGTTCGTCTATGGATATGACAGTCACACCCAACTGACGGCGAAAACCGAAATCGGCCGGGAAGGCGGGGAGCTGACTACGCGTTATGCCTATGACGCACAGGGCAAATTGATTGAGAAAACCCTGCCGGATGAATCCACTATCAGCTATCACTATGACTTACTTGGCAATCTGACCGGAGTGGATGACGGTCAGTGGCCGCTGGCGTATGACTATGACGTGATGGGGCGGCTGACGGTTGAGCATCAGGGCTGGGCGAGTGCCGGTTACCGTTATGATGCGATGGGTCACTTAACTGCCCATCTGTTACCGGACGGCCAGCAGATTGATTATCAATTTCAGCACGGGCGACTGCAGCAGGTCAGCCTGAACGGGCATTGCCTGACGCAACACCAATATCAGGTGAGCGGTCTGGAAACCCGCCGCACGCAGGGCGCGTTGACCAGTCATTTTCAGTATGATGAGCTGGGCCGGTTGAGTGAGCACCGGGTGAGTCAGGCGCAGCAACAGACGTTATTCCGCCGTTATCAGTACAATCGCTCGGGTAACCTGACGCAGGTGGAAGATAACCTGCGCGGCGTAACGCAATATCACTACGACCCGTTAGACCGCCTGACACAGGTGCGCGGCAATATCAGCGAGAGCTTTGCCCATGACCCGGCCGGTAACCTGATACAAGACCGA
>NZ_JCARSY010000081.1:0-2301 GCF_059641415.1 Vibrio rubrogenes
ACTTTGAACGCTTTGGATGGTGCCTGCCAAAGGCATTTTGTAAATTCGAGTCCTTTCTCCTGAAGGATCGTAGCCATCGGAAATACGCTGCCAACCAAACCTTTCATAGAAGCCCTCGTGATCCGTGGTCAAATACAAGCTCCTATAACCCATAGCCTCAGCACGACAACCTGCATGTTTGAATAATGTTTCACTCAAATTTTTACCTCTGTGCTCTGTCTCTACGAACAAAGAGCTAAACCAAGGGAATAGATCGTGGCGACTAATGAAGTCATTAACTATCAGTCCATAGCAACCTACGATTTGTTCTTGATGCACTAAAACGTAAAACTGCGGAATGGCGTTTTCATTGACACTCGAATTTCGAATCGCGTCATTGAAATATGAATAGTTTTTATCACTCCCCCATTTGGAATGGATGTAATCAACGCATTTTTCGAGTCCTAGTGAATAATTATGGACATTAATTATATTGTACATCCTAACCCTCTAATACTGTCTTATTCCTTACAAAGGACATAGATTTCCTCTGGAACTCGAAACGTGTGGCTGAGTACTTGATTGGACAAGTGCCCTCAACAAATTGGGACATGCTGCTCGTATTATGACGGTTCAGTATGTCTTCCTCCAAACTACAGGAATAATGGCCTCACCTCTATGAGTCCGTTACTAATTACAAAGAGTCCGTTACTAATTACAAAGTTTCTCAGCATACATCTACTCGATTCGTTCCGGAAAACTTCCCGAGCAACAATCCATACTGCCTGTTCATCAAATGTGTGAACAACGGGTTGGTGAGCACACTAGATTAATGGATAAATTGTTTATTGACCTATGTACGCGATACCATCAATCTGCACATGCAATCCATCTCTTCCTCCTTTATGAGCGAACTCTGTAGATATTGTTTTTCTTGCGGGATAACCATTTTTAAACCGTTCTTTGATTACTTTCTCTAATAGTGGAATTTCCCAAACATCTCTGAAAAGAACATCTATTTTTACAACATGGTCTAGTGTAATTCCTTCCATTTTCAGTTTCCTTTCCATATCATCAAATGCACCATTTATCTGCTCTTCTAACGTTTTTCCAACACTCCCGACACAGTAACCAAGATACATAAAATCTCCGGCTACAACATAACCCGAATGTGCCCATTTTTCATTTACGTCACCACGTTTAATGCTTAACATGCTCATACACCTCTATATCAGTTCAAACATGCCGTAGTATATTCCTGTTTATTATTAAGTTTTGTGATTAACTGTATAAAAAAACAGTATCATTAATATGAAAAGACACCTATTAATGCGTTGTTTCGATGCTTGCTTTAGTTCTGATCCGAGTGTAACCATCCCTTAAACTAGGGGCATATCATTTTAGAGTTCTTCGGCTTACACTGACTCAGCCAGGGAGAATTCAACGATGAAAAAGTCACGATATACCGATCGTTAAGATCTTTCTGCAACTCTTTCATCGAACTAGTTGGAAATAATACAAATAAAAGCTACATTTCTGCTATTAACTCTATTTCAATATTTGCATCCATTGGTAATCTTGTAACTTCAATACATGATCGAGCAGGTTTGTGGGAGCCAAAGAATTCGTCATATATTGCATTTATCTTAACAAAATTATCCATATCTCGTAAAAAAATAGTCGTTTTGACAACGCTGTTCAAACTACATCCAGCTTCGAATAGGATTGAACTAATATTTTTTAAACATTGTTTCGTTTGTAACTCTACATCACTAGAAACAATTTTCATTGTTTCAGGATCAATAGGAAGTTGACCTGAAAGGTATAACATACCTTTACTTTCCATTGCATGACAATATGGGCCGACTGCCTTAGGTGCTTTATCTGAAAAAATAGGATTCATAATTTTTCACTTATTTAATTCAATATATTTTGTATATATTCTTACGAAAGGCATCCCAAAGGATGCCTCAGAAATATATATTAAAACCATCATCTATAGGCTAATAAACACATTTTTAACCTATTTAACTGCGACATGTTTAAATTGAGGGAGGTATTTTGAATTAATCTCCAACATGTCGTCTAAAATATCTTTAGTAACTGTGCCTTTTCGAACTAATGGATTAATAGTCAAAGCCTGTAGAGCAGTGGCATAGTCTCCTGTAACACCAGCTTTAACTGTCAGTTCTTCAAAAGCTTTCTGAAGCTGTAGAGTGCCTCTTATTGCAGGATTAACAATAGGCTCCAAGTTTAGAGGCATAGCGCCACATGATGTAATAACAGAAGTCGCCTCAATTGCGCAATCATTTGGTAGCTCAG
>NZ_JCARSY010000082.1:0-2198 GCF_059641415.1 Vibrio rubrogenes
TCGGTGAAGGGGCAGACAACGCCACACCTTATTTCTATCACCTTGACCAAATCGGCACGCCGCTGGAAATTACCGATGCAGAAGGCCGTGTTACCTGGTCGGTGGATTACCACAGTTACGGCAATGTGGCTTATCAGCGCAAGACAGAAATCGTCAGCCCGCTACGTTTTCAGGGGCAGTATTATGATGCAGAAACGGGTTTACATTACAACCGTCATCGTTACTATAGCCCGAGCACCGGACGCTTTATCACCCCCGACCCGATAGGTTTGGCAGGTGGTTTAAACAACTACCAGTATGTGAAAAATCCGACGGGATGGATTGACCCGCTGGGGTTAACGCAGTGTGTGGGGAGTTGTGCGGGGAGTGGTGAAGCTCATAATGCAGCTAATTATGAAAAGCATAAAGAGTTATTGAGAGTTACTGAGTCCGCAAACCCTGTTGTAGATAGTTTACGTTCGACAGGGCAACTACCTTCAAATTATGTTACTAAATCTCAAGCTGTGCAGCAGGGCTGGAAGCCAGGTAAAGCTTTAGGAAATTCGGTTTCGGATGGGCAACTAGGAGGGGATATTTTTGGGAATACTACAAATGTATTACCGTCGGCTCAGGGGCGCATCTGGTATGAAGCTGATATCGGTATTAATAATATGATGTCGAGAGCAAAACAGCCGGGGACAAGGTTATTATACTCAAATGATGGACTATTGTATGTGACATCGGATCACTATGAAACAGTAACTTTAATTGGTCGATGGAAAGATTGAGAGTTAATAAATGAAAATTATCATACATGGTAATGAAATTCACTCAGCGAGCGATTTTCATGAAAAAATTTCAGAAGCATTTGAATTTTCCAATTACTATGGCAAAAATTTAGATGCACTGTGGGACTATTTAAGTACAGAAGTAGAAAGGCCAGTTTCATTATTTTGGATGAATTCTGCACTATCTAAAAGCACTATGGGTGATGATTTTGATAAAATTGCAAGTGTACTGAATCGTGTTGTTAAACAAGATATTGAGTGGGGATTGGATGATAAATTTGAGGTGCATTTTAACTAGTTTGTAGACTCCCAGATTATCAGCTTCGAACCCCCTCAAAACAACAGCCGGTCTCAAACCCGGCTTCCCGCAGCCACTTCCCCTTGAGATGAATATCCGGGAGGCGGTTCTTAAAGGAGCTGAAGATATTAGGCATGAGGGAGATATTAATAAATTGGCATCTCAGTTTGAAAAATCGGATATTTTAGGTAATGAGTAGCTATAGTAATGAAGAATTTAAATATCATTTTCAGTTAGATCCTATAAAATTTTTTAAAGGGAAAGATGGGTTTCTTGCAAGAGACCCTGACTGGGGTGTTCATATGTACCATTTTGGAATGAAAGTGATGTTTAGATATATCGATGCAAATGATATTTCTGTTACTGATTTTGTGAATGGTTTCAAAATTTTTATTGACTCTCTTGATAAAAATGAATCTGACTTTAAACATTTTGAATCTAATATTTGTGCTTTTTATCAATGTATCATTAATGATGGAAAAAAAATGGATGATATTTTTTCAAAAGGCACAGAATGTAGAGAAGCTACGGAGCGTTATATAAATAGAGTCAACTTTAATTATAGAAATAACCATTACTATAAGACGGTCAAATCTAAATATCTGCAGGCTGCTATTAATGAAGTCTGGTAAGATTTTACTTTAAAAATTAGAGCCCGAAACGAGCCGCAATTGCGGCTCGAAATCCAAATAACTACACCAAATCCTCCCCATCAATCTCTTGATGGTAGCGCACATAATGGGTGGTAATCAGATTATTCAGATACAGCAGTACGTTGCGTAGCTCTTGACTATTGTACCGCTGTTCGGCTTCGAATATTTCTTCTAACTGACGCAAGTATTCGCGGGCTTTTTGAGCAAACTCGGGATTATAAGGGATGGTTTCGTACATAGTAGACTCCTAGAGGATTAGAGATTATTTCACCACGGGAGTTCCTACGCTCGGGTGGTGAACTGGAACAAGAGTAGGAATGCCGCCCTCTAGGTACGGCTAGCCGAAGCTGCCTTGCCCAGCTCACCATAATTCAGGTGTGCTGAAGCCGCATATAGTAAAAAACCAACGTAAAGTTAGCAACCTATAATGCTAGAGGTTAATTTGCGGGTTCCTACGCCCGGCACCGGATTTTGCCAGTA
>NZ_JCARSY010000083.1:0-1979 GCF_059641415.1 Vibrio rubrogenes
TTTACCCTAAAGACAGCGCGACTTCGACAACATTATCGACGGTAAAGCCGAACAACTTGAACAACTCGCCTGCCGGTGCTGATTCACCAAAGCTGGTCATGCCGACAATCCGGCCATTGAGACCAACATACTTGTACCAGTAATCTGCAATACCCGCTTCAATTGCAACGCGTGCGGTCACCGCACTCGGCAGTACCGCTTCACGATAAGCGGCATCCTGACGGTCAAATGCGTCGGTCGATGGCATTGAAACCACACGGGCCTGCTTGCCTTGTGCGGTTAATTCCGCTGCTGCCTGAACAGCCAAATCGACTTCAGAGCCGGTCGCAATCAGAATCAAATCCGGTGTGCCCTGACAATCTTTGAGGATATAACCGCCTTTGGCAATGTTTGCCACCTGAGTCGCATCTCGCTCCTGCTGAGCCAGATTCTGCCGCGAGAAAATCAGCGCAGTCGGTGCATCTTTGCGTTCAATCGCCAGTTTCCACGCCACTGCCGATTCAACCTGGTCACAAGGACGCCAAGTGCTCATATTCGGCGTCAGACGCAACGAGGCAATTTGCTCAACCGGCTGGTGGGTCGGGCCATCTTCACCCAGACCAATTGAATCGTGGGTGTAGACCTGAATGTTCTGTACTTTCATCAGGGCGGCCATCCGCATCGCATTGCGCGCGTATTCCATAAACATCAGGAAAGTCGCCCCGTAAGGAATGAAACCGCCATGCAGCGCAATCCCGTTGATGATGGCCGTCATGCCGAATTCACGCACACCGTAATGGATATAGTTACCGGACGCATCATCTGCGGTCAGGGATTTCGAGCCAGACCACATAGTCAGGTTGGACGGAGCTAAGTCAGCCGAGCCGCCCATAAACTCAGGGAGTAACTTGCCGAATGCTTCCAGTGCATTTTGTGACGCTTTACGCGATGCAATCGTTGCCGGATTGGCTTGCAGCTCAGCAATGATTTGGCTGGCCTGGGTTTCCCAGTCGGCCGGCAATTCACCATTGACCCGACGCTTGAATTCAGCCGCCAGCTCAGGGTAAGCCGCCTGATAGGCTGCGAACTTCTCATTCCATGCCGCTTCTTTCGCAGCACCGGATTCTTTCGCATCCCACTGCGCATAAATGTCAGCCGGAATTTCAAACGGACCGTATTCCCAACCGAGTTGTTCGCGGGTCGCTTTGATTTCATCTGCGCCCAGCGGGGCACCGTGGCAATCATGCGAGCCGGATTTGTTCGGCGAGCCAAAACCAATCACCGTTTTGGTACAAATCAGCGTCGGACGTGACGTTTCTGCTTTCGCCGCTTCAATCGCTGCTTCAATCGCTGCAGAATCGTGGCCGTCTACCGCCGGAATCACATGCCAGCCATACGCTTCAAACCGTTTTGCCGTGTCATCGGTGAACCAGCCGTCTACATGACCGTCAATCGAAATACCGTTGTCATCCCAAAACGCAATCAGCTTACCCAGCCCCAATGTGCCGGCCAGAGAGCAAGCTTCATGAGAAATCCCTTCCATCAGACAGCCATCGCCGAGGAAAGCATAGGTGTGGTGGTCAACAATCGCATGTTGGTCCCGGTTAAACTGCGCCGCGAGCGCTTTTTCAGCAATCGCCATACCGACCGCATTGGTGATGCCTTGCCCCAATGGTCCGGTGGTGGTCTCAATCCCCGGTGCATAGCCGTACTCCGGATGGCCCGGTGTTTTGGAATGCAGCTGACGGAAATTCTTCAGGTCATCAATCGACAGGTCATAGCCGGTCAGATGCAACAGCGAATAAATCAGCATCGAACCATGACCGTTAGAGAGCACGAAACGGTCGCGGTCAGCCCAATTCGGGTTTTGTGGGTTGTGGTTCAGGTGAGAGCGCCACAGCACTTCAGCGATATCCGCCATCCCCATCGGGGCGCCGGGGTGACCTGAATTGGCTTGTTGAACACCATCCATACTTAAAGCGCGGATTGCATTCGCGAGA
>NZ_JCARSY010000084.1:0-1945 GCF_059641415.1 Vibrio rubrogenes
TGTCAACGATCACCGAAAACTGATCCACTTTTGTTTAAAAACGATCAATCAAAATTGACCCACCTTTTTACTCAGGTATTGCTCCTGAACGTCGTTTATCTTTCAATCGATAACTATCACCACTCAACTGCAGAACATGAGAATGGTGAAGCAGTCGATCTAACATCGCTGCTGTTAGTGTTGCATCATCGGCAAATGCGCTTGGCCATTGCCCAAAGGATAAGTTGCTAGTCAAAATGATACTGCCATACTCATAACGCTTAGCAATCACATTAAAAAACAGGTTGGCTTCTTCCCGTCCAAATGGAAGGTAACCTATCTCATCAATGATCAGTAGCCTTGGAGCCATCACTGAGCGAGAGATATATTGCTTCAGCTTGTTTTGACGCTTAGCAGTCGATAATTGCAGCATCAAGTCGGCAGCTGTGATAAAGCGAGTTTTCTTTTTGGCTTGCACTGCTTTTAAGCCCAATCCTATCGCTAAATGCGTTTTACCCACGCCACTTGGCCCTAGTAGCACCACGTTTTCATTGCGCTCAATAAAGGTCAGCGCACTTAATTCGTGTATCTGCTGTTTAGGTACGCCAGTGGCGAACTTAAAATCAAACGTGCTCAGTTCCTTATTAGCAGGAAAGCCTGCCATACGACCAAACAGATGACGCGTCCGCTCATCTCTTTGTTGCTGCTCGCTTTCCAGTAAGGCGTACAGAAATTCACCATAGTTCTTTTCCTGAGCAATACATTGCTCTGCTAAAGATGGCCAAGAGGCAGCAACAGAGCTGAGTTTGAGTGAGTCACACAGATGGCCGATTTGTTCATGCAATAGCATGGTCACCTCCTAACAGCGCTTCATAAACGTTTATAGGATGCTGTAAATTGATAGACTCCAGTGGCGGCACAATACGGATGTCTGGGCTATGCTTGTGTCGGCTTGAACTATGCACGGCTCTTGGTAAAGGAAGTAACTGTTTCACTTCTTCCAGCAAGCGCTCTGCCGGGATGGCTGAAGTGGTACCATGAATTCTTTGATTGGCGACTCGTTGTAACCATGGGCCAACTTTTGCGTTCGCTATCTCCACATCCAACTCGAGATTTTGCGCGCGCAATTCGGCGTTCAGTGGCACAACGAAGCTGTTTTTTAGGTAGTGGTTAAAACGCTCAACTTTCCCCTTGGTCTTGGCTCGATAAGGTTTACAAGCAACCAGCTTGAAGCCGTAGTCTTTCGACATCTGCAGCATCTCGTGATGCAACTTATGTTCGCCTTGTGCATAAGCATCCCGCTCAATGATGAGCGCTTTGGCGTTGTCACACAGTACTTGTTGTGGCACGCCACCGAAATACTCAAACGCTTCTTTTAAGCCTTGTTGCCACGCATGGGCACGCTCGTTATCAAAGAATTTGACGAAGGTGGCTCTCGAATAGCCTAAGGTTGCGACAAAGGCTTTGAGCGGCCGTTTACCGCGCCGAATGGTGGTAAAGTCGATTTGCATTTGCTGCCCTGGGAGCGTTTCAAAACGGACAACAGGCTCAGGAGTGATACAAGGTTTAAACTGACACACAAAGCGACGTAGCTGAGCAATGCCGCCTTGATAACCCTGTTGGGCGACCTCGTCAAACAAGACGGTGGCAGGTATCCAATCAGGTTTTGCCTGCTCAATTCGTTGAACGAGATAGTGTTTAAAGGGTTCTAGTTTTGTCGCTGGTTGTAGTCGTTGCGCGTAAGTGGGTATCTTATACTGCTGCAAATGATGTTTTACTGTGTTACGAGAAATGCCTAATTGACGGGCAATTTTACGAATGCTTTGCCCTTGTGCAAAGCGAACATGAATATCCACAAATGTCTCCTTGGTTAACATAAATCACCCGTACAAAAAACAGACGGATGATACCAAGTGGATCAGTTTTCGATGATCGTTAGTGGATCAGTTTTGCATGATCGGTGACA
>NZ_JCARSY010000085.1:0-1842 GCF_059641415.1 Vibrio rubrogenes
CTTTGGTGAGAGCGGAGACAAACAGTTAGTTGGTTATTACACCGCGATTGATAAACATACAGCGCCTGATGTTGCCACGCTGAAAGCTGAACTGTCTGAGCGTTTACCGGCGCATATGGTGCCGGCGGTATATGTGGTGATTGATGCGATGCCATTAACGCCGAACGGTAAAGTAAACCGCAAAGCGCTGCCTGAGCCGGATATCAGCTCGGTGGTGCGGCATAAATATCAGGCACCGCAGGGGGATGCAGAGGTACAACTGGCGGCGATTTGGTCAGAGCTATTGGGCGTCGAACAAGTGGGCCGGGCCGACAACTTCTTTGAGTTGGGCGGTCACTCTTTGCTGGCGGTACGGATGGTGTCACGGGTGCGTGAGCAACTGGGTCGGGAGTTATCACTGGCGACGCTGTTCTCCCATTCAACCTTACATGAAGTGGCAGCCCTGCTGGATGATGCCCAAGGTGCAACATTACCGGCGATTACGCCGTTGCCGGAAGGGCAAGCGATCCCATTGTCACTGGCGCAGAAACGGTTGTGGTTCTTGTCACAAATGGATCCGGACTCCGTTTCAGCGTACGTGATTACCGGTGGGTTACGTCTGGAAGGTCAGTTAAACATAGATGCGTTACAGCGAGCGCTGAATCAGATTGTTGCCCGTCATGCACCATTACGGACACACTTTGAGGATCTCGATGGAGTTCCGGTACAGATTGTTGGCAAAATCCGGTATGAGTTTCCGATGTGCTGGCTGGATGGTGAGTCATTAATCGATGAGCTGTCGGCATTCCAGCCCCAGTTTGAGTTAACCCGAGGATCATTGATTCAAGGGCAACTGATCCGTATTCATGAAAACGAGCATTGGTTACGAATTGCCATGCACCATATGATTGCCGACGGCTGGTCAATTGGGGTACTGACTCGTGAACTCTCGACGTTGTATCGTGCCTTCTGTCAGGGGCTGGTGGATCCATTGCCACCATTGCGTATCCAATACGGTGACTATGCGGCGTGGCAACAGGCACATCTGCAGGGTGAAGTGTTGCAACGTCAGCAACAGTATTGGACTGAACAGTTGCGTGATATTCCGGATTGTCTGACATTACCGATGGATCGGGCCCGTCCGGCTACGCAGAATTACGCAGGGGCTGAGATTCCGGTCAGTTTATCACCGTCGCTCACGGCGTCTTTACGTGAATTCAGTCAGCGGCATCGTAGTACGCTCTACATGACTTTGCTTGCCGGATGGTCCGTGGTCATGAGCCGGCTCTCCGGTCAGGAAGATATCGTGATCGGTTCTCCGGTCGCCGGACGAACGCAAAGTGAACTGGAAGACTTGATTGGGATGTTTGTCAACACGCAAGCATTGCGGGTCAACCTGAGCGATCAGCCGGATAGCATTGCGCTGCTGAACCAGATTAAATCGACTTCGTTACAGGCACAGGCACATCAGGATATTCCGTTTGAACAGGTTGTTGAGGCTGTCGCCCCGACACGAAGTCTCGCTTACAGCCCTATTTTTCAGGTGCTGTTTGCATTACAGAACTTACCGGAAGAACGGATTGAGCTCGATGGGATGAGCTTGTCATTGTTAGCGGAAGAATCCAGTAGCGCCCAGTTTGATCTGAGTTTGATCGTCCATGAATCAGCGGATCGCATTGAAGGCTCGCTGAATTATGCGACAGCGTTGTTTGAACCGGAAACCGTGCAGCGCTACCTCAGCTACTGGATCACCCTGTTGGAAAACATGGTGCGTCAGCCTGAGTTACCGGTGAGTGCACTACCGATGCTTACCGAAAGTGAACAGCAACACCTGTTGCACCACTTGAATCAAACCCACAATGC
>NZ_JCARSY010000086.1:0-1786 GCF_059641415.1 Vibrio rubrogenes
GGAACTGTTGAAAATGGCTGAAGAAAGTCAGCCATTTAACCCGGATCCGTACATCTCCAGTACCTATCGTCCCGGAGATCCATTGTATGAACCTGTACTCGCTATCCAGCGAGAACGCTGGGATATAGCCAAAAAACTCCTGCAACCCTTAGTTGAACAAGGCAATGCTGATGCAATATATTGGCTGGCTCATATCTCTGGGGGCAGTATCTACGCAGGCAAAGAAATTGCTCGGTTATTCCGGAAATCCGCTGAATTGGGCAACCCTTATGCAGCTCTTCGTTTGGATGTTAGCAGTGAAGATTGCAGCCTTTATCTTCGCGGCTACTGTGACCCCAAATGGGGAAAACTCGGGCGAAAACTACTGCAAGAGCGGGCAGAGAAAGGCGATAAAAAAGCAGAGTATTATCTGCTTCAGTACGATGAAGACAGCTCAGAAGAGGTGCATAAAGAGCTGGAACGACTAGTCACTGAAAATGCTAAAAATCATTATTATCAGCCATTAGAAAAATTATTAACAGATTATTTTGACAATTGGCACATGCCTTTTTTAGACAGAGATAAACCTTTAGGAAAAAGAAAAAAGTTATTATTAAGCGAATTAATAAAAATCGCAGCTGATAATAACTACATTCCAGCTATAAATATGGTTTTCCAATATAAAAAATTATTCAAATCAGATTATATTCATATAAATTTAATAAAAATATTAAATCTTGGTGGCGATCTAATTCATTGCCAAAATTATTACATCAATAAATCAAGAAAAAATAGAGAAGAGATAATAGATGGGGCATCTTGTGCCATAGCCAAAGATTATATTAGAGGTGAAGATAATGAAATGTTAATTTTCAACTTTTCACTAAAGAAAAATAAATTAGATAAATTAACCTCTGAAGAGCTTCAGAAAGCAGAAATTCGAGCCCAAAAAATTATAAAAGAAATGACACCAATGATTTATATTGATGAAATGAATCCAAGACCATAAATACTACAATAAGGGGGGTCAGCAACCTGATCCCCCTTTTCTCCATTAAATCCCTTCTACGTCTTCTTTAATCAAGTTTATCTCATCAAACGTAATCAGATTATTGAGAAATAGCAGAATCTCACGCAGTTCATTTTGGTCAACGGAAGGTGCGGTGCTGGTGGCAAGAAAATCAATCAGATAACCGCGAGCGGTCAGGTGTAAATCAAGATGAGTGGTTGAATTTGGCATCATGGCCTCCTGTAGTGTTTCAAAATCACCACCAGAGGTTCGAATCTCAGAGGTGGTGAACTGGGAGGGTTCGAACTACCGCACCACAGGTTGCAGCCTGACTGAGTCAGCCCAACCCAGCTCACCATAATCGGAGTGAGTAAAGGCTACACACAACGGCTCATCAATACAATATGAGTCACTTGTGTATCTGTGGTTTGTAGCAGGGTTCGAATCCCGACACCGTTTTTTAGCGGTGCAGATGTAGCGTAAGCAGTGTCTGATTTGCTGACGAGTCATAAGAAAATAAAGCGCGTGTCATAGAGTAAAATCTCATACTTTGCTCACACTGGGGTCATCATTATTTTGCGAGTAATTTCACACTGTGCTGCTTTGAAACACCAATTCATCATGATTCATATTTAGATTGGGTTACAATCAAACCGCTCAAATGAAGTCATTTACAAGGTCAACTTGAAGCAATAAACTCAAGGAGAAAAATTATAAGGATGGAAGGCACCAGCCCGGCACATCTCGGCCCCAAAACCCTTGAGAAGAATTTTTCAGAATGGCGGAATAATAAATTCC
>NZ_JCARSY010000087.1:0-1731 GCF_059641415.1 Vibrio rubrogenes
ACAGTCGATGCTTCGTTATTGCCGCGCCGCACTTATGAAGCGCCGCAGGGTGAAGTGGAAACCAGACTGGCGGAGATTTGGTCGGGTCTTTTGGGTGTTGAGCAAGTCGGTCGTCATGACGATTTCTTCGCACTCGGTGGACACTCCTTGATCGCTATCCAGCTGGTGTCTCGGATCCGCGTTGCGCTTGGGTTTGAAATATCGCTGACGACACTGTTTGCCCATCCGGTATTGTCTGAGCTTGCTGCCACACTGCAAGACGGTTACCTTGCGTCTGAACAGCAGCACTTACCCGCGATTACGCCGCACTCAGATCAGCAAACACCCCCGCTGTCGTTGGCACAACAACGGTTATGGTTCTTGTCACAGATGAATCCTGCGGCATCATCGGCTTATGTTATTGCCGGGGGAACCAGACTACGCGGACAATTAGACGTTGCAGCACTTCAGCAAGCGCTGGACCGCATTGTGGCCCGACATGAAATTCTACGCACGCATTTCACGGAATGTGACGGGCTGGCAACTCAGGTGGTCGAATCTGAAGCGGTCGGTTTTCCACTGGTGATAGCAACCCAAACTGACGCTCCGTTCCAACCGCAGTTCAGTCTCGACAGCGGACGCTTGCTACAGGGGCAACTGATTCGTGTCAGTGATGAAGAACATTGGTTGCGAATTGCGATGCACCACATCATTTCCGATGGGTGGTCGGTTAACGTTTTCATCCGTGAACTGGGTGAACTGTATAATGCGTTTACCCACGGTGCTGCGGATCCGTTGCCAGCGTTAACCATTCAGTATGGTGATTTTGCGGCATGGCAACAGCGCTACCTGCAAGGAGACGTTCTGCAACAGCAACAAGCCTATTGGATGCAGCAGTTGCAGGGCATTCCTGACTGTCTGACCTTACCGACGGATCGTAGCAGACCGGCTTATCAGTCTTATGAAGGCGCAGTCATTCCGGTCCGGCTTGATCAGGCAATCACCGACGGGCTCAGAGATTTGAGTCGTCGTCACGGCTGTACACTGTACATGACGTTACTCGCGAGCTGGTCTGCCTTGATGGGACGTCTCGCCAGTCAGGATGATGTGGTGATCGGCTCGCCGATTGCCGGACGTACCCGTGCCGAAGTCGAACCTTTGATCGGCATGTTCGTCAATACACAGGCGATCCGGGTTGATCTGTCTGATCGTCCGAACACGATCGATCTGCTGGCGCAGGTGAAAACCACCGCACTGGCAGCACAGGCGCATCAGGACATTCCGTTCGAGCAGGTGGTGGAATCGGTCGCGCCAACGAGAAACATGTCTCATCCGCCCCTGTTCCAAGTGATGCTGAGTTTGCAAAATACCCCTCAAGAGGCGCAGGCGCTGTCCGGGGTCACACTCTCGTTACTGGAAACAGAACGTCGGACCGCGCAGTTTGATCTGACATTGGATCTCTTTGAAATGGATGGTCAGCTTTCCGGAACGCTGAACTACGCCACAGCATTATTTGACGCGGAGACGGTTCAACGCTATCTCGGCTATTGGCATGCCCTGCTACAGCAGATGGTGTCGGCACCGACGCAAGCTGTCGGCTCCCTGAATATCCTCACGGACACTGAACGGGACTTGGTGCTCAACCGGTTTAACCAGACGGCAACGCCATTCCCCGATGAGTCATGCCTGCATACCCTGATTGAGGGGCAGGTGGCGCGCAACCCTGACGCAACCGCAGTGGTGTTTGAAGAC
>NZ_JCARSY010000088.1:0-1705 GCF_059641415.1 Vibrio rubrogenes
CCTGCTGGCAGTACGAATGGCTGATCGCCTGCGGCAACGCGGTTATCAGTTAGTGATTCGTCATCTGTTCTCGCAAATTACACTGGCAGAACTGGCTGAAACATTGGAAGTGCAAGAGGTGAATCCCGAGAGCGAAATTCCACCGAATCTGATTCCTGTCAATTGCCAGTACATTACACCGGACATGTTACCGCTGGTGACACTCGATCAGAAGGCGATTGATGTGATCAGTCAGACTGTTGATGGCGGTGCAGCCAATATTCAGGATATCTATCCGCTGGCGCCGCTTCAGGAAGGTATTTTGTTCCATCACCTGTTAGAGCAACAAGGTGACCCCTATGTGACGCGCGTAGTACAAAGCTTCAAACATGAAGCGGATATTGAGACGTTTATCGCCGCGCTTCAGCATGTGGTGCAACGACATGACATTCTGCGTACTGCGGTGGTTTGGGATGGTCTGGAGACGCCCGTTCAGGTGGTCTGGCGTCAAGCACCGGTCGTACTGCAAACCCTACGTACGGAGCAGCTGGAAAATGGTGGCAAGACTGATAATGTTGCCACACGTTTATGCCAACACTTTGACCCGGCCTATACCCGAATGGATATCCAGCGGGCCCCGATGATTGCAGCCTATAAAGTGGCTGATCCGGCTGAAGACCGTTGGCTGCTCTGTTTTCTGCTCCACCATTTGTGTAATGACCACACCACGCTGGAATTACTGATTGAAGAAGTGCAGGCCTATATTGCCGGTCGTGAAGCGTCATTGCCAAGGCCATTACCGTTCCGTAATTTTGTCGCTCAAACGACGCTGAACGCCAATAAAGATGAACACCTTCAATACTTCCGTGAGTTGCTTGGCGATATTGATGAACCTTGTGATCCTTTCGGGTTGCAGGCATCCGGTGATGACGCTCATGTCGAAGCAACTCATGTGGCGGTTGCCGACGATGTTGCACTGACGATCCGTGAGCTCTCCCGGCGTTTCAGTATCAGCCCGGCAGCGCTGTTCCATCTGGCCTGGGGCGTGGTTGTCCAGCGAGCCACCGGACAAGATGACGTGGTCTTCGGTACGGTACTGTTCGGCCGGATGGCTGGTGGTGAAGGGGCGGACCGGGTCTTGGGGATGTTCCTCAATACATTACCATTACGACTCTCTTTTGCTGATACATCGGTAGAATCGGCACTGATCCAGACTCAGCAACGTTTGGCTGAATTACTCGAACATGAACACACTTCTCTCGCCTTGGCACAACAGTGCAGTGGTCTGAGTAATCACACCCCACTGTTCAGTTCGCTGCTGAACTATCGTTATCAAGGCGGCAGCGCCCAGACCGCTGCGACAGACCAAGAGACACTCGGTTCTCTCGAGGTCGCCGCAGAGAATACCAACTACCCGTTGACGGTGGCCGTCAACGATATTGTGACGGGTGGTTTTTCATTGGATATCCATGTCAATCCGCGTCTCAGTGGCGAGCGACTCGGGGCGATGTTCATGACGGCCTTAAATGGGCTGGTGAGTACGCTGTCTGCACAACCTACTGCACCGATGAACCAACTCAGTATCCTCGCGGACACTGAACGGGATCTGGTGCTCAACCGGTTTAACCAGACGGCAACGCCATTCCCCGATGAGTCATGCCTGCATACTTTGATTGAGGGGCAGGTGGCGCGTAATCCGCAAGCAACCGCGGTTATCTTTGAAGAG
>NZ_JCARSY010000089.1:0-1689 GCF_059641415.1 Vibrio rubrogenes
GCAGTCGATGCTTCGTTATTGCCGCGCCGCACTTATGAAGCGCCGCAGGGTGAAGTGGAAGCCAAACTGGCGGAGATTTGGTCGGGTCTTTTGGGTGTTGAGCAAGTGGGTCGTCATGACGATTTCTTCGAACTCGGTGGTTACTCACTGGTTGCGATGCAGTTGATTTCTCGCATTCGTCAGCAATTTCAGGTTGAACTTGCATTAGCCACTGTGTTCAGCCAACCGATGCTATCTGCATTGGCAGGTGCAATTGACGAAGCCACGCCAACGCAAATGAAAACGATAATTGAACCGTTAGGCACCGATGTCGTTCCGCCTTTATCTCTTGCTCAGCGACGGCTATGGCTTTTATCTCAAATCGACGATGTGGCAACAACCGCTTACGTGATGGTCGGGCGTTTCACCTTGCGCGGTCAACTGAATACCGTTGCTTTACAACAAGCGCTTGACCATATGATCTCCCGCCATCACATCTTACGTACTTGTATTGATGTCCGCGATGGTGAGCCAGTACAGAAAGTTCTGCCGGAAGGGCAACGTATGATGCTCACTCAGATCGATGCGCATGACGTCCAAGCGATCGCATCATTTGCTGCGGAGATGGATCTCTCCACCGGGCCGCTATTCCAGGGGCAACTGATTGCTATCGATACAGAAACACATATTTTGCGTCTGGCGATGCATCACATGATTACCGATGGTTGGTCGATCAATCTGTTGATGCGAGAAGTCAGCCAGATTTACAGTGCTTTGGTGGGGAATGCGCCCAATCCATTGTCACCGTTGACGATTCAGTATGGCGATTTTGCGGCATGGCAACAGCAACACATACAGGATGAGCTACTACAACAGCAGCGCGAATATTGGGTTGAGCAGTTACGCGGGATCCCTGAATGTCTGACATTGCCTTCTGATTATGCTCGTCCGGCCAAGCAGTCCTTTGATGGTGCCGAAATAAAATTCGTTCTGGATAAAGAACTGACCGCAGCACTGCAAGCATTAAGCCGGGCTCATGGTTGTACCCTTTACATGACGTTATTAGCCGGTTGGGCGGCCTTAATGGGACGTCTCGCCAGTCAGGATGACGTGGTGATCGGCTCGCCGATTGCTGGCCGAACTCAGACTGAGCTGGAGCAACTGATCGGTATGTTCGTCAATACGCAGGCGATGCGAGTTGACCTGTCTGCCACCCCGAATACGATTGATTTGCTGGCGCAGGTGAAGACCACCGCACTGGCAGCACAGGCGCATCAGGACATTCCGTTCGAGCAGGTGGTGGAGTCTGTTGCACCGAAACGCAGCTTATCCCATTCTCCGATTTTCCAAGTGATGTTCGCTTTACAGAATGTCCCTGACGGGAGTTTGCAATTACCGGGACTGTCGATCTCATCGGTTGAAGCCGAAGTCTCAACCGTACAGTTTGATTTAAACCTCTTTGTGTATCCGTCAGATGATCAGCTTGAGGCAACACTGCATTACGCCACAGCATTATTTGATGCGGAGACGGTTCAACGCTATCTCGGCTACTGGCACGCCCTGTTACAGCAGATGGTGTCGGCACCGACGCAAGCTGTCGGCTCCCTGAATATCCTCACGGACGCTGAACGGGACTTGGTGCTCAATCAGTTTAACCAGACGGCAACGCCATTCCCCGATGAGTCATGCCTGCATACCCTGATTGAGGGA
>NZ_JCARSY010000009.1:0-165583 GCF_059641415.1 Vibrio rubrogenes
TTCTGTTGTAGAAAATATCCACTATGCCCCTTAATAAAATACGGATGGTTCCTTCCCGCATCTCCCGCTTTAGGACGTTCAACCTTAATGACTTCCGCGCCTAAAGCAGCTAAACAGCGAGAAACATAAGGGCCAGCAAGAAAGTGGCTGTAATCAATAACTCGAATCCCTTTAAGTGGGGGTGGTTGATTTAACATTTAGAGTTCCCTTAATTTCGAAAAATATTAGACAATAATGCCTTCTTCATATTCGTGTTCTTGAGAGTGATTCGATGATGAGCGCGCCAGAACGAGAACAATCTTTTCACTCATCTTCGCGATCGTTTGCGTTTCATAGAGGCTGTTGAGCGGCAGATCTGCATTCATAGTGTTACGTATCATGGAGAGCATATGCATCCCCAATTGAGAGTCCCCTCCCACTTCAAAAAAATTCTGGTGTCTTCCGATTTGGGGTCTGCCTAGAAGTTGCTGCCAGATAGTAGTCAAGTCAGCTTCGACAGAATCGATTGTTATCTTGGACGACAAGGGGGCATGTTCAGCATTTGGATGTGTACATGTGGATGGTATATAAAAAGGATAAACGGGCAGGTGAATTTTATTCGGAGTTATCTCTCTTTTTATTTCTCTCCATAAAATATCACCTCCTTTTGTCCAATATAGAGCAAGACTGTTTAGGTCTCCTTCTTGTATTAATGCCTTAATCATAGTTTCGCCGCTACTGCCGGACAGAAGAGTCTGAAACTGATTATTGCTGTTTGGGTAGCCACGATAAAGATTAACCGGTACTTGAGATTGATTCATATTCAAGACAGTTTGTACTGAGGTGGTTGTTTCTCCTTCGCTGACGAGAAATTGTGCAATCCCGAGAAGTAACTCATCTAAGTTATTGACAACCATAGCTAATCTATAACTCATGGCCTCTCGACCACATTGTAAAGTATAAGCCAAATTTTGTAGGGAAATAGTGTTCTCAGTTTTGATGAAAGTCGAACTAGAGTCATTGCTCTCCACGATAGACATGTTATTCATGATATGACTCAATAGCAGAGAAGCTCTAAGCTGTAGGGCTTGAGGGGTATTGGCTGACAAAACAATAAGTTCTGGTGCTTCCCAAGTTGTGTTTGTTTGTTGAGGTATTTGTCTCGTAGAGTAGGGTTTTAAATAAGTAAGAGAAGCATCTGATTTACCGTTCCTAAATGAGTCAGATGGCATAATAGCTAAGACAGGTGTTTCATTGGTTTTATGATCTTCGGGTAATTTGCTTAGCATAACGGCCCAAGGAGAAGCACCGGGAACGTGTATATTTGATTTTAGTTTATCGGATTCTTGAGGTATGGATACTCCAAGTACGATAGCAATCTGGGTATTTCCTTCTAGTAGGTATCGATATAACTGATAGGATGAATTAATAGATGTAGGCAGAGAGCATTCGTTTAAAAAGCAAGAAGAAGGTAAATCGAACAATTGGGAGACATGATGTTTTAGATTTTTATAAAGAGTCTTATATTCTTTAGAATTACTGAGATTGGAATAACTTAAGTGTGTATCTGCCGCAAAGTTTGGTTCAAGGCTGGTGTAGAATACAACATTTTTTCCATAGTTTTTTTTGAAAAAAGATCTTGTAAGTCCAGCTGATTCAAATAGTTGCCAGATTGTTTCGAGATAGCGTCTGAGATGCTTATCTATGGGGGATTCTGATTGATATAAATTCTCAAAAAAACTCGGATCGGGAAGCGCAGTACATGTATTGTGATTAAACTCAACGTTGGTTGATGTATCAAATAAAAATGATTTTCCACTACTTAGATAATTTTGTCCAAAATGGTGTTGGCTTAAATGGGATTTATATTGCTGAATGGTAGCGATAATTGCGATGTCGCCAATCTCTGTGGGTTTGCTCTTATTTAATTCCGATTCAGTCATATTGATTCTTCCTGAGCAACGGGTGAGTGACAGTTAACTCATTAATAAACTAGTTGTTATAACATTGTTGCATATAATGTCGTAATGTAAATGTAAAAACAAGTATGAATTGCTCTGGGTTTGTTGGAGACTCACTTGATTGAGAAAATCAGCTAATGAGCAAAAGCCTAAATACTTGCGAGGTGCTACAGTCAATAAACGCTGTCAGCACATTTGTATGCTGGATGACCCTCATCGCTTTATTTTTGGTTTTTGTAGAACTCGTGAGCTGTTGTATTGCACGTTATCCTATTCAGCCTATCCATCGTCATACCACGCATCACTATTGCTACTCAGTAAATTATATCTTTATTAAGTAAATCAACTATATCCAGCGTAAAAAGACTAGCTTTAGCATAGTGGTAATGTCAGACCCATTCAGAATAGGTTAGTCGCATAGGTATGGCAGATTATATCTGCAGGACTATTAGAAAACGGGAAATGAATATGAGTGGCAGAAAAACGAGCCCCAGATTTAATCTGACAGTCCCGGTTTAAAAAATAGGCAACTGTCAGACCCCTATCTGAAGTGATTAGATATTACGCGCTTTCACGAATCATTAACTCAAAAGGGAGTTCCTTCGATAGACTGGTAACCTGTTTGCCTTCAATGATATCAACCAACGTCTTGACGGCGAGTTTTGCCATTTTAGTCCGTGGTGTTCTGATCGTCGTCAGTCTGGGATTGATGACACCAGCAAAATCAAGGTCATTGAAGCCAACAATATCGAGATCTTTACCCACTTTAATATCAAAACGCTGGCATTGCATGATTGCTCCGGCCGCCATATCGTCATTGACAAAAAATACAGCGTCGGTTTCAGGCCATTGACTTAAAATTGCTGATATCGCGTTCTCACCATTATGAAATGATGTTGTTTCTTTCGTCTGAAAAAAGCGATGGGATTCCATCCCGTGTTTTTCCAAAGTGGTTTCCCATGCTAATTTTCTTAACATGGCCCGTCTATCCAACCACGTTGAGCAAAATGCAATATTTTTACGCCCTTTGGAGATTAAATACTCTGTTAAACAAGAGGCAGCCTCAATTTGGTTCACACCAAAATTAGCATTGAAATTCGGTTTTTCAATGCTATCCATAATTTCAACCGTTGGAAGATTCGCTGTATCAATCATCCTTTTGGTATCTAAAGTGTGTTCTGTTTCACTTAAAATAAAACCATCAACATTTCTGGATAAGAAGTTTTCAACCACTTTTTCTTCCCCAAACTTTGTATAGGTCGCATCACCAATCAGCAGGTTGTATCCGAGTTCATCACATTCTGCTTTGACGACGCTAATAATCTCTGCGAAGACCGAGTTGGTAAAACTGGGTACGACTAAAACAATTGATTTACTCGAAGATGAAGCCAGTGTTTTTGCTGCTATGTTTGGTATGTAATTCAGCTCTTTACATGCAACCTCAATCCGTTCTTTGAGCTCAGTTGATACCCGGTTTGGATTGTTTAGCGCTCTGGATACAGTCGATTTATTAATACCCAAATAAGCAGCGACATCGGCAATTGTTGTTCGTTTGTTCATTGTGTGTACTCTTTTATGATGCATCCGATGACTCGGTATTTTTATCATTGTACTATTTTACTCATGGCACCACTATTCGCGTGATCTAATGAAATGCGTATAACATCAAATAAATCATGGTCATCCTCGTGTGTTAGAGAGTGAGTCAATGATAGTGTCGGGCTAAATTTCAGGTTATGGATGATTCCTTTTTCTCCATCAACTTCTATGACGTCCCCGTCTTTAATTTCGGTTATTGGGCCACCTTTTTTTGCTTCAGGAGTAATATGAACAACCGCTGGGACTTTTCCTGAAGCGCCAGATAAGCGGCCATCCGTTAAAAGTGCGACCTGATATCCTTTATCTAAAACGTTACCTAATAACGGCATGAGTTTGTGCAGTTCAGGCATTCCATTTGCAACAGGGCCTTGATTTTTCAAAATGATTACGCAGTCACACCATAATTCATTATTTTTATAAGCGTTGTAGACAGCTTGCTGGCTTTCAAACACTCTGGCTTTTGCGGTTACTTTTCTCTTTGATGGCGCAACAGCGGAAACTTTCATGATTCCCTGACCAATGTTTCCTTGCAGAAGCTTGATACCACCTGTTGCGCTGAAAGGTTCTTTTATTGTGCGGATAATCGAATTGTTACTGATACCAGTTGTTTTCCTATGTATTTGCTCGGCTATCGTACGGTTGTCGAAGCATTTCACATCCCCATGAAGAAGCCCGGCACCTAAGAGTTCATGCATCACTGCAGAAACGCCACCAGCCTGATGAAACTGATTCACATCCGCTTCGCCATTCGGGTAAATTTTTGCCAGTTGGGGAACAACGGAAGACAATGCGTTCATGTCTTCCCAGCAAAGCATAATCCCGGCGGAACGAGCAATCGCGACCAGATGTAATGTGTGATTTGTCGAGCCGCCGGTTGCCAGCCAGACCACACAGGCGTTTATGATTGATTTTACGGTTATCAGTTCATATAAAGCCGGTGCTTCAGTGGACAAGATCGCTTGTATCACTTCTTCCATCACCGCAGATTTGTCGTTGCAAACACTCGATAATCCCGAATCTATCGGCTGAATACCCAATGCTTCAAGCATCACCTGGTTCGTATTGGCTGTCCCATAGAACGTACAGGTTCCTTCACCGTGATAACATTGACATTCAGTGTCTAAAAGTTGTGACGAATCCATGTCTCCGAGGTGAAATTTTTGCCGGGCTGAAGATTTTTCTGAATTGCTGATTCCTGTGGGCATTGTCCCGGAAGGGATAAAATATGATGGCAAATAACCGCGTGATAAGGCACCGATAAGCATTCCCGGGACGATTTTATCACATGTGCCTAATAATATAGCCCGATCAGCCGTCGAGCATGTTAATGGAATGGCTGTCGCCATCGCGATGATATCTCTGCTGATAAGCGATAGTTCCATGCCTTTATAGCCCTGAACAACGCCATCACAAATCGCAGGAACACCGCCGATAAATGAAGCACTGTGCCCCAGCCGGGACGCAATTTTCTTGATCAACTCAGGGTAATGAACATACGGTGCATGGGCTGATACCATTTCATTATAAGAACTGATAATCCCAAGTTTGAAGGTTGATTTTGATCTCATGATGACTCTGCGATCAGTGTCAATTGCAGCCAGCACATGAGCAGCATTACTGGGTTCAATAGCATCAATGCTCATATGTTCACTTTTTAATGCTTTAATTTTTGTTAAATAGGCTTTTCTGGATACTTCCGAGCGCTTTTCTATTGTTTGTGTCAAATGTTCAATCGCTTCATTCAGCATAATTAACCCCATTAATTGCTTTTAAAGCAATATCAACAACTTCTTCTAAATTTCTTGAATCTATGTCGATTTCAACATAATCAATGGATTCAGTAGGACGCGGTTCAATTAAGGTTTGGAACTGACTTCTTAGCATTTCATCGCCAGAGAAATAATGGGCTGCTCGTTTTTTCATTCGTTCACTGATGACCTCAAATGACCCTTTCAGATAGATAAACAGAACATTTTCTTGAATCCCTTCTTGCAGCAACATTCTATATTCAGGCTTAAGGCAAGAGCAGGCAACAACTAGGCCTTTCTTTTCTTTGTTGCATATTGTTGCCATTTGGTTCAATGAGTGCAGCCATGGTTTTCTGTCTGAATCGGTGAGCGGTATTCCACTTCTCATTTTTTCCACATTTTCAATTGGATGAAAATTGTCCGCATCTTCATATCTATATGATTTTTCTTTAGATATTAGGGTTCCAACACTACTTTTACCACAACCTGAAACACCCATTACAAAAATTATATTTTTATCTTTCATTTTGCTTTGTCTCACATTTTTTTAATCATCTGCTTTAAATATAACCGATCTAAATATAGCATGGCAAGCGGTTGCCAAATCAACATTGAAAACGAAATAATAGGAATGAGCATGGAAATTAAAGCGATAAAAGTTTCCGGGAAGCATCAAGTCAGTATTGAGAATACGTCCATCGAGGCTGATGAAAATGAATGCCTGGTAAAAATTACACGAGGTGGGATCTGCGGATCCGATATCCATTATTACCAGCATGGTGGTATCGGTGATTTTTCTTTACAGCATCCTATGACGCTTGGACATGAAGTTATCGGCCGTTTATATCCATCCAATGAAACTGTAGCAGTTAACCCGAGTAAACCATGTGGCGCATGTGAGTACTGTAAGTCAGGTCGGTCTAATCAGTGTTTGGAGATGGAATTCTTCGGTAGTGCTATGCGAACTCCTCATGTTGATGGCGGTTTCGCCGAGTATGTGAAAGTCAGAAAGGACCAAATCGTCCCTTATGATGAGAACAAGTCGCAAGATATTATGGCTTTTGCTGAACCTCTTGCCGTCGCCATTCATGCCGTCAATCAATCCGGAGGTGTCGTCGGCAAAAAGGTGCTGGTTACAGGATGTGGGCCTATCGGTAGCCTTATTATTGCGGCTTGTCAGGCCGCGGGAGCGAGTGAGGTTGTCGGGTCCGATTTATCCGAAAGGTGTCGGGATATCGCAACGGCAATGGGGGCAACTTCTACTTTTTCACCCATGGATACGGTTCCGGATCTGTATATCAAAGAGAAAGGTTATTTTGATGTTTCATTTGAAGCATCAGGTGCAGTACCAGCATTCCACTCATGCATTGATATGACTAAAGCGGCAGGTGCTCTTGTTCTTGTAGGGATGAGACCTGGAATGGTTGATTTTCCATTAACCAAATGTCTTGCAAAAGAAATCAATGTCAAAGGTTCATTCCGATTCATTTCTGAGTTTGAAACCGCAGTCAAGTGGTTAGAAACAGGAAAAATTAATCCATTGCCCCTACTCACTAAAGTGTTCTCCTTCACAGACATTATTGAGGCACTGGATCTGGCGGCAGATAAGTCTAAGGCAATGAAAATTCAATTATCATTTGAGGATTAATATGAAGAACTTATTCGATTTAACAGGGAAAAAAGCACTCATTACAGGTTCGGCTCAAGGGATTGGCAATTTGTTAGCGCGTGGTTTAGCGGAGTATGGTGCTGAAATTATTATTAACGATATTACTCAGGAACGCGCTGAAAAAGCAGCGAATGAATTCGTCAATCAAGGGTTAAAGGCAACCGGCATTGCGTTTGACGTAACAAATAAGACTGAAATTGAAAAAGCAGTCAGACAAATTGAACAAGATATCGGTGAAATTGATATATTAATCAATAACGCGGGAATTCAACGTCGTCATCCATTTTTAGAGTTTCCTGAAAACGACTGGGATGATGTGATTAACGTCAACCAAAAAGCGGTTTTCCTGATGATGCAGGCCGTTGGGAAATATATGGTTAAACGGCAACGAGGCAAAATTATCAATATTGGTTCGATGCAAAGTGAACTCGGACGAGACACAATTACGCCTTACGCTGCATCTAAGGGAGCGGTAAAAATGTTAATTCGGGGAGGGTGTGTTGAACTGGCAAGACATAACATTCAGGTTAACGGTATTGCACCCGGCTATTTTATTACTGAATTGACTAAACCATTAGTCGACAACGAAGAATTCACGTCTTGGTTATGTAAACGTACGCCAGCAAATCGTTGGGGAAATCCCGATGAACTGATCGGGGCGGCTGTTTATTTATCAGCTCCGGCATCAGATTTCGTGAATGGACATTTGCTGTTTGTCGACGGTGGTATGCTCGCGGCGGTTTAAACCGCTTACCCATATGAATGATTAATAAAAACAAAAGCTCTACACATCATTCATTCATCACAATAAACACATTACTAACAATAACTAAACGACTAACAATAAACAAAAGGTCTACCCATATGAAACTAAAAAAACTCATTATTGCTACGGCTTCTCTGGTTATTGCTGGCTCAGCATTAGCTGAAGGCGTCCATCTGAAGTTTCAAAGTTCAAATTTCACAGGAGAACAAGTCTACACGATTCAAAAAAAATGGGCCGATAGTGCGGCAGCAGCATCAAATGGTCGCATCACCATTGATTTACTTCCTTTAAATTCCGTTTTGAAATCTTCGGATATGTTAACCGGCGTAAGAAATAAAATTATTGATGGTGCAGTTGCTACGGCAGCGATGTATTCGGGGGAAGATCCAGGATTTGGCCTCATTGGTGATACGATTTCCGCATGGAATAGTGATGAAGATATCCTGAAATTTTACTATTACGGTGGTGGTTTCGAAGTTGTCGATAAAATATTCCAGGCATATGGTGCAAAATTAATTGGTGTTTCCGTTACCGGGGCCGAATCTTTACCTGCAAAAGTAAAAATAGAAAAAGTTGAAGACTTCAAAGGTGTGAAAATTAGAGCGCCTTCCGGACCGATTCAAAAGCTATTTGCACGAATGGGCGCTGCACCGGTTGGTTTGCCAGGCTCCGAAATTTATACCGCGTTAGAAAAAGGAATTATTGACGCGGCAGATTTCTCAACCTTCGCAAATAACCAAAAACAAGGTGTTCATGCTATCGCTAAATTTCCTATTTATCCTGGGATTCACTCATCCCCAGCCGTTCATACGATTATGAATCTGAACAAGTGGAATGCACTCTCTAAAAATGATCAAGCGTTTCTGATTGAGCACTTTAAAGGAATGGCATTGGAGTCTCTCCTTCAGGCTCACTATGAAGACCAAATTGCTTATAAAGAAGCGATTAAGCAAGGTGTAACGCCAGTCAATTGGAGTGCTGAAGAAAGAGATAAAGTCCGATCTTATGCAAAAGAGATTTGGAAGGAAATCGCAGACGAATCCAAATTAGGTAAAATGTATTACGATACACTACTTAATTTCTTAGATAGTCAAGGAATGTTATAAGTTAGCGGTGAAACCTTAGCCTGACAATGTATTTAATTGTCAGGCTGAGTGAGGGATTTATCATGAAAAATGATGTAATAGCAAAGATTGACTCGATATTTATTCGTTTGGGTGACTGGCTTTCAATTATATTTTTCTGTGTAGTGGTAATCAGTTTTTTCGAAGTTGTCATGCGATATGCTTTTGATAGTCCAACAACTTGGGTTCATGAAACAACGACATTTATTATTAGTTTATCGTTACTTTATGGTGGTGTTGCCTGTTATGCAGATAATAAGCATATCCGCATGGAATTTATAAAACAAATATTTAGCAAAAAAGTTCAATGGTACATGGAACTACTCGTTGAAATATTTATGATTATTTTTATTTTAATGCTTACTTATGGTGCTTTTTGTTCTGCTCGAGATGCCTTTGTCTCACCATTTGGTACTTTTAAGATGCAAACATCAGGTACTGTGTTAGACACACCGTTCCCTGCACTGAATAAAGGTTTTTTCTTATTAACATGTGTCGCTATGCTTATTTTGTGCATTCTTCATATCACTCGGCATATTCTCAAAAAAAACGATGAAATTATTGAAGTACATTGTGAAGACGATGAGAAATCGTTATTAAAACAAGGAGGAAACAATGCTTAGTGCTCTGGGGTTTGGTGCGGTTGGCATAGGGATGGGGACAGCTTTTATCTTCATCGCGATGATTTTTCTCTTGTTTATTGGGATGCCATTAGGCTTTTTAACCGGGTTTGTGGCACTTGCATCTTCTGTATTATGGTTTGATACAACAACAATCATGCAAATGGTTGCTTCTCGGGTTACCGATTTTACTTCATCATATACGTTTGTTGCTGTTCCAATGTTCGTATTGATGGCAACCATGCTTGACAAAACTGGTATCGCTCGCGATTTATATAATGCAATGCGAGTGATGGCCGGCAGAATAAATGGTGGCGTAGCGTTGCAAAGCATGGTTGTCGCGGTGCTTTTAGCTTCCATGTCCGGAATCATTGGTGGCGAAACTGTGTTACTTGGCATGCTCGCATTACCACAGATGCTACGACTCGGTTATAACAAGAATCTGGCGATTGGTTCGGTCGTTGCCGGCGGTGCATTAGGAACAATGGTCCCGCCGAGCATCGTATTAATTATTTATGGCATGACTGCCAATGTTTCCATCGGTGATCTTTTCCTTGCTTCGGTTCCTGCAGCGCTGCTCCTTTCCGGCTTGTACATGCTGTATATTTACGTGTTATGTAAATTAAATCCGGGCTATGGTCCTGCGATTGATCAGTCTGAACTTGAAAATTTAACCAAGGAAGATAAAAAGAAAATTCTGGTCGATATTGCGATTCCATTAGCGATTGCCGGATGGATTCTAGGTAGTATCTATGGCGGTATCGCTTCAGTAACCGAATCTGCCTGTGTTGGTGTCGTCGGTGTAATACTTGCTGCATGGCATCGCAAAGAGCTGAATAAAAACATCATTGTTGAGTCGTTGACACACACGATGAAAACTGTCGGGATGATTATCTGGGTTGGTATCGGTGCAACGATGATTATTGGCGTTTATAACCTCATGGGAGGAGATAAATATATTGCTGATATGTTCATGGGGCTGGATGCACCCCCGATTTTTATTATTTTGATCATGATGGGGGTATTACTGGTCTTAGGGATGTTCTTAGATTGGATTGGGGTTGCAATGTTAACCATGCCTATCTTTGTTCCCATTATAACGAGCCTAGGCTTTGACCCGATTTGGTTTGGTGTTTTGTTCTGTGTGAATATGCAAGTGTCTTTCCTGAGTCCGCCATTTGGCCCGGCCGCTTTTTATCTGAAAAGTGTCGCGCCGAAGGGAATCGAACTGACGGATATTTTTAAATCAGTATGGCCTTTTATCATCATGCAACTGATTGTGTTAGCAACGATTTTGACTTTCCCGGAATTTGTCACCGGGTTCCTATAAGATCAAAGGAATGGATTCAGTTCAACCTTAAAGCGTATTGAACATTGTAGCGGCTGTTGAACCGCATCCATCATATCGTGTATTGACACTTCCCCCTCGCAACACCACGCAATATCAACGGATATGCGGAGAGAATCGCTCTTTTCGCATATCCGAATCACATATTCCCATCTCGTTGAATCAGGGCATCAAGCGGGATGAACTGTCGTTGCTGCAGATATAGACAAGATGGTTGTTAAGTTCTTTATTGAAAATAATCAATTAGTTATAAAATGTAAAATAACAATTGAGCGACTATGTTGGTTGCCAGTCAGAATTTTCTTTTAATCGTAAAGATGTTACGAGACATAAGTGATCTCCTGCGCTATCTCCAACAAGACTTATATTATGTGGGTCACCACCCCACTCAGCACAGTGGTCACGTATAATCAAAGTTGAGTTATATGCGTCATCGTGTGCTGCTGGATAAGTATACTCAGGCGCTAATCGGTACTTTACTGCTATGACAATTGCACCAGAAACATTAGCCAGTTTTCTAAGTTGTTGATCATGGGTATCGAACCCACCACTAACAAAACAACCACCATGAAAATATATCGTTACTGGTAGTTTTTCTTCAGCCGATGGTTTATAGATGCGTAGCGTTGAACCATCAATCTCTACCTCTCTTACTTGATATACAGGCTCGCTTTCCCCTGCAAGAGAGACACTGTCCAAGTAGCCTTGTCGCCGCTCAGCAATAGACTGATTCCTGACGGAAGGGCATCCTGCCTTGATAAAACCTTCGACAAGCTCTTTTATCCCCTTCTCCAAACTAAGACTTACTATTCAAGACGCTCCTGTTATCTATTACATATTCAAGTTAGTGAATTATTCTTTTCAAACAAACCTGTTCCACCAATCCTTTCAACCGCTGCACTTCTGTTTCCAGATATGCCAATTCTTCCTCGGTGATCTCATAATGCTCCGAATAACGAGCTTCAATATAGGCGCGTTGCAGACGGCGGAAGCAGCGGCGGTGGAATTTGTTGTCGAGCGGGAAAATTGCAGCGAACTCGGTATCGATTTGAGCACAGAGTTTCCCCAGTTTTTCGATATTGTGGGATTTGGGTAAATAATTGGTGCAGGTCAGTAGGGTACAGGCAAAGAGTTTTTCAGTGACTTGATGAAGCTGAAACGCCGCAGTCTTCAGATGATGATTCGCAGTCATGAGTTCAAAACACATAAAGAATTCGTTGGCACTCGTAAACCACTGTTCATAATGCTTACGAGCGATCTCCCGTTGCTCTGCTTCGGTTAAATCCCCCGGCTCTGCCAGCGGTTTTGGGGTGGCGGCAAACAGTTCAATCCCTTCTTCGCGGATATCTTTGAAGAAATAATGCCCTTGCTGTAGCCGCTCGTTCACTTCCTGCAAATCATGGACAATCAATCCCAGCGGTGCCGAAGTGACTTTACGGTCGATCTGCTCTTTGGCCCGTTGCCAGACGACATCTTCTTCAACCAGTGCGGCTTTATTCACAATCACCAGAATATCATAATCGCTGATATAGCCATTGACCGGATCGTTGACCCAAGTGCCTTTGGCATGGCTGCCGAACAGAATGATTTTCACAATACGAAACTCGCTTTTACTCGCCGTTTTACCCTGAAGATAATCTTCCAGCGTATCGCGCAGAATGGTCGAGAGATGTTTTCATAAAGCGGTATTCGGTCGGTGTGGATTGAATGGCTCATAGGATAAAAGAAGCGAGCGGCAAAAAACACTGTTTGTCATGGTTTTAGTGGCGTTGTCTAGGGAAATGCGACGGAGTTCGGTTTTAGTGGTTTGTCTTGTTGTAGCCTCCGGCACCGAAATATGACGCACTTTAAGGTGTGTGTCCTGATAAGCGCGTAAACAATGAACCTATCTGGTGAACAATAAATTTCTATCGATGATCTATTAACCTACGACCATGATTCGTTTGTTAATTATTCAGATGTACAGCAGATATTCGATGGTCTGGATTGGATTGTACGTCGTAGTCAATTTGGAAATTTTACACCGTCGATGCTAATAACAGGTAGGACTGGGGCAGAGGATTATATAGGGTTGCCGGAATCAGGCTTTCAGCTTCCTTTTCCATAAATAAGATGTTATGCGTAATTAAGTATCGACGAAGTTATGCCATAGATATGATGCAAAAGCCCTCAGTACAAATACTTTCTCGAATTGGTCACCGACGGAACTTGAACTTATTGCTTGTCCTTTTTAGCCAAAGTTGTTAGAAATCAATAATCGCTACTGAGTTTTTTTAGTCTGTATTAGACTGTATTTATAATAACAGAGATTGAAAACATAATTGCTTTCCCATTCATTAAGTTCAACCCGCTAGCAGAATTAGTTTTTCTAGAAGCAACATTGCCATTAATTAAAGAAGTTTTAAAAAGTTAAGCATCGTATGACAAAGACCATCATTTCCCTAACTCGTTGGCTTGCCAACAGCATGAATAGTATTGCGTTATGGCTCGAAAGCAAAGATAACTCTGCCAGCAGCCAATCAAAATTCGTAGACCTTGCGCCTACTGATGAAGCAGACAAAGATGGCGTATATTCCGAAGCGATTCTATTTGCGACAAACAATGAGAAAGTCTCCAATATTGCTCTGACTGGCCCTTATGGTTCAGGTAAGAGCAGCATCATTCAATCCTTCTTGAAAAAGTATCGGCGGCCTGCGCTTCATATCTCTCTCGCTGCGTTTGTTCCTGAAATTGACGTAGATGATGAAGCAGATGAGAGAAAGGTGAGCCGTCAAGAGATTGAAAGAAGCATTCTTCAGCAAATGCTCTATGGTGCAGACGCTAATAAGCTGCCATTATCACGGTTCAAAAGAATTCAGTCGCCCGGCGTTTGGTCGATTTTGAAATCTTTTTATATGATGCTTGGCATTGTCTCGCTTTGGTTTGTATTTCATCAGCGAGAAAAAATTATCAGCGGCACTTTTTTCGAACCTCTGACCCTCAGTAATTGGCTTAATTTAGGGATTTTTGGGTTCGCGGTCATATTCTTTTGGGTGATACTACATCACTTGTATGTTGCCAGTTTTGGCTTATCACTCAAGAGTATTTCGTTGAAGAGCGTAGAGATAAAGCCAGCACATGAGGATCAGACTTCCATACTAAACCGTCACCTGGACGAAATAGTCTACTTCTTTCAATCAACCAATTACGATCTGGTCATTATAGAGGACTTAGACCGATTTAATGACGCTGATATTTTCGTCACACTGCGTGAAATTAATAGCTTGGTAAACGAGAATGCAGGAGTAAAGCGTACTATAAGATTTCTTTATGCTCTGCGTGACGATATGTTTGTGAATACGGATCGCACTAAGTTTTTCGAATTTATTATCCCTGTCATTCCGATTATCAACACATCGAATTCAATCGATATGGTATTAGCTCAGGGAAAAAGACTTAAACTCGATGAGCGCCTTGAACCGCAATTCCTGAGAGAGGTATCGAGATACCTGAACGATCTGCGGTTAATTCAGAATATTTTTAATGAGTATGCCGTTTATGTTGCTAATTTAGAAAAAGATGAAGAGAATCTGCTCGACCCCAACAAACTCCTCGCAATTCTGATCTATAAAAATGTTTACCCAAGGGATTTTGAGCAGCTACACCGTGGTGAGGGTATGCTTGCCAAAATATTGAGCCACCAGGATGAACTGATCGAACAGAGTGGGGCAGCGTATAAAGCGGAGATCTCGGAACTTGAAGCGCAGCTTGAAGCCGCTGAGCGGCAGACGCCATCAGACCTGAAAGAATTACGGCAAATTTATGCTATGGCACTAATTGAGAAGCTTCCAGAGGATACTGCCAGTGTTAGATTAAATCACGGTTGGATTTCACTTAAAAATCTTGTTAGCCATGATGAGTTTGAGCAATTGATAGAAGCGTCTCAATTAAACTACTACTCAGGCAGAAGAGGTCATTCGAGCCAAGTCAATGTGTCCCAATGGCAAAAAGAGATAGATTCTCAAAAATCCTACCAGCAGCGCAAGGAAGAGCTCGAAAACAAGACAACTGATAATAAAAACAAGATCTTAAGCCAAATACGAGATCTAAGAGTTAAACTCTCAACACTTCGTACAACAAAGTTGAACGAGTTATTACGAGTGAATACTGACCGCATACGGGATCTTTTTGAGAATTTTGGAGAAAACGGAGAGCTTGCCCGTTTTCTTATCCTAGAAGGTCATATCGACGATACCTATTATCAATACACGTCGCTCTTCCACTCTGGCCGTATGTCTCCTAATGACAATAAGTTTTTGATTCAAATACGGGCATTTACCACGCCTGAACCAGGTTTCCCGATCGATAATCCCAAAGAGGTTATCGCCGCTATGCGAGATGAGGATTTTCGACAAAGCTATGTCTTAAACGTCAAACTTGTCGATAATCTTCTGAGTGACCGGACGCTTTACTTTGAGCAAACGAAAAAGCTCTTTAAATTTCTTTCGTCAGAATTCGAAAGCTGTGAAAACTTTTTCGATGCTTATTACAGCAGTGGCCAAAATGTTGCGGGTTTACTTTCGGGGCTGGCTAATAGTTGGGATGATTTTGTTCCAACGGCCATCGCCAGCGGCAATAATATTTCTCACGTTATCCAGATAGTTTCGAACTTACCGGAAAATTTACTCAAAAAGCTTGCAATGGAGTTTGCAGAATTTCCGACGTTTGTTGCGGAAAACCTTCCTGAGATTCTGCTGAATGTACCTGGCTTGGCGTCAGAACGACTTGTTTGCCTTGGTTTTGAAGTTAAAGATCTGACCGCAATAAAAGGACATCATGAAGTCGTAAACGTCATGTTCGAGCGGGGACTTTTCGAACTCACGCTTGCAAATATGGAATATATTTATCAGGCATTTGAGGGAGAGAGCGATCTTGAGCCGCTACATAAGAAGAATTTCACGACCATACGATCGATGCATAGCCCAATTTTATTGCAGAGAGTTGAACGCGATTTTGACCGCTATTTACGTGATATTCTTTTGGTAATTCAAGAGAATTCAGAAGAGGATGCTTCCACTATTCTGGCTGTCATTTGCCACGATGAGCTTGAGCAAGATGATCTGAGAACATTTCTTGAGCGGCAGACAATACAGCTCCCATCTTTAGAGGATGTTCCTGAAAGATTGTATGAAATGCTGTTTAAGCTATGCATGATCGAACCAACTTGGTTGAATTGTCTTGCTTTTATGGAAAGTGAAGGTTTTGAAGCGGAGAGTTTGGTTGGGTACCTTGATCGAGATGTTGTCCGTTCAACTATCCTGAAGCATCCAATACCCAGCGATTCTGATTCATTGAAGTTGCGTCAGCTGATACTTCATGCGGGTTCGTTGTCTGATGTCAGTTATACAGAGTATGTGCGTGCTTTACCCAAGCATTTCAAAGAGTTTCCTACAGAGTTCGAGTTAACAAAGCTTCGAATTCTTATAGATGAAGGAAAAATTACATTCACTAGGGAGAGTTTGGAAGCGCTCTCTGACAGCAGGGATTTACAGGTACGATTCGTAGTGGCCAATATCAACATATACTTGGCTAATCCAGACAACTTTGAACTCGACGATGACTTCCTGGAAGCGCTTCTTCAATCTGAAATTGATAACGTAGCTAAGCTGGGGGTAATAAAATTGATGGATCTGGATGCACTCGTGAACCTTCCAGAGCGAGCCGCCCTTGTCGGCCCTATTATTAACAGCACGGACTCTAAGATGTCCAACCTTAATGGAAATATTGTTCAATCTCTGGTCATACACTCTCAACCTATAGATACGCAAATTTCACTCTTTAACAAGTATCACGAACTAATGGAGGATGACGAAGTGCGTTACGTTTTGGCTAATCTTCCGGAACCTTTTTCCGAAATAAATACTGGATATTATTCCCCGAGACTACAAAATACTCCCGAGAATCGGGAATTAGTCAAATGGCTTGATTCAAGAAAAATTATTTCGTCATGGAGTGAGGGTATCTTCAATGACGAAATTAAAGTAAATCTTTACAGGAGCTGAATAAGATGAATTAGTCAGAAGGTTGTCTGTAAGTTTCGTTTCCTTAGAGTGGTCCCGTCAAATGAAACATCGACATGCATGGTTGAAGTTTTTACCAAATGTTCAAAAACGGCAGGGCGTAAAATTCTGCTTATTCAGCGCATAAAAAAGTCAGAACATACGTGTTCTGACTTTAAATAATCATCTATTTACAATGAGTTATATACACTACTAGTTGTAATCGCAGTTATCTCGATATTCACTCACTCTGTAACTGCGGTCAAAATTTTGTCCGCATAAAAATTGATTATAGCGTTTATCTTTATCAATAAAGCGCTTCATCCATGCAACACCATTGCGCCCTAAAATATCTTCGTTAGGGTAGCCGGTATTCGCACAAAAATGACTGCCTAAGGCAATTTCAAAAAATGCTTTTGGCGTGGTTTCCGGGATTTGATTATAAAATCGGGAAGCATGTATACCCACTGGTGCTACAGCATCGGCTTGACATGCAATGATCATGGTCGGTGAAGTAATACTGGAAAAACGGCTTAATCCGACATACCAAGGTGCTTGAGGGATCACTGCATCAATCTTTCTGTCTGTTGCCAGTTTGAGGGCTCCACCACCACCCATAGACCATCCAATGACACCCACTCGGTTTGGATCCACTAATCCATATATCGGAGAGCTTCGGTCATTATTCTTATCAATCACATAGTCGATTGCCGCACTGAGCTGATTTGCCCGGTTATCAGGTTGATCATAAATTGTATTCGTATCTATGGTAATTACGGTAAAGCCCCAGGATGCCAGACGCGATCCCCACCATTGAATACTACTTTCAAATGAAACATAGCCCGGAACTACCGCAATAATTCCTTGCTGTCCTCCCGATTCCGTTGAGTAATGAATCGTTCCTCCACCAAATCCTCTGGCGAGTCTGGAAACATTGATAGTGTTGACCGAATAAGGTCCCCGGCTGGCTTCTAACTGATCCATTCGAGGAACCGGGCCACGTTCAAACCCATTGGCACAGTCCGAACATGGCAACGCAAAAATTGGCGAGGAAAAAAATACGACTATGATTCCCAATGCTAGCTTACCTTTTGTTAAAACATTCATAATCACTCCATTATGTGTTTTGAGCATTAACATCACATTGGCACCACTAATAATGCATCTTGGTGCATATATGGTCTACTACAAAAACTAGAGAGGTTGTTCGTTTTTTCAACAATTCAATGTTGATATATTCAGCTTATCTATGCTTTTTTGGTATCTGTTAAGAAATAAAAACAAATTATTAATATCATTATGAATAAAGAATGAATCAGATAATCAGTGTGACACTTATGAGAAGGTATAGAAAAATTAGATTAAGGAGAGCAGGTCAGATGCAGTCATACCAACTTGGTCTCTCCTCAGAAAATACTGAGGATGGATGCAATACGTTCAGAGATGGTTTACACGAAGGTGACGTTGTGCAAGCAAACCATCAGTCATGAAAATGAAAAGTCAGCAGGCGTTATCTGCTGACTTTCAATATTAAAAATGATGAAATTAATAGAGGAAAACTGCGCCAGTGCCTGATCCCTCGGGTGCGGTCATTTCTGAGCCATCCGTGATGACCCCGGTTAGGTCACTGTTTTCCAATGCCGTGCCGACAGCCAAAATTCTACCATCTTCATTCAGAGCAACACTGCTGCCAAAAAATGAACTGCGGTTGGATGCCTTGACAAAGGCTGTCTTTTCCCAATGACCGGAACGGTTGCTAAACAGATAAACTGCACCAGAGTGATACGCGTCGCCTGTCACACCAGAACCCAGAGTTTCTGAGCCGTCAGTGATCACGCCGGTTAAACCGGTGTTGTCCTGTGGGGCGCTAACCGCAAGGGTGCTACCATCATTGCTAAGTGCAATGCTGTTATTGGAAAAGTAACTATCCACGATAAAAGAGGGCTTGATATAGGCGATCTGTCTCCACTGATCTGAATTGTGACGAAACAGATAGACAGCACCCTTGTAGCCTTCGGTGGCGGTGTCCGTGATTTCTGAACCATCGGTAATCACCCCGGATGCTGAACCGATTTCACCTGGCGCTGCGACGGCCAGAGTTTTCCCATCGCCACTGAGGGCAATATTCAAACCAAATTTATCCTCAGCACTGGTATTCGACGCTTTCACATAAGCAGTCTGTTTCCATTGACCGGAACGGTTGCTGAACAGATAAACTGCACCTGACTGATTTGCTGTGCCGGTATCCGTGATTTCCGAGCCGTCGGTAATCACCCCTGTTGCACCATTATCTTCTCCCGGAGCCCCGACAGCCAGTACACTGCCATCATGGTTGAGTTTGACAGGATCACCAAAACCATCGCTTTCTCCGGGATTAGAGGCTTTGATATAGGCGATCTGCGTCCAGTTATTGGCGATGTTGCTAAACAGATAGACTGCACCTGACTCAGTTGTTGTGCCGGAGTCGGTGACTTCCGAGCCATTGGTAATCACCCCCGTTGCACTATTGCTTTCTGCCGAGGCCCCGACAGCGAGCATGTTTCCGTCTCCACTGAGCGAGACACTACTGCCAAAGTCATCACCGGCGCCGGTATTGGACGCTTTGACATAAGCCACTTGTTGCCAACTGCCGGAACTGTTGCTAAACAAATAAACAGCCCCTGAATTCGCTGCTGTACCGGAGTCGGTGATTTCTGAGCCGTCGGTAATCACCCCGGTTGCCGCGTTATCTTCATACAAAGCACCAACGGCGAGCATACTGCCGTCACTGCTGAGTGAAATACTATAGTAGCTAAACCAGTCGCCTTCATCGGTGTTGGATGGTTTGACATAGGCAGTTTGTTGCCAGCTACCGGAACTGTTGCTAAACAAATAAACAGCCCCTGAACTTATTTGTTGAAGGGTATCGGTAGTTTCTGAGCCATCGGTGATCACCCCGGTCGCCCCGTTACTTTCACGATAAGCGCCAACAGCTAATGTGTTGCCGTCGGCACTGAGTGCGATAGCTTGACCAAAATTGTCGTTTTTACCGGGGTTGGAGGCTTTAAAAAATGTAATCATTCTGGTGATTGTATCGTGGGGGATATCCATCTCATTTGATGCCTGAGTTTTCTGTCCCGAGGTTGCCAAAATGAAATAGTCATGCGGCAGGATGTCAAATAAACTATTAAAAGATATGGTTGCAGAAAGTCTGTCAGTCACGGAAGTGAGGGCGTTACAATTATTCTCCTGAAAAATATCTTTTTTACATATTTTATATGTCACACCTGAATTATCGAATGCTGGTGTCCAGGTAAATATAATGGACTTCACCTCAGTTGCAGAATTGTTTATATCCGTAAGATTGAATGCATTTAATGAGGAAAGATTAGAAGAACCGGAATTACATCCGGCAAGCGTGATTGATGTAAATAAAAATAGTGTTGCTTTAAATAGGGGATTCATCATGATAATAATACAGTCGAAGTTTAATAGAATGGGTATATGTTTGATGGCATCGTATGTATTACTGAGAATTAAAACAATGTCATGAGTTTCCTTTTTTGAGACGGTTTGTGACGCTTCAACAAAGAATATCCAATAGCCAATTCAGATTTTTACTGTTCGTATATACATGAATGGCGCATAATGATGGAAAATAATTGGATAGTTCACAGGTGGTTTCAGTGTTGAATCAATTAGAGCCGGGCATTAAAGCGTTGGTCGAAGACTTTATCGTTGCAGGAAAACCATGCCCTTCGACGTTTGATCTTGATAGCCGAAGAGCGGGGTATCTCGCGAGTACATATTTATCGGGGCCCAGCCCGGAGATGTATGAAGAGTTCATTGATGAATTAAACGGGGTTCCCTTAAAAGTATACAAACCCAACGGTGCAACAGGATTACCCATTACGATTTATTTTCATGGTGGCTGTTTCATCAGCGGGGGATTTCAAACGCATGAGCAGCAACTAAGACAGATAGCAAGTTTATCGAACAGTCTTGTTATCTGTATTCAGTATCGTTTAGCGCCGGAGCATTGTTATCCGGCTGCGCACGATGATGTCTACGATGCCGTACTGGCGATAAAGGCGTTCGGCAATCAGTATGGTGGAGACACAAGCAAGATAGTCTTCGTCGGCGATAGTGCCGGTGGCCAATTAGCACTGACGACATCTTTGCGTTTAAAACAAACCCAGAACTGGCTTCCTGACAAGCAAATTTTGATCTATCCGATGCTGGATCCCTTCGGGACATCGATGAGCTATGTTGAAAACGGCACCGACTACATCATTACCGCAAATATGCTGCTTTCGGGATTTTCAATGTACACGGGTGATATGGACAAAGCGGCGATTGCTCAAAACCCGGAGCTTCACCCACTTGCGTGTGCCGATTTTAAAGGGCTGCCACCAACCCATATCATCACCGCAGAATTTGACCCATTAAGAGATGAAGGAGAGCAATGTTATAAACAGTTGCTCAATGCCGGCGTCGAGGCATATTGTGAACGTTATTTTGGTGTGATCCACGGATTTCATCAATTATCCGGCGTCAGTGTCAGTGCCGCCCGCTGTCTCCGTCATATTGCCGAAGAGATTAAGCAAACGACAATGTCGTTTCATCGTTGAGATACGATAGAATCGATTGGTTTTCATACCGTTGGGCAATGTCAGGTAAACCCGATGATTCACTTTATTCAATGCACCGATAGGTTGGGGGACACGATATTGTTCACCAACCCAACGATATTTATTTCTCCTCACTAACTATGAGCTTGCTCATGACTAACGTCGTCAGTCTTTTTCCCTGATTAAACCCAACTGTCTGACAGCCTACTACCTTCGGAGTAGCTAAATACCAATCTTGTTTTATATCAAAAAATAACTGGATCTATTTCATTAGACTGGCGGCAAGTTATGGATTACAGGCAGAGCATATTTATGCAGCGAAAGAAAAAATTGGTGGTCGTTGGTAATGGGATGGTAGGACATCGATTTATTGAAGACCTGATGCGCAGAGATGGTGCGAATCACATCGAGATGACGGTTCTGAGTGAAGAACCCCGCCTTGCTTATGACCGTGTTCATCTGTCTTCTTACTTTGAAAATGACAATGCAGATGCATTAACGTTAGTTTCTCCGGGTTTTTATCGTGAACATCAAATTCAGGTATTGCTCGGAGAGCAGGCCGTCAGGATTGATTGTGAAAAGCAATTTGTCGTGGCTGCAAGTGGGGAACAGATTGCTTTTGACAAGTTAATTCTTGCGACCGGATCATATCCTTGGGTTCCCCCCATTCCGGGTGCCGATAACCCCGATTGTTTTGTGTATCGGACAATCGACGATCTCGATGCGATCAAAGCGTGTGCAGACCACAGTAAGAAAGGTGCTGTGATTGGCGGAGGATTGCTTGGCCTCGAAGCTGCGGGAGCCTTAAGAGCGTTGGGTGTTGAAACCCACGTCGTTGAGTTTGCACCGATATTAATGGCGGAACAGCTGGATAAACAAGGCGGCGAACTCCTTCGCCAGAAAATAGAAAGTATCGGCGTTCAGGTGCATACCGGTAAGAATACCCTCGAAATTGTCGATTCAGGCACGTCAGCCCGTCACACACTCAATTTTGCAGATGGCACGGCACTGGAGGTTGATTTTATGGTCTTCTCAACCGGTATCCGGCCGCAAGACAGTGTGGCAAAAGCAGCCGGGCTGGCAATCGCGCCACGCGGTGGTGTGGTGATTAATGATCATTGCCAGACCTCAAACCCCAATATTTATGCCATTGGTGAATGTGCCTCATGGCAAGGGCACTTCTTCGGGCTCGTTGCGCCGGGCTATAAAATGGCGACCATCGCGGTTGACCACTTACTGGGAGAGCATAGCCGGTTTGAAGGTGCCGATATGAGTGCCAAATTGAAGTTGTTGGGGGTCGATGTCGGTAGTATCGGGGATGCAAACGGTCAGACACCGGGCAGCAAAAGTTATGTGTATCTCAATGAAGCTGAGGGAATTTATAAGCGCGTCATTGTGTCACAGGATGAGAAACACTTACTTGGGGCTGTACTCGTCGGTGATACCGCGGATTATGGTCATCTGTTACAACTCAAACTGAATCGTATCGAACTGCCTGAACATCCGGATAGCCTGATTCTTCCTGCTTACGCGGGAGCCGAAAAGCCCGCCCTCGGTGCGGATGCGTTACCTGATTCGGCGGTGCTGTGTTCATGTTTTGATGTGACCAAAGGGCAGATCATCACCGCAATTAGTGAGGGTAAACATACACTGGCTGAAGTGAAGGCTGCGACCAATGCCGGCAACGGCTGTGGCGGCTGTCTCCCCCTGATCAGCTCTGTGCTCAATACTGAACTGGCAAAAGCGGGCATCGCGGTCAGTCATCATCTGTGTGAACATTTTGCCTACTCGCGGCAGGAGCTGTTCCACATCATCAGAACACACGGCATCAAAAGCTTTGAGCAATTAATCGAGACATACGGCCATGGTTATGGCTGTGAAATTTGTAAGCCGACAGTCGGTTCGATTCTCGCGTCTTGCTGGGGAGAGCATATTTTAAATCCTCAGTTAGTCGGATTACATGATACCAACGACAACTTCCTCGGCAATATGCAAAAAGACGGCACATATTCCGTCATCCCGAGAATGGCGGGCGGAGAAGTCACTCCTGAGGGGTTACAAGCGTTAGCAACGGTGGCACAACAGTATGGACTCTACACCAAAATCACCGGTGCACAACGCATCGCATTATTTGGTGCACAGAAAGATGACCTGCCGGCAATATGGCGACAATTGATCGCCGCAGGGTTTGAAACCGGTCAGGCTTATGCCAAAGCGTTGCGGATGGTGAAAAGCTGCGTCGGGAGCACTTGGTGTCGTTTCGGGGTGAAAGATAGCCTTGGACTCGGAGTACGGATTGAGAATCGCTATAAAGGGATTCGGACACCCCATAAGATGAAAATGGGGGTCTCCGGGTGTACCCGGGAGTGTGCGGAAGCGCAGGGAAAAGATCTCGGGATTATTGCCACCGATTCCGGCTGGAATATGTACGTGTGCGGTAACGGAGGGATGAAGCCGAGACACGCTGATTTGTTCGCGGCCGGTTTAGATGAGCCAACCTTACTCAAATATATTGACCGCTTTGTGATGTTTTATATTCGGACTGCGGACAAACAACAACGCACATCCGTCTGGCTGGAGAATCTTGAAGGCGGTATCGAATATCTGCAAGCGGTGATTATTGATGATAAGTTGGGGATCAACCAACAACTCGAAACTGATATGGCCCGACTGATTGAAAATTATCGTTGTGAATGGCAACAAACACTGGATGAGCCTGATTTATTATCACGATTCTCCCATTTTATTAATAGCGACTTACGTGATGACAATATTCAGTTTGTATCCCAACGTCAGCAACATCGCCCTGCGACTTATCTGGAGAAGCATCCGCACATTAAAGGTGAAATTTTACATATTGAACGGGAGGTTGAGTAATGAGCCAGTGGCAGAAAATATGTGATATCAATGCAATTACTCCGGGAACCGGTGTCTGTGCCTTAGTCAATCAGATACAAGTGGCACTCTTCCGTCCTTATGCGGATGCGCAAGTATTTGCTATCGATAATTATGATCCGATTGCACAAGCCAATGTGTTATCCCGGGGGATCATCTGTGAACATCTGGCCGAGCTTTGGGTTGCAAGTCCGGTTAAAAAGCAGCGGTTTAATCTCAGCGATGGGCGCTGTCTGGAAGATGAGCAATTCAATATTCGCGCTTATGATGTCCGGGTTGTTGACCATACCATTGAGGTATTAACAACCTGATATTCGTCAGCATCGGAGACAGCATTCCGGTGCTGTTTCCGATGCCTGCCCGTTCCTTGAAGTAAAGGCTGGCAATAAAAGCGTGAAGTAAAAGTTCAGCCCCAAAATACAACCACAAACGCTGCTGCATTTCCCCTCATTCCTATCCTTCTCCTCAAGCCGGATGTGGATAGATGCCACGAACGCTGAGCCGAATGATCTGCTTATCAGATACATCTCTTGCGTATCCGCCCAATCCAATGACTTAGACCGATGCCGGGTTGATCAACATCACGGATAACTGCATTTTTGTGCGGATTTTCCGGGTTGATGATGCGAGACGATGGGGTGTACTCCTAAATAGTCCCGATACAAGATTTTTATACCATAGTAATAGTGTGGTTTTTTAACTAATTGATAATTATAGATTATATTTTATTTTTGTCGTACTCCTTTGGGAGTATAACCCTAATTCGTATTGATAGAGTTCCTATTTGATATTGATATCGGTCAACAAGCACGTCTGCGCAATCGGTAAAAGTGAACGCCTATTCATCAATATGAAGGACGTAAACATGTCTCATGCCAACTCTAACGCTTGTGATGTGAAATCGAAAATGCTCACGCAATGGCATCCGGAAGATCCTCAGTTTTGGGCCGAAAGTGGTAAAACCATTGCGAATCGCAACTTATGGATATCCATTCCGTGCTTATTACTCTCATTTTGCGTTTGGATGCTATTTTCTGCCGTCGCGGTCAACCTCAATCAAGTCGGATTCCACTTTTCAACGGATCAGCTGTTTTTATTAACGGCTTTACCCGCCGTGTCAGGGGCGATTGGCCGGATTCCGTATGCATTTATTGTCCCGGTTGTCGGAGGACGGAAGTGGACGGTGTTCAGTACGTTGATTTTGACCATTCCATGCTTATGGCTGGCTTATGCTGTTGAGCATCCGGATACACCATTCGAACAATTCGTCATGATTGCGCTGTTGTGCGGGATTGCCGGTGCTAATTTTGCGTCCAGTATGGCGAATATCAGCTTTTTTTATCCCAAAGAACAACAGGGCAAAGCGCTTGGATTAAATGGCGGACTGGGCAACCTCGGTGTGAGTGTCATGCAGCTCGTGGTGCCGCTGGTGGTGTCAGCCGGGGTGTTCGGCGGTCTTTCTTCGGGTGTGATTCAGCCTTCGGGGAAAGTGCTTTATCTCGCCAATGCGGCGTTAGTTTGGGTACCTTTGCTGTGTATTTTGTCTGTGGCTGCCTGGTTCGGCATGAATGACCTCAAGGCCGCACAGACATCGATCAAAGCACAGCTACCGGTGTTAAAAGAACCGCACTTGTGGGGATTAAGTATTCTTTACTTAGCCACATTCGGCTCTTTTATCGGCTTTTCTGCCGGTTTTTCTATGCTGTCTAAAACACAGTTTCCGGCACATGACATCTTATCTTATATGTTTTTCGGGCCTTTGGTCGGCGCACTTGCCCGTCCGTTAGGCGGTGCCCTTTCTGACCGGCTCGGCGGGATTCGGGTGACGCTGGTCAACTTTGTTGTCATGGCGATACTGACCGGTGCCGTGTTTGTCACCCTGCCATCGGCATCAAGCCAAGGCTCCTTTTATCTGTTCTTTGCCACCTTTATGGGACTCTTTGCTGCTTCCGGGTTAGGCAGTGGTTCTACGTTTCAGATGATTGCCGTGATTTTCCGCAAAATTTCGCTGGATAAAGCCGCCAAGCAAGGTATGACCCCAGAAATTTCGCTACGAAAAGCTTCTACCGATACGGCTGCCGCTTTGGGATTTATCTCAGCAATCGGGGCTATCGGCGGATTTTTCATTCCCAGAGGGTTTGGTCTGTCGCTGTCATTAACCGGTTCGCCGCTCACGGCGATGAAAGTATTTTTGGTTTTTTATGTGTGTTGCGTATTTATTACTTGGTTTGTTTACGGCCGCAATCTCGATCGGTTAGCCACGAAAAAAGCCGCAGCGAAAGTCTGACGATGCCCGATAGCAATAAGCTGATACCCAATAAGTTAATACCAATAAGAAATGACGAATCAGTCATAACCAATAACCAATAAGCAATGTGAGATAGCGTCAAGCTATCAAAAGCAAAGGAGAAAGCTCAATGAGTAAATTTCTGGACCGTTTCCGTTATTTTAAACAGCGAGGCGAAACCTTTTCGGATGGGCATGGGCAGTCATATAACGTGAACCGAGACTGGGAAAATGCTTATCGTAATCGGTGGCAGCACGATAAAGTTGTCCGTTCAACGCATGGTGTCAACTGCACCGGTTCATGTAGCTGGCAGATTTTTGTCAAAAACGGGCTCGTGACATGGGAAATGCAGCAAACGGATTATCCCCGTACTCGTCCGGACATGCCGAATCATGAGCCGCGCGGGTGTCCGCGTGGTGCCAGTTATTCATGGTATCTCTACAGTGCGAACCGGGTGAAATACCCGATGATTCGCCAAGAATTATTAGAGCTCTGGCGTCAGGCAAAAACGCAACAGACTGATCCGGTCGCGGCATGGGCATCGATTGTTGAAGATAAACAGAAAACCGAACGGTATAAGAAAGCCCGGGGACGCGGCGGCATGATCCGCTCAACGTGGCAAGAGCTCAACGAATTGATCGCGGCAGCAAACGTGTATACCACCAAAACGCACGGCCCTGATCGGATTGTCGGGTTTTCTCCGATTCCGGCGATGTCGATGGTGTCCTATTCTTCAGGAGCCCGCTATTTATCATTGATTGGCGGCACCGCCTTAAGTTTCTATGACTGGTATTGTGACTTACCGCCGGCCTCTCCGATGACTTGGGGTGAGCAGACCGATGTCCCGGAATCGGCGGACTGGTACAACTCAGGTTATATCATGGCATGGGGGTCGAATGTTCCTCAGACACGCACTCCGGATGCCCATTTCTTCACCGAGGTGCGTTACAAAGGCACCAAAACCGTTGCCGTAAGCCCGGATTATTCAGAAGTCGCCAAGCTGAGTGATGAATGGCTTCATCCGAAACAGGGCACCGACAGTGCACTGGCACTGGCCATGGGGCATGTGATTTTAACTGAGTTCCATCAGCAGCGAAAAGTTGAATATTTTCAGGAATATCTGCGTCGTTATTCCGATATGCCAATGCTGGTCATGCTGGAAGAAACCCAATCCGGCACATATACCGCCGGGCGCTTTTTACGCGCCGCTGATCTGGTTGATGATTTAGGCGAACATAACAATCCTGAATGGAAAACCATCGCGATTGACAGCAAAACCAATCAGATGGTCGTTCCGCAGGGATCGATTGGATTCCGCTGGGGTGAGAAGGGCCGCTGGAATTTAGAATCTGTAGCTGGCGAACACCGGCAAGAAACAACCTTGGCGCTGGGAATAGCCGATACGGATGAATACGCATGTGTTCAGTTTCCTTATTTTGGCGGGATTGAGTCAGACCATTTTGATTCTGTGCCGTTGTCCGACATTATTGAGCACACCTTGCCGGTCAAATCGGTCACTTTAGCCAACGGTAACATTGCTAAAGTGACGACGGTCTATGACTTAATGCTGGCCAACTATGGGGTTGATCGTCGTGGAGGTGATCGTGGGTTGAGTGATGGGTCTGCCGCGGCATCTTATGATGAAGTGAAAGCATACTCTCCGGCATGGGCTGAAGCGATCACCGGGGTGGATCGTCATCGGATTATCCAAATTGCCCGAGAGTTTGCACACAACGCAGAAAAAACGCGAGGCCGTTCAATGATCATTGTCGGTGCCGGGGTAAACCACTGGTATCACATGGATATGTCTTATCGGGCAATGATTAATATGCTGGTATTTTGTGGCTGTGTCGGACAAAGCGGTGGCGGTTGGTCTCACTATGTCGGACAAGAAAAGTTGCGTCCGCAGACAGGGTGGTTACCGCTGAGCTTTGCACTAGACTGGCAACGCCCGCCACGGCAAATGAATACCACATCTTATTTTTATAACCATTCCAGCCAATGGCGCTATGAGACCGTGCAAACCCATGATCTATTGTCACCGCTGGCAAAAAAAGAACGTTATAGCGCCCATCTGATTGATTTAAATATTAAAGCAGAACGGATGGGATGGTTGCCATCGGCACCGCAATTAAATGTCAACCCGTTGACCATTGCCAACATGGCCAAGCAGCACAATATGGATCCGGTGGATTATACGGTTTCTGCGTTAAAAGAGGGCTCGATTCGTTTTGCCTGTGAGCAACCGGAACAACATTATCCGCGCAACATGTTTATCTGGCGGAGCAATTTGCTGGGCTCATCCGGCAAAGGGCATGAGTACATGCTGAAGTACCTGCTGGGAACCGAGCATGGCATTCAAGGGAAAGATTTAGGCAGTTACGCCAAGACCAAACCCCAAGAGCTGGATTGGGAAGACCAACCCACTGAAGGCAAGCTTGATTTGGTGGTGACCTTAGACTTTCGCATGTCGAGCACCTGTTTGTATTCCGATATCGTGTTACCGACGGCAACATGGTATGAAAAAAACGACATGAATACATCAGACATGCACCCGTTTATTCATCCGTTTTCGAAGGCCGTTGATCCCGCTTGGGAGGCCAAATCAGACTGGGATATTTTCCGGGATATCGCGCAAAGCTTCTCGCAAGTTTGTCCCGGTCACTTAGGCGTTGAAACGGATATCGTAACCCTAGCCAATCAACACGACAGTGACAGTGAAATTGCGCAGGCATTCGGTGGTAAAGACTGGCGTCATGGCGAGTGTGAGCTGATCCCGGGCAAAACGGCACCCAAAATTATTCCGGTTGAGCGTGATTATCCGAACACCGGTGCCCGTTTCTCTTCAATTGGTCCGAAGCTTGAGGAATTAGGCAACGGCGGCAAAGGGATCTCCTGGAATACCGAGTCGGAACTCACGCTACTCAAGAAATTAAATCAGGTGCATCAATCCGGCGCGACCCAAGGCCGGCCAAAACTGGCGTCTGCAATTGATGCGGCAGAAATGATTCTGACGCTCGCACCGGAAACCAATGGTGAAGTCGCAGTCAAAGCATGGCAGGCGTTAAGCCAAGTTACCGGGCGGGATCATAGCCATTTAGCCCAGAGCAAAGCCGATGAAAAAATACGCTTTCGCGATATTCAGGCACAACCGCGCAAGATCATTTCCAGCCCGACATGGTCAGGTATCGAAGATGAACATGTGTCATACAATGCCTGTTATACCAATGTTCATGAGCTGATTCCGTGGCGCACGCTGACCGGGCGTCAGCAGCTTTATCAAGACCATGCCTGGATGAGAGATTTCGGCGAGAGTCTGGTCGTTTACCGGCCACCGATTGATACCCGGGCGGTTCAGCAAATCGAGCAACGCCATCATAACGGTCAGCCCGAACTGGCGCTGAATTTTATTACCCCGCACCAAAAATGGGGGATTCACTCAACCTACAGTGACAACTTACTCATGCTGACGTTATCACGGGGCGGGCCGATTGTCTGGCTCAGTGAAGTCGATGCGCAAACCCTGAACATCAAAGATAACGACTGGATTGAAGCCTACAACGCCAATGGCGCATTAACGGCACGTGCCGTAGTCAGTCAACGTGTTCCTCAAGGCATGGTGATGATGTATCACGCACAAGAACGGTTAATCAATCTGCCCGGCTCAGAGGTGACAGGACAGCGTGGTGGTATTCACAATTCAGTGACACGTATTTGCCCTAAACCGACCCATATGATCGGCGGATACGCCCAGCAGGCGTATGGCTTCAATTATTACGGAACCGTCGGTTCTAACCGGGATGAATTCGTCGTGATTCGGCGGATGAATCGGGTCGATTGGCTCGATGATGAACAGACATCAGATCACGCCACAACTCAGCCAATCAGTCAGTAGGAGAAAGGGTATGAAAATTCGTTCGCAAGTTGCCATGGTGCTGAACCTGGATAAATGTATTGGCTGCCATACCTGCTCCGTCACTTGTAAAAACATCTGGACGAGTCGCGAGGGTGTCGAGTATGCGTGGTTTAACAACGTAGAAACGAAACCGGGCGTCGGGTATCCGACAGACTGGGAAAATCAGCAACGCTGGCAAGGTGGGTGGATTCGTGGCATTAAAGGCCGGCTCACCTTGCGTCAGGGCAACAAAATCGGTGTGTTGTCCAAGTTGTTTAACAACCCGCATATGCCAGAAATCGATGACTATTATGAACCGTTTACCTTCGATTATGAGCATTTACAAAAGGCGCCGAAGCAACGTCATCAACCGATTGCCCGTCCGCGTTCTCTGCTTACCGGGCAGAGAATGGAAAAAATCAATCATGGGCCGAACTGGGAAGATACGCTCGGCGGAGAATTCACAGCCCGTTCCGCTGACTACAATTTTCACCATATTCAAAAACAGATGTATGGCGAATTTGAAAATACATTCATGACGTATTTGCCGCGTTTATGTGAACACTGCCTGAACCCCGCCTGTGTTGCGAGCTGCCCGAGCGGCACGATTTATAAACGGGAAGAAGATGGTATTGTCCTGATCGACCAAGATAAGTGTCGCGGATGGCGGATGTGTATCAGTGGCTGTCCTTATAAGAAAATCTACTTTAACTGGAAAAGCGGTAAATCCGAAAAATGCATCTTCTGTTATCCCCGTATTGAAGCAGGTATGCCTACGGCTTGCTCCGAGTCTTGTGTCGGCAGGATCCGCTATTTAGGGGTGATGCTTTATGATGCGGATCGCATTCAAGAGGCCGCCATTGTTGAACATGAACATGATCTCTATACCAGTCAGTTGAGCCTTTTCCTTGACCCGCATGATCCGGAAGTGATTCGTCAGGCGCAAGCGCAGGGCATCAGTCAAAGTGTGTTAGATGCGGCACAGCAGTCCCCGGTATACAAAATGGCGGTGGAGTGGCAGCTTGCGTTACCACTGCATCCGGAATACCGCACGTTACCGATGGTGTGGTACGTACCGCCGCTATCGCCGATTCAATCTGCCGCAGATTCAGGATACCTGCCGCTGCGCAACGGATTGCCGGATATCGATATGTTGCGGATTCCGTTGCAATATTTAGCCAATTTGCTGACTGCAGGTGATATTCAACCGGTGCAACTGGCTCTCAAACGCTTGATGGCCATGCGTCACTACAAGCGTAGCGAGACCGTGGAAGGCACCATTGACACCAGCGCGATTGAGGCGGTGGGTTTGACGGCCATGCAAGTGGAAGAAATGTACCGTTATCTGGCAATTGCCAACTACGAAGATCGCTTTGTCGTACCATCCGGGATGCGTCAGGAAGCGGATCATGCTTATGCTGAATCAAATGGTTGTGGTTTCAGTTTCGGCGACGGCTGTCATGGTAGTGATAACCGAGTCAATCTGTTTAATAGCCAGAGAATTGATGCAATCGACATTAGCAAGGGGGATCAATAATGCTGAGTTTACGAATGATTGCGCACCTGCTGGATTACCCGCAAGAGATGCTGTGGTCTGAATATCACGAGCTGATTGCATCAACGGATCAATGCACTGAATTAAATTTGGCGCAAAAAAGCGATTTAAAACAGTGGATCAGCACTTACTGCGAGCAGCGCTTATTTGATGTGCAAGCCCAATATTGTGCGCTGTTTGACCGCGGCAGATCGCTATCACTGTTGCTATTTGAACACGTGCACGGTCAGTCCCGGGAGCGTGGTCAGGCGATGGTCGATCTGATGGGGCAGTATCAGCAACAGGGGTTAGAGCTCGACTCTAAAGAGCTACCCGATTATCTACCGATGTATCTCGAATATTTGTCGATACTCTCTGAAGACGAGGCCGTGCAGGGGCTGAAAGATATTGCCCCGATTTTGGCATTGCTGACAGAAAGGTTGCGCCAAAGAGACAGTGACTATGCCGCGCTGATGTCCCTGTTGCTCTCTCTGAGTGCTGCCCAGTTAAATACGGCTTCAATTGCTGAAAAGGTCAAGCAAGAGGAGCGGGACGACAGTGTTGCAGCACTGGATCAAGTGTGGGAAGAAGAGCAGATCACCTTTATGGACAACACCCCGTGCGACAGCCAGACCCGGCAGCATCAGCAGCGGTTTGCGCAGACCATTCAGCCCCAGTATCTGGATATCAGCCAACTGACAGGAGAAGCATAATGGACTTTTTCAATCAATTTTTATTCGGCGTCTATCCTTATATCGCTGCGGCGGTGTTCTTACTCGGCAGCTGGCTGCGTTACGACTACGGGCAATATTCGTGGCGTGCCGGTTCAAGCCAGTTGATGGACAACAAAGGGATGCGGCTGGCCTCAAATCTGTTCCACATCGGTATTATCGGCGTGCTGGGCGGACATGCATTCGGGATGCTAACCCCGCATTGGGTGTATGAAAGTTTTCTGTCCATTGCATTGAAACAGAAACTCGCCATGTTTGGCGGAGGGATGTTTGGCGTGATGACATTAATCGGTGGCGGATTGTTGCTGAAACGTCGCTTATATAACCCGAGAGTCCGGGCGACATCATCATTTGCTGATATTCTGATTCTGGGATTATTAGTCGCTCAGGTGTGTTTAGGGCTGTTGACGATACCGTTTTCTGCACAACATATGGATGGCTCAGAAATGGTGAAGTTTATGGAATGGGCACAGGCAATCGTCTATTTTCATGGCGGTGCAGCCGAGCATCTAAGTGATGTCGCATGGATATTTAAACTCCATATTGTGCTTGGTATGAGCTTATTTGTTGCGTTTCCGTTCTGCCGTTTGGTTCACATCTGGAGCGTGCCGATAGAGTATATCAGCCGCCGCTATCAGGTAGTCAGATCCCGGCGTTGACCCTCCCCACATCTCGTCGATGACAACACTTCGATAATAACCTATCGATGGCTCACCATGTAGCCATCGATATTATTGATCAATCCCTTGCTGGTGCACCCAGACTGCGGCTTCAACCCGGGAGCGTAGTTGCAGCTTTTTCAGGATATGTTTGACATGCACTTTCACGGTTGTTTCGGCAATATTGAGTTTTCGGGCGATTAACTTGTTGGGTAAACTTTGTGCCAGTAGTTTGAGTACATCCAGCTCTCGCGTGGTTAAGGTATCGATTTCTCGTTGCGCCTGATGAGGAGAACTGCGCAGCTGTTTTGCCAACAGATTGGCAAGTTTAGGGCTGACGACCAACTCACCGAGACAAACTTGTTCGATGGCGTGGAGCAGATCTTCCGCTTCCATATCTTTTAATAAATATCCGTCTGCCCCGGCTTGTATCGCCCGGACTAAGTCTTCCTCATAATTGGAAACCGTAAAAATGATAATACGGCTGGTAATATCATTTTCGCGCAGTAATTTGAGTGTTTGAATACCATCAATATCAGGCATATTAATATCAAGTAAAATCACATCAGGCTCATCATCGAGAGCGAGTTTGACGGCTTGCGGACCGTTATTACACTCTTTGACAACCTCGATTTGCGGGTTTAATTGCAGCAGCTGCTTGAGCCCTTGCCGGAGCATCGGGTGATCATCGACGAGCATGACCGTTGCCGGTGATACGGTTGTTGCGTTGGTTGTATGCATATCGCTTCCCTCATTATGGATAGAACTGAATCGCGATTTCTGTGCCCTGATCGGGTTTAGAATCAATCGTTAAGTGACCGGCCAGTGCTTTCACTCGATCGGCGATAATCGTTAAGCCGTAATGATTCGTCATTGCTTGTTGTTGTGGTTCGATACCAACACCGTTATCCATAATATTTAAATGACACATTTTATTTTCGTCTTGCGTTAAGTGGATCATAACTTCCGTTGCCTTTGAATGTTTATAAATATTACTCAATGCTTCGCGGATAATCTGCAATATATGGATAAAGTGGTGAGGTGTAATACTGTTATCCTGCCACTGATTGTTGATCTGAATTGAAAATCCCAGCTTTTCGCTATATTCATCAACACTATTTTTAATCGCATTGGATAAATCGGAGTCATCGATTTTTAATCTGAATGTGACAAGTAATTCTCTTAACTGATGGTAAGCCGAGTTAATTTCTTTACTGATATCTTCAAGTAATGTGTGTTGCGTGGCAGAAAAATTATCACTTTGCATCCGTAAAATCCCACTTTTTATTTTTAAAAAGGACAGGGATTGCGCGATAGAATCGTGCAGCTCGCGTGCGATGGTATGACGCTCCTCAAGCACCAGAAGTTGATGTTTACGTTGTTCCTGAAACCGTGTTGCAAGATATTGAGTGAAGAGATCACAAAACGTTTCGATCAGCTTTTGTTTTTCTGACGGGAGCACCTCATCGCGGTAGGTGGTTTGTAAGATGCCGTATTCATGATAATCGTCACTGACCGGCCAGTTTTGTGGCGTAAAAGCACTGTTTCGTTGTTCATCGGTGGTTTGATAGTCGCTTATTTGATGGTCGATCGTTTGATGGTAGTGAATTTGTTCATCAATGAAATAGCGCAGCTTGTCGCTCGGGTTGAATGTCACACTGTGTAACTCTAACAATGAAATTAACTCCTGAAACAGCGGAGATAATGTATTGATGTTTAAGTGATGGCGGTTAAAGCGTTGTCCGCTGCGATAGAGGAAATCCAGATAATCATTTTGCTGTTTTAATTCGGATGTTTTCTGATGGACTCTCTCTTCTAAGTCATCGTACATCACTTTCAATTCCACCGACATATCATTGAACGTTTCACCTAAAACGGCCATTTCATCCCGATAATGACGCGAATCAAACCGTTGTTCAAAGTCACCATTGCGAATGGCATTGGCAATGGTCAGTAACTCTCGCCAAGGGGTAAATAACCTTTTATGCAAACCTTTAAAGGCAAGAAAAAGGAAAATGATCGTCAGGGCGATAAAGATATTCTGCGTTTGTGAAATCGTGCTAATGGTATGTTCGGTATGATTGTCTATTTGTGAGATTAAAACATTCAGTTGCACGATGAAAGATTCGACCGCCTGCAATTTTTCATCTTTGTCCTGAGAGGTGAGTAGCGTTGGCTTGATGTCTGAATACCAGAGCTGAAGAATTTCTAAATAGGGCTTTTCGAACTTTTCATGTTGGATAAAGCGCTGAAAAGACGCTGCTTCTAACATATTTTCAAGGACGGAGATATCCGGAGTGATGGATTGTTGCCCATTGCTCAAGGCGAGTAACCGGTAGCTTTGCATCCGTATTGCACCGACCTGATTAATCATATGCGCGTTGCCCTGAATGCTTTCACTGGTATTGGCACTGATAAGCATGCCGGTAATCGAGAGTGATGCAAGGCAGAGTATGATAATGCTGATCTTTTTGACAAAAGAAAACTGACGCCAGAACATAAGGTTTTTAATCGACATAGACGCACGAATATTCATCAAGAGGAGTTGATGATTATACCATGCAAGACTCGGCCGATTCGTCAAAGATATCTGCGGATATCACATAAATCTTCATTGAGGCCGGTGTATCGTTTGTCGATTGGTTTGACTTGCTCACCCAATGAACAACTCCGTCGTTGGTGTGAATCGTGGATGCCGTAAATGCCGTAAGGTTGCGGCGTTCTACTCATCCGCATTCTGTTTCCGTTGATGGCGATTGGAGGCGTTGATTTGCGGCTTGTCGGGGCAAGCCTGCTTTTCATGGTACAGGTGCCGTATTGCCAGAATCGGATGATGAAGCAGCATCCGCGGGCCTGAATCGCGCATAATGACCCGGATTTGCGCTTTCGGCTCAGGTTTATAACAGTGAATCGGACATTGATTGCATGTCGGTTTCTGTTGTCCGTACGGGCAACGATCCAGCTTTTGTTCTGCATACTGTAACAGCGTTGCACATGCCTCGCACAAAGGTGTGCCATGGTGATATTTCGCACAGTATATTTTCATCATTGCACGGATGGTTTTGAATTCTGTGGCTAGTTTGCCATGCAAAATTGTACTGTCAGGCATATATTCATCGTCACGTGTTGAAAGCACCAGTATAACGACAGAGCGAGGGTTCGTCTGCAACGCGTTTATATCGATGCCCGTTACTACTGCATTATAAATTACCGTAGATGAACTGGTGTATTTACAAGGTGAAGTGACGACATTGAAAGAGCTGATGGCAAAGGTTTTTCTGGCACGATTGGGTTATTGCTATCCATGCCATTTCTGAAAAACCACCGCTACTTTATCAGTAATGGTGGTTTTAAATTAAACATCAATGAGTTGTAAAATAATCAGTGGCAAAATAACCGTCACGATTGGATTTTATAAAGAATATAAAATCATTGGCTCATTCCATAATGAATGGGAAATAGTGGGTTATTGGAATCATGCGGTTTGGCCGGATCTTGTGATAAGACCGCCTGCATTGTTCTTGGTAACTCGAATGGCATTTTCGCGGTATAGATTTTATCAGATGTTAATCGTTGAAATAACACCTCATCACTGACACCAAAGTTGGCGATTAAGGCATCTGCATCATCTAAAATATTGGTTAAAATCGCCGGGCGATCTAAGTAAATGGTCACAATCGTTGGCACATGCTGCTTGGCTTTCTGAATCGCAAGATAATCTTCATTATCAGGTTTGAAGTCCAATGCACCTTCATGATGCTTTTTGCCGAAGTAATAATTCTTATGCGGTCTTTCGAACGGGGTTGAGGTTCTTAAAAGTGCAAGATCAGCATCTTGTAACTGCTCAACAACCTGAAAACCATACTTCTCTGCAACATCTTTATGAATGCCATACAACCATATTTTGTTGCCAGTCTTGAGCGGTAGAACATGGTCGTTTTTTAATAAAACAAGAGATTTAAACTGAGCGGTATTCGCTAAAGTTGAGAACTGTTTGTTGCCAACGATTTCATCTGCTTTTTTCGCATCCACATATGGATTTTCAAACAAACCGATGTTGAACTTTTGATTCAAAATACGCAGCACGGAAGCATCCAGTCGTTTTTCCGATACCTTCTTATCTTTCACCACATTGACTAATATTGCCGAGTCAACGACACCACCGAATTGATCAATGCCCGCATCAATAGCTTTGGCAAACCGATCTTCAACGGAGAGATCTTCGACGCCCCAAGGCATTCCTCTCGGTAGGATTTTTTCTCCCGCTTTGAAACCGTTGATACAATCTTCTTTACAATTTCTGGTGATTAACCAATCACTTAAGATTACACCTTTAAACCCGTAAGTATCACGTAATAGATCTTGTAATAAAAAACGGTTATATCCTGCACCGACTTGTGGGATTTCTTTTCCATTGTGGGTGACCCCTTGTAGTATCGAATAGGTTGGCATCACCCCAGCCGGGTTTGCTTTAAATGCTTCGATAAAGGGGGAGATATGTGTATCTAACGACGTTGATTTAAAATCTGCGTATTTTCCGTAAGCGTTATGGCTATCCCAACCGTCTTTTGCTGCACCATAACCAACCCAATGCTTCACGATTGTGACAACACTATCTTTGTTGAGACCATGTGATCCAGACTGCATACCGGTAATATAGCTGCGAGTCATTCTGCCAACGATATCCGGGTCTGCCCCAAACGTTCCGCTAATCCGAGGCCAACGTGGTTCACTCGCAATATCTGCTTGGGGAGATAAAGCTTCTGTAATCCCGACTGCCCGGTATTCTTGCCGGATAATATTGGCGTATTTTTCAGTCAGTGCCTCATCATTAATGGCTGCTATTCCCAGTGTTTCCGGCCATTTGCTGAATTTGCCTGAAGCAACGGATGCACCTTCTAAATATTGGAACGAATTCCTCGGATCTGAACTAATGGTAATCGGTATCCCTAAACGAGTCGTTTCAGCAATCCGTTGTAAACTATTATTTTGTTCTGCCAGATGGCTGGGAACCTTACCTTGCAGCCTGGTGATAAAATGGGAAACATGATTATTTTTAATCAGCGTTGTCACTTTCTCTTGATCATAACTTGCACCTCGACCCAATATGTCTGAACTGGGCGCAGAACCATGCATCATTAACCCTGCTTTCTCTTCTAGTGTCATTAAAGACAAGAGATCTTTAGCTCTTTCTTCTGTGGGGAGCCGCCAGTCTTCGTATGGGTCGAGTTTGCCATTTTTATTTAAATCTTTAAAAGTTTGACCATCAATATTCAATATTTTGAGGTTATTGCTATCTAAATGAACATCCGTATTCGCGAAAGAATCGATGGGAAATATAAGGAGTGCCAAACAGGACTTAAGTAGGAAATTGTGCTTTATTATCGTCATAGGATATATCTCAGAGTTGTTTCACTGGATTATTAATTTTAATAATATCAAAGAACTCAGCGACAGAAACTATCTTTATTTTTAAAAGTGTGAACAGTGTTTATCAATAGGTAAAATTAAAAAAATCTATATACAGTTATTCATTTTTATATATAACAAAAACGGGTCGCTATTTAGCGATCAATTTTTTCTACTTATTTCTTATCGTATATCAGATCCATTTAAAGCGATTAAAGTGAATATCCCCGTCATTCAGTGAATAACGGGGATATCCAGTGATATTTCAAGCTTAAACATGCCATTCAAGAATTTAAGACTTGAGTCCTGCGGCAGTCATTAACAGGCGAAAACCCATCGATACGACCCCTAAAGCCACAACACTCAGTGCCCAGATGCCAATCATCCAAGCCCATTGTTCAATGCCGCGTTTTATCTTCATTGTTAGCTCCTCAACCTGAGATTAGTGGTAGGCTTCACCTTCTTTGACTTTGCCGGTGAAGACAGAGTAGCTCCAGCATGTGTAGGCGAGAATCACCGGCAAAATCAGTGCTGCACCGTACAACATGAAACTCTGGCTGCTTGCCGGAGCTGCGGCTTCCCAGATGGAAATATTCGGTGGAATGATATTCGGCCAGATACTGATACCAAGCCCGGCCATCGATAATTTCATGGCCTTGTGGCGTATGCATCCAGCTATTGGATGCCAGAATCCAAAAGGTTGAAATAATTGTGCCGAGAGCAACCATTGAGGTTGCAAAAAAGTGTAGTTTGTCACCCACACGGTTCCAGCCGAACAGCATCACACCGAGAAAGCCGGCTTCAAGAAAGAATGCGGTCAGCACTTCATAGGTGAGCAGCGGGCCGGTAATACTGCCGGCAAAATCAGAAAAACCGCTCCAGTTGGTGCCGAACTGGTAAGCCATCACCAAACCAGACACAACGCCCATACCAAAGTTGACGGCGAAAATTTTCGACCAGTAGTGATAAAGAGTTTTGTAATCCGGATTGCGGGTTTTGAGCCATAAACCCTCAAGCACAGCGAGGTAAGTTGCTAAGCCGATGGTAATGGCGGGAAATATGATGTGGAAGGAAACAGTAAAAGCAAACTGTATCCTTGCCAGCATAAATGCATCGAGACCAAACATAGATTTCCTTTGAGCTGAATATTATTTTTCTTTGCTATGTTAATCGTTGGTTGGGTCAGTATGTAGATACAGAAAAATACATAAACCTATAACAGTTTTTTATATTAATTGTTATGATCAGTGGTAATGGCTTACAGCGGAGGTTGGGTTTTTGGCAAAGTATCAGGCGTTAGTCGATCAACTCAAACGGCAGATTCAGTGCGGTATCTGGAATCCGGGCGACAAGCTGCCCTCATTACGAAAGCAGTCTGAACACACGGGGATCAGCTTGATGACTGTGCTTCATGCTTATCAGTTACTGGAATCTCAGGGATGGATTGTGTCGCAAGCGCGATCAGGATATCGGGTTGCGCCCCGAGTCAAAACCAAGAATGCTCATCCCCCTCAAGTCGCGGTCTCTTCAATAGAACATGTTGATATTAATGAGTTTATCTTTGAAGTGCTTCAGGCCAGCAAAAATCCGCAGTTAGTCAATTTCGGGTTTGCTTATCCCAGTCCGGATTTATATCCCCATTACCATGTGACGCGTGCATTTTCGAGTGCGGCACGCAATATGCCAGTCTCAAATACATTCAATAACCTTCCTCCCGGTAATGAGCAACTCAGACAACTGATCGCGAAACGTTATGCCGCACGGGGGATTGAAATCTCACCGGATGAAATTGTCATCACTGCCGGTGCATTAGAAGCGCTTAATTTGAGTTTGCAGGCTTGTGCCTCTGCCGGTGACTGGATTGTCGTTGAGTCACCGACATTTTATGGCGCGCTCCAGTCATTGCAGCGTTTGGGATTAAAAGCGCTTTCCATCAGAACCGATCCCGTGACCGGTATTGACATTGATTCATTGGAGAGGGCGTTGCAAACCCATCCGGTGAAAGCGTGTTGGTTGATGTCCAATCATCAGAATCCGCTCGGGTTTACATTAACCGATGAAAAGAAAAAGCGGATTGTCGATATTTTGAATCGCTATAACGTTGCTTTGATTGAAGATGATGTATACAGCGAGCTGTATGAGGGCAGTGAACCGATTACCTCGATGAAGATGTACGATGACACCGGAAACACTATGTTATGTTCATCATTTTCGAAGTCTTTAATCGCAGGGTTGCGTATCGGTTGGGTGGTGGCGGGTAAAAGAGCACTCGATATTCAGAAACTGCAATTAATGAGTACCTTTGCCACCAGTGCGCCGATTCAAACAACATTGGTGCATTATTTAACCAGTCGCAATTACGAATTACACCTCAAACAGTTACGCAAAAAACTTGCAGAGCGCAAGAAAAAAATCACAGAACGATTAAGAGCACAGTTGCCCCGAGCTGTAAATATCATCAGCCAGAAAGGGGGATATTTCGTCTGGCTCGAACTCCCCGAACATCTTGATGCAACCGATATATACCATGCGGTATTAAAAGAAAATGTCAGTATTGCACCGGGGAAAATGTTTGGTTTGAACGATCAATATAACCACTGCATCCGGCTCAATGCATCTTTCGAGCTTGATCATCATCGCATGAGAGCGTTGGATATTCTGGCGAGCAGTATTGTGACGCAAATTAACGACAGCACTCAAAAATAGCGAAGTCACGCGATGACTTTTGTCTCACTATGACTTTGATGCCGTTGGGCATGATACGCGCCCGGATGTGTTCTCCTTACAAGTCGATGTGAGTGAAGAAAAAAAGCGTCACCATCAAGTCGGTTTAAGCCCTTATCTCTGAAGGGAAAATCGGTACGAAATATTTGGTGATTTTGTAATCAGAATCGGCCTGGTCAAACCCGTCCTGAACTCGACCATTGATTTCCATCTTGTTGAGTAGACAGGATTGGCGATGACGAAAGCAGAACTATCTCAACGTGTTGTTTTTTTCAGCTTGATGTACGTTTTCTTTTTGAAGCACTCGGCTATGAATCCTTTATGCCAAGGTCGGTGAGTGAGAACACCGGTATTCACGCGTAGAATGTAATCAATAGAACAGTAATAAAAGGCCGGATCCTGTGACAGGATCCGGCGGTTGGGGTTATCTGATTGACCGAAACAGAGTCGGTATTCAGATGGTGGATAGTTGATTGACCTTACTCAGCCGGGGGACCTGCTGGCTGATCAACCGGTGGATAAGCATTTTCTAACAGGTGTTGGAACCCTGCGGAATACCAGCGACCTGCGTGTGGCGCATTATCCATTGCACCTGTGGGCAATGGTGCAGAAGTGCTCATTTTGTCTGGGTCACACATTGCATCGTACTGCTTCGCCGGATCATCCGGGTCAGGCTGATAGTCTGGTTCAGAGATACCGTCTGATTCACCCGGTGGTTTTACCCAAACGAAAGCATCAACGCCGGCATAAGGATCAGCCCATGGTTTGTAGCCAATACCACTGGGTTGGTTACACCAGTTACCGCGGTGGTAACGACGGTCAATCCGTGATTCATCCACATAGGTGTTTTTATCGGATGAATAACTGACATGTGTTGGTCGGTCAGAACCGCCCCAGCCATTTCGTCCGGTATCAATCAACATCCCGATGGTGGTTGGTGCACCTTTGGCGATCATCCGTGTGCGAAATTCAATCGCATAGTCTTTCTCATCAAAGTATGGGTTCCATTCATAGAAATCCGCACTCCGGATCGGACCACCTCCGAGGTTTTTGGTTGGATCTGGGAGGTAAGTTTCAACCAGTGGGCTGTAGTTAGCCGTGTTGGTGATGAAACCGGCAACGCTCTCCCAACCAGCATCTGTCCCTTTGATCACGTCAGAAATCATGGTGATTGCCGGATCAAAGTTACTATCCCAGCCTAGCCAGCCAGAGTGAGCCGCATCAATGTATGAATAGACGTTTTTGATGGGGGCAAACTTATTGAGTGCGTAGGTAATCCCTTCACGGTAACCGCCTTCACCGGCTGCTTCTTTACATTTTGGAACATCCATATTGGTGACGAGGTTCGGTAAAGAGTCAATCTCGATAATCGCAGCAATCCGGATGTTTTTATACTTCGGATCAGCAAAGATTTCTGCAATTGGGTCGATAAACTCATTTTTATAGCGAACCATACCGCCTTCAGAAATGAGCAATTCACCATTGGATGCCAGTGCTTTACAGTCACGGTTTGGTAAATCATAGACCACGACAGTGAACAGGTTCGCACCTTGTTCTAGGGCTTCATCTAAGTGTGCCCGCAGGCCCATTTGACTGTCTGTTCCTGCAATCGCACCGATGCGGTCGAGCCAGACCCCAGTATTTTGGTCAGAGATAGCGCTACCGCCCGGTTCTGCTGCTGCTTTGGCTGACCATTCCGGATTGACATACCAAGTTGCACTACGGAATGGGTTGTCTACTCGTTCAGTTGTTGGTGGGACATCGTCATCCGTCACGTTGACAGTTTTGATAATCTTGCTGGTATCAATACCATCGGTCACGATTAACGAGACTGTATATTTACCGGGATCCGCATAAGTGTGTGACGTTGTGACACCAGAACCCGTTGCACCATCACCGAAGTCCCAGATATAGGTAAGAACATCGTTATCCGCGTCGGTTGAAGCAGACGCATCAAAGTTGACCAATAACGGGGCTTGTCCGGATGCCGGTGTTACAGTCATGGCCGCCACAGGTGGTGTATTGCCTGATTCAGTCGTGACATTAATGACCACATTGGCGGTATCGACACCTGTGCCATCACTGACAGTGAGTTTGGCGGTATACTGGCCGGGTTCGGTATAGGTATGCAGTACATCTTTGCCTGTACCGGTTTCTCCGTCACCGAAATCCCAGATGTAGGTTAATGCATCTCCGTCCGCATCGGTTGAACCACCGGCACTAAAGCTGACCTCGAGCGGTGCAATGCCAGAAACCGGTGTTGCATCGGCAACAGCGTCAGGTAAGTGATTTGGTGGCGGGGTGTCTCCACCACTACAGGTTGAGCCCATTAATTCAACATTGGCAGCGCTGGTGCTATTGCGGGTTCCCATAAAGTTAACCGCCAAGCTTTGGCCTTTTTTAATGGTTCCGTTCCATTCGGTGTTCACAATGTAATAGGGGTTATTCCCTGAAAGTGCGCCACTCCAGGATTGTGTGACAGCTACGCCAGCTGGGTATTTCATCCCAATCTGCCAGCCATTGATATCTGCATTCTCATCATTGTTGATGGTCACAACGCCTTGAAATCCGCCTTCCCATTCATTGGTTAATGAATACGAACAAGATGCAGCTTGTGCGCCGATTGACGACAATGCTGCACCGAGTGCAAAGACCAGCGGTAACAACCGGAGTTGTTTCTGCCTTTTTCTCATTTCTAGCCTCCTACGGTTAGTTTTATGCATATTTTCTCAACCTTCCTGATTAAGATTTTCTTTTTATACTACTGATTAAAATGTTATTTGTATGAATGGTATTATCAACAAACATTCATAATACTTGGTTCTAGATGGCTATTATATTAGCGTCAAGAAATTGCGATGAAATAATATAAATAATTCTATTTATTGTGAGTCGAGCCACGAAATAAAGAGCGATGAATAAGCAAGTAATCAACATTTATTGGGGGGTTTTAATTAAAATGAAACAAAATTTCATTTATAAATTTTCTATTTAAGTGTTTGATTTTTTTTATTTTTGTTTTTTAATATTTCGTTTATGTTTTTTCGTTTTTTTATTTAAATTATTGTATTTTAATATGATATTTTTATGATGTTATCATGCATCAATATTATGAGATGACGTACTCTATATTGAGGCGGTTTTTAATTTTTATGCTATTTTTTGATGTGTTTTGAGTGTGTGTTACAAATATTTGGAATGCTTATCACTGATTATTATGAGCGGCATGTGCTTTCGTTGTATCATTTTTAAATAACAGTGAATGAATTGAGAGAATGTTATTTATGCAATTTGATGAGTATTGGTGTGAATCGACAGATGGCATCATTCTGGGGGATAATCGTTCATTCAATATTGGTGTTCGGTCTCGATAAATATTGGTGTCTGGTCTCGATATAAGTGACATGCAACGATTTTCTCTGGGTCGGGACCGCGTTTCATATTACACTGCACCTCTCAGAAACACGACCAACAATCAAAGGCCTGCCCAGATGAAAAAAGTTCTGTTACTTGTTGACGTACAAAACGTGTATTACACCACCCGACAAGCCTATCAACGTCACCTGAATTACAACAAGTTATGGGCCAAATTGACTGAGAACAGACAAGTCGTGAAGGCGATTGCCTATGCAATTGACCGGGGGGACCCGAAGCAACAGGAATTTCAGAATATCCTGAGAGCGATCGGTTTCGAGGTCAAACTGAAACCCTTTATTCAACGTGCGGATGGTTCAGCAAAAGGGGACTGGGATGTCGGGATTACCATTGATGCAATAGAGTATGCAGCAGATGTCGATATTATCGTGTTGGTCTCCGGAGATGGTGATTTTGATGTGTTGGTGAAAAAGTTATCCGGTGACAAAGGGAAATGGGTTGAAGTGTATGGTGTCCCTGAACTGACCTCGGTTACTTTGATGCAAGCGGCCAGTCAATATATTCCGATTGATGCTGAGCTGTTGATGGCATAAGACTCAGCATGCGCCTCCGCGGACGCAGATAGCCGCGGAGTGCAATGAATTGTGATTTGCGCAGCGGCGTTTAATCTAAATAAGCTTTTAGCCCGTCGGCCAGACGGTTGACGGCTTCGGTCAGTTCTTCCGGACTGGCATTGGTAAAATTCAGTCGTAATGCCGCAGGCGATGGCGCAGCATCGGGATAAAAGACCGGGCTCGGTACGACCGCCACACCTTTATCCAACATCGTTTTTGCCAGCGCAAATGTGTCGCAATCCGGCAGAGAAAGCCAGATGAACATTCCACCGTTAATTGGTTTGAGATGACAACCTTGAGGCAGTTGTTGACTCAGGGCAGTATACAGACAGTCATAACGGGACTGATATAAATGACGGATACGCTGGATATGCTGCTCAAAATCGGGGTGTTGCAATAGCCCGAGCAGCAGCGCTTGCATCGGGACACTGGAGTGCAGATCCGCACCCTGTTTGACTTTGATTAATGGCTCCAGATCACTGCGTTTCCCTGTAACCACACCGATTCTCAGCCCCGGAGAGGCAATTTTAGAAAACGAACGTAAGACAATCGAATGGTTCGGACAGAAATCAGAAACCAGCGGCAGCGCTTCACCGCTGAAACGTAGCTCGCGGTAGGGCGCATCTTCAATCAAGACCACATTGTATTGGCAACAGAGTGCTGCGACTTGCTGGCGAACCGACAGGCTCCAGCACACCCCGGTCGGGTTGTGAAAATCAGGCACTGCATAGAACGCTTTGGGTTGCTGTTGTTGGAAGCACTGTTCGAGCAACGCGATATCCGGGCCGTGTTCTGTCTGTGGCACGGTGACAATATTGGCCTGAACCAGATTAAAAACCTGCATGGCACCCAGATAACTGGGGGCTTCCATCGCAATAGTGTCTTGCGGGTTGAAGTAAGCTCTGGCGATGAGATCTAACCCTTGCTGTGAGCCGGTACAGATCATGGCAGTGTGCGTGTCAGGTAACTGATAAAGCTCGTGCAGATAGTTGATGAGGGGTTGATAACCGGCGGTTGCACCGTATTGAAAGATCTCCGGCATGTGTACCAGTTTTTCCAGCGTTGGTTGCATCAGCGCAATCGGGAATGTCTGTTCGTCCGGCAGCCCTCCGGCCAGTGAAATTACATTTTTATCGGTGGCGGCACTGAGGATCTCTCGGATATAAGATGAACGGGTTTGTTGTAATGAGTGCGCAATTTCCATGTCTGTTCCTGTTTGCTGTTTTATTGTATCGGGCTGTTTTCTATGGAGCACAGCCTCTAGAGGAGAGATAGTACAGGGGATTGCTTAAATGCAAATGTCCATTTATGCTGAACAATATGTCCATTTATGCGATTTATCTGTCATGAGCCGCCATCATATTTCCCGGATCAATGATGTTCTCTTTTATATTCATAAAGATATCAGTAAAGAGTTGTCAGCCAAGGCGTTAGCCGATGTGGCGGCTTATTCCGAGCAGCATTTTCATCGAGTGTTTAAACAGACGGTCGGTGAGTCGATTCATCAGTATATCCGGCGCACACGGATGGAGTATGCAGCCAATCAGCTGATGTTTGACCCGACTTCTTCGGTATTGGAAATTGCCAATAACTGTGGGTTCAGTTCGGCGTCTTCATTCAGCCGGGCTTTTAAAGCGACATTCCAGATGTATCCCGGTCAGTGGCGGCAGCATGATATGGGGACTGCTGAAAAACCTTATCTCAGAGATCCGGAAATCGCAGCCGGCTATCAGCGTGTAGCAAGTCGGGTATTACAGCCGCCCAAAATTTTAGACGTCCCGGATCGCATGGCGGCTTACGTGCGACATACGGGGTACAACCGCTCCATTCGCCATGCTTGGTTGGTTTTGAAAGCGTGGGCGGAGAGTGAAGGGCGTGATGATACGACTCAGTTTGGCTTACACCATTCGAACCCCGCCTGGGTCGCGCTGGACAAATGCCGCTACGTGGCCTGCCTTGAAATTGACCGCCCCTTGCCGTTTCGCGGTGTGGTCAATCAAATGATAATCCCCGGCGGTTTACATGCTGTGTTTCATTTACAGGGGATGTATGGTGAATTGCTGCCGTACATCAGCCTGATCATGGAGCAGTGGCTACCGACGTCTGGGTTTAAGCTACGCTCGACACCAGCTTATGTTCACTATCATCAAAATCACTTTCTCCATCCTGATGAACAGTTTGAGTTAGATTTTTATTTGCCGGTGAAATTCTTTTAAGGCGACGGGCTAACTATTTTTCCATGAGTGATTCTCGTGGCATTCATGATGAAGAAATGGCATTTTAATCATACGTTGTGTCATTACGGTCATAGAGGAGAGAAGGTCAGTGAATAAAATTAATATTCGTGAAAAATTCGGACAGTTCACCGAAGTGTGGACACCAAAAATTATCGCTGAATCCAACGGTCAGCTGGTAAAAATCGCCAAAGGGAGTGGTGAACTGGTATGGCATGCACATGAGCATGAAGATGAACTGTTTATTGTGTTTCAAGGCCAGCTGACTTTACAACTGAAGGATAAAAATATTGTGCTCAACCCCGGTGAAATGTATATCGTCCCCAAAGGTGTCGAGCACTGTCCGAAAGCAGAGCCGGATACACATTTTATGATGGTTGAGCCGGCATCGACGGCTCATACCGGGGAGATCCAAAGTGAAGTTACCGTCTCTTCAGATCAGCAAGAATGGATTTAGCGGAACATTCGATTGTTCATTGCTGGATAATTCAATTCACAACAAACACACAGACATCGGGCTGTGCCAGTGGTTGAGACGTGATACACAAGGAGGGTGGTAAAGTGATCAGTATTCGTGAAATGGGTATCGCAGACTATGACAAAGTGATTGCTCTTTGGGAGCAATCTGAGGGATTGGGTCTTCGCGATGCTGATTCAAGAGAAAGCATCGCAAGTTACTTAGCCTTGTTTGTCGGGGGCCTCATCATGCTACTCGGTCATCTATTGGTCGTGATGAATTTAAAACAAGCCATCGCGCCCCGAACCCAGATAAAGCCCGGGCATTGAAATTCAAGTCTTTGCCCCAATATGATTAGGCATGAAAACGAGCTTACTCTCTCTGTTTCGCAAGCTGACGATACTGTTATTTGTTGGCTTGTTAGTCTCTGTCTATTCTCAGTGTTGCGCAATCGCAATGCCGTATGGAAATACTTAGTATTAATCACCACCCTCATGATTATGGCACTGAGCGCGATTCCGACTTGGTATGGTGAAGATGCCGCCATTCAAATACCAACGTCTGCGACGTTAGCGCTTGACCCTCAGGGGATTCATCGTGTGTTGCTGCAACATGATATATCGGTCAAAAAAATTAATTCGAATCCGCAGGTTACCCAAGTGGTTTTAGCTGCGCCGACGATGCAGGCAAAGGCCAAAGAGATACTCGCCGGATACGCAGCCCATCCTGAAAAACTGACTCTGGCTTTGAGCCCGTCCGCACCGGATTGGCTGCTCAAACTTGGATTTTCGCCCATCAAGCTCGGATTGGATTTACGGGGCGGGGTTCAATTCTTATTAGATGTTGATACAACGCCCGTGTACCGCCTTCAGGCAGAAGCGCTTGCGAATGCGGTCCGGGATTTTGCCCAGACGCAAGGGATTCGAGGGCTACATTTGAGAAACACCAACGACGGGCAACTGCAACTCATTTTACCTCACGAGGCAAGAGAGGCCGTGAGCAATTATCTCGCCAGCCATTTTCCTCAATGGCAAGTCATGCGTGACGGGAAAATGTTAAAGCTTCAGCTCGACCCCAAAGAGAAAACCGATCTGCGAGTGAGGACGGTGCAGCAAAATTTACAAATCATGCGGACCCGTATTGAAGCGTTGGGCGTGACCGAAGCCTTGGTTCAGCGCGAGGGGGAACATCGCATTCGGATTGAACTGCCGGGCGTGCAGGATCCGGCCGTTGCCAAAGATGTGATTGGCTCAACGGCAACGTTGGCGTTTTATGAAGCCTTTCCGATGGCTGATGGCAAGACGCAGTTCATCAAGAACGTTCAAGGTGAGACCGTGATTGTTGGCAAAAAACCAGTGTTGACCGGGACACATATTCTCGATGCGAGAGCAAGTGCCGGAGAATTGGGACAAGCCGAAGTGAATATCACCTTAGATAGTGAAGGCGGGAAACAGATGATGACGTTTTCCGGCACGCATATCGGGAAGCCGATGGCGACGGTATTTAGTGAATATAGCCGGCAGCCTGACGGGACGTTGACTCAGAAAAATAAAGTTATCAGCGTCGCAACTATTCAGTCTGCATTGTCGGAACGATTCAGGATCACCGGGGTCGGGACGCACCAACAAGCGCAGCAGCTGGCGTTACTACTCCGTGCCGGTTCAATGACGGCACCCGTCACCTACAAGGATTCTCAATCGCGATGTTTATTGGCATCCTGACGGGCACATTCTCCTCGATTGCCGTGGGGACATCATTGCCCGAATGGTTGGGGCTCACCAGTCAGCATTATCGGCCGCAGCCAGTTGTGTCGGATAATAAAACGGAACTGCCATACTAGAGATGCGCAGCAGGGCAGCAATTGACGGCTGCCCTAAACCGACTGTTCAGCGAACCGGTTTGATCGGAATTGTGTGGATATACTCGATATTTTTTCACTGCAGATGAGAAAAAACATACAATTGGAATGAAAAACAGTAAATTAACAGCAGTTCAATCAACTCGGTGCTTCAATCAATGCACCTCAGGAACAATCCAACATGAGCCAAGAACAACCCAAGAACCCGCTGCACGGTCTGACTTTAGAAAAGATCCTGGTGCGCTTACAAGAGCACTATGGCTGGGAAGGATTAGATGCAGCCATTCAAATTAACTGTTTCTACAACAACCCATCCATTAAGTCGTCATTGAAGTTTCTGCGCAGAACGCCATGGGCAAGAGAGAAGGTCGAAGCTCTGTATATTGAAACTTTCTGCAAATAAGTAAATATCTGATAAGGAGTATTCAATTCATGGAATTACACACGATTTTACTGTTCGCAATCGCATGTTTATCAATCAATTTAATTCCTGGACCAGACGTGATTTATATCGTGTCCAACACGATGAAAGGCAAAATGGTCGGGGGAGTGAAAGCTGCGCTAGGGTTAGGTGTCGGTTATTTCGTCCACACCTTGGCTGCGGTACTCGGTTTATCTGCCATTATCATGAGCTCTGCACTGGCATTCAGTGTCGTTAAGTGGCTGGGGGCAATCTATCTGCTGTATTTGGGATTCAGTTCTCTCAAGTCGATGTGGCAGGGCAGTTCAAAGTTAACTTCAGCAGCACATGCTCAGTCACAAGGGAGTGTCTTTCAACAAGGGATCATTGTCAGTGTCCTGAATCCGAAAGTGGCGCTGTTCTTCCTGTCTTTTCTGCCGCAGTTTATTGATACCTCAGCAAGCTCAGTCAATATGCAATTATTTATCTTGGGATTGTGTTTTAGCGGATTGGCGACCCTGTGTAATATGATTTATGCGTTTGTCGGAAGTTGGTTATTAAAAAGTGCCAAAGCCAATCGTTATTCACGCATTATCGAAGGTTTCTCCGGGGTTTTGCTTATTGGCTTGGCCGGAAAAATCGTTTTCAGTAAACAGTAGGGTGCTTATCATACAGATCAGACATTCAGTCTTAAATCACTGTATCAGGAAAAAATAATGAGCATTAAGATTAGACAAGCAATGATGAGCGATGCCAAGGCCATCAGTGAGTTGATCGTCCCTTTGACCAGAAAGTATGTTTGCCCCACTTTCGAGGTCTCGACTCATGAGTTCTTGCTGGGGTCTATGGCGCAGGAAAAGATTGAAACCTATTTATCGGCCAATTATTTCTATGTGGTTGCCGTTAACTGCAATGACGACGTGATTGGTGTTGCCGGCATCCGGGATTATTCACATCTCTATCATCTCTTTGTCGATGATAATTATCAGGGGCAGGGGCTTTCACGTCAGCTATGGGACGTGGTGAAGCAAGCATCTCTCAACCACGGTAATCACGGTTATTTTACGGTAAATTCTGCGGTGAACGCAGAACATGTCTATTTGCGTTTTGGTTTCAAGCGTATCGATGGTGTCAGAAACAGGAATGGGATGGTCGATATCCCGATGGCACTAGAACTGGTTGATGAACCCGTATAGAGTGATATACCGGAACAGTATTCAGTCACAACCTTTCTTTATGGCGAGAGTGGCGAGTATCAGACTTAACATCATGCATTGACGCATAAAACAAGTCAGTGGTTCCCTCGGAGCCATAGTTGTAAACGTTATTTTATTTGGAGTGGGGAATTGAGTGTCATGAAAATCGGCATTGTTGGCACAGGAAATATGGGAAAGGTTATCGGTCTAACGCTTGCACGACAAGGCCATTCGGTATTTTTTGGAGCGAGAGATCTTCGCAAAGTCGCTGGGTTTGCTGCGGATTATGGGGTGAATGTTCAATGCGGCTCGAACCAAGCAGCGGCAGATTATGGTGACGTGATTTATTACAATCCGAGAGATGTTGCGCCAAATGAAGTGTTAACCGACATCAATGCACTTTCAGGAAAACCCGTGATCTGTTCACACAATGGTACCGTCCCGCAAGACTTTCAATTTGAAGTGATTACTTGTTCAAAGGCTGAAATTTTACAGCGTCAGATTCCATCTGCACATGTTGTGACTGCGTTCAATACGATTACTCAAGAAACATTTGAACTTGCGGAGCAGGGACTGGATGCGCTGAATGTCTGCTGTTTTGTGGCATCGGATGCGCCTGAAGCAAAAAACAGGGTGTCACAGTTAATCGGGCAGATAGGATTTACCCCGGTAGATTGTGGTGATTTAAGGCAGTCACGATTGATAGAAAGTGCCGCAGATTTGATTCGAATGCTGATGTATAAAGCACAAACACCGTGGAAGGCATTTTCATTGATTGATCTCCCGGAAGTACAACAAGCATTCAGTGGCCGGATTCAGTCGGCTTTACATGACCATAAACTGGATCATCAGTCGCAATCAATATAAGAGAATCACGTGATAAAATTTGCCGTATTATCTGATATTCATAGCAATGTCTTTGCCCTTGATGCCGTGGTCAATCATGCCAAATCGCAAGGGGCGACCCGGTTTATCAATCTTGGCGATATCTTGTATGGACCGATTGCACCGAGAGAAACTTATGAATATTTGTCAGCGCTGGATGCTGTAACAATCTCGGGTAATCAGGATCGACAGATCTATCAAGCCACCCCGGAAGAAATCGAATCGAATCCCACTATGGCGTTCATCCTCGATGAGTTGGGACAAGGCCCGTTAGACTGGATGCGGCAGTTACCGTTTGATTTACAGATCACCGATGATATCTATGCGTGTCACGGGACGCCAACCAACGATCTGGTTTATTTATTAGAAAATGTTGAGTCAGGGAAACCTGAGGTACGGGCGGATCAGGAAATTATAGAATTATTGGCGGGTATTTCCTCGCCAATCATTCTTTGTGGCCACACTCATATCCCAAGATGTGTTGAACTATCGACCGGTCAGATCGTCATTAATCCCGGCAGCGTCGGATTGCAAGCGTATCGTGACGAAGAACCGATGATTCATACCATGCAAAACTATTCGTCTCACGCATCGTATGTCACGTTGTCCCAATATGTTGGCGGTGAATGGAATATTGCGTTTCATCGGGTCGGTTACAATGTATTGCCAGCCATTGATGCGGCTCACAAGCAGGGTCGTACCGATTGGGTCAAATTTTTACGCACCGGACGATGCTGATGACCAGACAGTGCAATTGAACTCGTATTGTGATGATCTCTCGGCTACCATATATGGGTCATCGCATATCTTGCCAAAGCATTGTTGTTGTTCGCGTTATATCCGATCAATGCCGATAGTCTCGTCACGTTTAATCTGGTGTCCGGCTGGCCGATGCAGATCGGTTCAATTGTGTTTTCTGTGCCTTATGTTCGCTGCCAATTCGACAAGTATGCTCATGCGTAACAGTTGGGCAGACATTGAGGCACTATTTTCTGGTTGAATTGAGTCTTCAATGAAAAATTATTTTGCAAGTCCCTTTAAGGGCAAACCGCTCACAGAGCAGGTGACCAATCCCAATATCAAGGTGGGACGTTATAGTTACTATTCAGGCTATTATCACGGGCATTCATTCGATGATTGTGCCCGTTATCTGTTGCCTGATCGCGATGATGTTGATCAGTTGATTATTGGCAGTTTCTGTTCTATCGGAACCGGTGCTGCATTTATGATGGCTGGTAATCAAGGACACCGATATGACTGGGCAACTGCATTTCCTTTCTTTTATATGAGCGAAGAGCCTGCGTTTTCAGGTGCTGTGGATGCCTATCAAAGTGCGGGGGATACGGTGATCGGCAGTGATGTCTGGATTGGGTCTGAGGCCATGATTATGCCCGGTATCAAGGTCGGTCATGGTGCAGTGATCGGCAGCCGGGCTTTAGTTACAAAGGATGTAGAGCCCTATACGATTGTAGGCGGCAATCCGGCCAAACCAATCAGGAAACGGTTTTCGGAACAGGAAATTGCCATGTTGCTGGAAATGGCGTGGTGGGATTGGCCATTGGCGCAAATTAAAGAAGCGATGCCGTTTTTGTGTTCATCTGATATTACAAATCTTTACCATCACTGGCAAAGTTCAAACCTCTAACCTACGGTTATTGCCGCGTCTTGATGTCTGAGCTTGTGGCGCGGTCTTTTGCCAATTGACAATATTATTAATATAAAAAGAAGTCGTTATACAAGCTCGGTTGTGACTTCCTCGAGCATTGAGGGTTTACCATTCATCAACGGATACACTGATTTGTGTAAAAACGCAGGAGAAATACAATGATTGTTGCGATTGTAAAAGCGAAGATAAAACCCGGTATGCATGAGAAATTGCGAGAAATCGCGAATATACTGCAGTATCAATATTCGGTAGATGAGTCGGGATGTGAGCAGTATGAGTCTTACATTGATGGCGACGTATTTTTAACCATTGAGCGTTGGACGGATCAATCTTACCTCAATAAACATCTTGAAACAGAACATATGAAAACGTATGTACCTAAGCTCAAAGAATGTGTTGAGGGCGGTGAGCTTTCAGTTCAGTTGATTGAAACAAAAGACTTCAATGTTGTGACTATTTAATGCCAATGAACTGAAAGGCAATTAAGGCCGAACCAAGCAAAAGCAGCGCTCACTGAAGCTTTGGCTGTTGTTGTCGGCTTTTTCAGGAGGGAATAGGAATATGGATGTTTTGCTGTATAGCGCGAAGGGCTCCAATAGCTCAGAAAGAGTACAGTGGGCGCTTAACTTTAAGCGTATCCCTTACCAAGTGATTGAGGTCAGCTCGCAAGAGTTGACCTCAACTTATCTCGCAATTAATCCGTTTGGCTATGTTCCGTCACTCGCGGTAGATGGTTTCGTGTTTTCTGAGTCAATGGCGATTGCAGAGTATCTCGAAGAACGATTTACTCACCCCCCTTTACTTGGTGAAAATCTTAATGAAAAGACCCATATCCGTCGTGTCTGTGAATATGTTAATGGCAGTATTCATTCACCGCAAAACAGAACAGTGCTTAAATTTTTGCGCCCGGAACTTGATGAGGCTTCGAAACGTCAACTTCGTGGCGAGTGGATTATGCATTGTCTCGCGAAGCTAAGTTCATCTATCTGTCACGAGTCTGGGTATGCAATTGGTCATGGATTTAGTCTTGCGGATATATTTGTTGCTTCAATATATAAAAAAGCGCTGCAACATGGTTGTCGTGGCAATGCATTCTACAATGAACATCTGATGTTTATTCGCAACAATGAAAAGGTTGCGGCTTCAGAACCACCGGCATACAAACCCAATTGACGGTCATCCTATTCGATGTCGCGTATTACTGACTTACGGTTGTGAAGTGATGATGCGTACAGTGATGGGGCCGTGCGTTTGATATTGCTGTTTGGTACGTTTGATATTAAAGAGGGGAGGCCATGGATGGCTTCCCCTCTTGCTGTTGAGATGTATCTGTTGAGGCGCGTTCGGTATTAAATTTTAAAGCGTGCAACTAAGTGATTCAGTTGCTCTGCCAGTCGGGCGATTTCACCACTGGATTGGCGGGCTTCATCGGATGCAACGGCATTTTCCTCAGCGATTTGACGCACATTGACGATATTTTCGTTAATGCTTTCCGCTACGGTGCTTTGTTGCTCAGAAGCACTGGCAATTTGCATGTTCATATCATTGATGACACCGATAGCATGGATAATGGCCTGTAACGTTTCATTGGTTTCATCAGCTTGTGCAACACATGCAGTTGCTTGTTTTTTTCCTTGATTCATCGCATCGACGGTGCTTTGCGTGCCTTGTTGGAGTTGTTCAATGATATTCTGAATCTCTTGAGTGGAATCCTGTGTTCTGGATGCCAGTGAGCGAACTTCATCAGCCACAACGGCAAATCCGCGGCCTTGCTCTCCGGCCCGGGCAGCTTCGATTGCAGCATTCAGGGCGAGCAGGTTGGTCTGCTCAGCAATTCCCCGAATCACATCCAGAATTGTACTGATGTTGTGAACTTCCTGTTCTACTTCGCTGAGTTTTTCCGAAGATTGTGTGACGCTGTCTGAGAGTGAATGGATGGCAGTGATGGTTCGTGCCACAACATTCGCTCCGGATTCAGCTTCCTGATTGGCCTTATCGGCCGCACTGGCTGCCTGAGATGCACTGTTCGCAACGTCATGAACGGTCACCGTCATCTCATTCATCGCGGTTGCAACCATTTCTGTTTCTGACTCTTGGCGGATAATACTTTGACTGCTTTGCTCGGTGACAGCTGCCAGTTCAGTGGAGGCTGATGCAAGCTCGGTACTGGCTCCGGAGATCGTGGTTATCATCTGTTTCAGATTCATCGCTGTGTTTTGCACTGCGGCAAGCAGCAACCCGGTTTCATCTTTACTGGTTTTTCCGACATCAACCGTTAGATCGCCTTCTGCCAGCCGATTGGCAGCACTGACGGCTTTATGAACCGGTTTGGTAATCGCAATAGTCAGCACATAGGAGGCTGCGATCCCCAACAAAATTGCCAGCACAGATAACAACATGGTGATTTCAATACTTCTGTTAGTACTGTCTTTTAACTGCGGTCCGAGTGTGTCCTGCTCTTGCATCACCAACTGGGTGACTTTCTCGACATCTGTCGCAATCTGAGGGCCGAGTCTATCCAGTGTTTCTACAATAATCGTATTGGCCTGTGTGATCCGGTTGTGGATGTCATGCATATCTTTGAGATAATCTTGATGTGCGTTCAGGAAAGTGGTTAACAGGTTTTGCTGCGGTGTTCCTTGCAGATCCTGCTTCAGTGCCGATAGTTCATCCTGTAGCTCTTGATCCATATTGGTAATCGCGATAGTGAAATCTTCATCACGACTGCTCTGCAGATATTTAACCACAAACAGACGTCCAACGAGCATACCGCGCTGCGCCTGACCGGCATGGTAGGTGAGTTTTGTATTACCTTCTTGATAGGCTGTGTTGATAATTTGAGCAATAGCCTTGCGCATATCTTCGCCATAGGTGCCTAATTGTGTTTCAAGAGCATTGCGTTGTCTGACTAATTCAACAGCTTGCTTAAAGGCATTATCGTAGGTGTCAATTGAGCGATTGACTTGATCAATCAAGTCTTTTCTTTCCGGAGACTGAACAGATTGTTTTGCCTCGTCTAAGAATTCCCGCATCTTGGCAAGATAATTTTGATAGGTTGTGATGTCTTCAGTGTCTCTGGTGATCAGAAAATCTTTCACATTCATGCGAACCATCAGCATGTTCGTTTGTAATCGGCTTGAAATATTTGTCTCTCGGGCCAAATCTCTATACTTGTTGATCCCGTCACTGACCGATTGTAATGCGAAGATACTCGCCCCTAAAACAATCGATAATAAAATCAGTACGACAGCAAACCCTGCGCCAATTTTGAAGCCTAGCCTTAAATCTCTAAACATATTCTCACCTATTCATCTGTTTTGATAATTCTTTTTGACGTTATTTTTTGGCAATCAAATACGTGCCAGAGAAGCGACAAAATACACAACACATGATATCAGACCAATATACAAATTATAGACTATTGATAACACGTCAGAGTAGTTGAGCGAGCTGGATTGAAAATATCTGGAAGATAATACTGATGGTTTGATCAGCAACAGGTTAATTGGGTGCCGCAGCGGCAATGTATGATGTGGTCGTGCTGCTGCACCCAATCGATATTACTTTTTCGGAGTATAAATAGGGTTGGGAAAGTGGGTCACTTTATCTCCCAGATCAACGATTTTGGCGGTGCCTTGCCGGGCAACCTGATCAATTCTTAGAACGCTATGCATGGGGAGGTAAGTTCGTTCTACGCCCGTAAATTCATCTTTCAGTTTTTCATGACTCGGATCGATCACGATAGAGGTATGGGTATCCCAGACAAAATCACCAATTTCAATAAAACCAAATAGGTTACTGGTGATCAGTTCCCGGACAAAAATTTCGTACTGTTTTCCCGCTTGTAAGAATGTGACTTTAAATAATGGGTTCTGTTGATTCATACAAATTGAAATGAGTCGGTTAAATATACTTGATTATACCGATTCTCAATTGAAGTTGACAATTCTGCCGATTGATTTGAAACGAAGGGGCGATATTTGGGCATAAGATATAATGAGAATGGATTGAAATTATGACGTTTTTCCCTGATGATGCGGTGCTCATTATATCCATGACCTGATTTCAGGAATGATATGATGTTGATTATCTATTTAAAAATAATATTACTTAAAGCACAACAAGTTACGGAATTATTCATCATGACAATTCATCTAGTGAAAAAAGGAATGCGTCGGTTGTTGACCGGTTTGGTCATCGGCACTGCTGCCTTCTCTGCGACGACGACACTTGCGACAGCATCCACCATTGAGGGTATTTTAAAGTCAGGTGAGCTTAAATTTTGTTTTGAAGCTGGATATGTGCCGTTTGAGATGACCAGTAAAGATGGTCGCTTCATTGGTTTTGATATCGATATTGCGAAACATATGGCGCATTCGATCGATGTAAAATTTGTGCCGGTCAATACGGCATGGGACGGCATTATCCCGGCGTTACAGACCGGAAAGTGTGATTTCATCGGGGGAATGACGGTGACACCGAAACGCAATCTGAAGGTGTCGTTTGCCGATGCTTATATGCAGATTGGTCAGACGGTTTTGCTGTCACCGAAACTAGCCGGAAAGATTCATAGTTATCGTGATTTGAATGATCCCAAGTATACGGTGACGACTCAAATGGGGACGACAGGTGCCGAAGCAGCGAAGAAATATCTGTCCAAAGCAAAAGTGGATCTCTACGATACTTCTGCCGATGCGGTGTTGCAGGTTGCCAATGGCCGGGCCGATGCTTTTGTTTACGATCTGCCCTATAACGCGATGTACGCTGCGCAGCATTCACAGCAGGTGGTTCATCTTGATGAAGCATTCACTTTCGAACCCCTCGGCTGGGCTGTACGTCAGGGCGATGCGGAATTTGTCAACTTCCTGAATAATTATTTAAAACAGATTCGTGGTGATGGCACTTATGATCGGATTTACACCAAATGGTTTAAATCCGATAAATGGATAAAAAGCGTTCAGTAATCTATCCGGAGCTGTCAACGGAGTCCTCTCAAAAAAACACCGACTGCTTCGGTGTTTTTTTATGGGCGGATATTTTGAGACCGGCGGCAGTTGCAGGTGTAACCCTTCCTGCAACTGGGGTATATCCAATCAACAGTTAGATTTTTCATGTTCCAGTAGCCAGCGTTTACGTTCCAGCCCCCCGGCATAACCGACCAACTTTCCATTTTTGCCGATGACGCGATGACACGGGATAATGATTGCGATGCGGTTATGGCCGTTGGCGGAAGCAACTGCCCGGACTGCGGTGGGTTTATTGATGGCTTCCGCTTGTTGCTGGTAAGATGCCGTTGAGCCATATTCGATTTGCTGTAACGCCTGCCATACCTGTTTTTGGAAGGGTGTTCCCGGTGAGTGAATGCTTACGTCAAATTGTTTGCGTGTCCCGGTGAAATACTCGGCAATCTCTTGTTTGGCTTGGCGAATATGGTCATTTTCTCCATTGATAATGGTTGCTTTCAGCAAACGTTGTAAATCTCGGAATTCCGTTTCCAGCATGCGCCGTTCGACAAACTCCAGCAAACAGACGCCTTCATCGGTTGCACAGACGAACATGGGGCCTAATGGTGTGGTAAAGCGGCTGATCAGAATGACCTGACTGTCGGTACTTTGGTTTGGTGATTTTCCCATAACTTTCTTAAACGTATATCCGAATCCACTCAGTGATTCATATCCCATGTCGTAGGCTGTGTCCATGAGTTTCTTTCCTTCTTTGAGTTCGACCAGCGCGTTGTTGATACGATACATCCGCTGGAAAGTATGAAAAGTAATGCCATAGTTTTTCTTAAACCAGCGGCGGACCATCTCCGGTTGTATCTGGTGCTGTCTCAACTGACTGTCTGATATTTTTTCTTTCGGGTGCTGACGGACCAGCTCGATAGCCAGTGCAACAGGTGAGGGAGCTTCACAGGCATTTTCAGTCGGTTTACAAATCTTACAGGGGCGAAAGCCTGCATCAAGCGCTGCTTTGAATGTCGGGTAAAAATCAACATTCTCTTGTTTCGGTTTGCGGGCCCGACAAGTGGCAATACAAAAAATGGATGTGGTTTTGACACCTGCATAGAAGATCCCTACGTAATGCGGATTTTTGTCCACCAAAGCTTGATAATAACGGTTTATCTGTTGTGGGTCAGTGATTGGCTGTCCGTGTGTTTGCATCAGGCGCGATCTTCTGTGGTCTTTGATGAAGAAACCATACATGGAAAAAAAACAGTGTGACAACCAATAAATGGACAACTATTTTTTCGCGTTCCGGGAGCGCGATGGTATGACTTGCTTATAAGATCTGGCGAAACGTCAGTGTTAGCCGTGACTCATGAATCTTTTTGCTTTTGTTTATCCCATGTCGCCAGTAATGCTGAATCGGGCCTTCCATGATCAGCAATGAACCATCCGTGGGGGCAATGGCAAAGCGGTCCACACCATTCCGGTGTCGGAACTGCAGAGATCTGGCGACGCCAAAAGTGAGCATCGCGACGACCGGGTTTTCTCCTAATTCGGGTTCATTATCAGCGTGCATCCCCATATTGTGTTGTCCGTGTTGATACCAGTTACCCAGCACGGAGTTAAATGCATATCCTGAAGCATTTTCAACAATGGTCTTGAGTTGCTTCAATAACGGTGGCCATGGGGTTGGCGCCAAGCGCACTTGAGAATAAGTATAGGCTTTATCACCATACCAACACTGCAGTCTGGGGGTGTGATAATGGCGGCCAAACAAATAGACATCACCCTGATACCAGTTCAGTGAGGTCTTCAAGGTGTGTGTCAGTGCATCCGTCTCGCTAAGCAGCGGACTCACATAGCGTAATCTGCCATTCGGCAGATCGATGATTTCAGGATTCTTGTTGGAAACGATCATAGCGGATGAATCCATCGATTTGTGAGGCAAGTGTTTGTGCATACAGCATCGTGGTATGCGCATAGCGAATTTCAAGATGATCGGTCATCCCGGGGATTTTGGTCTCTTCAACGGTGACTGTGCCGTCCGATGCGGAGTCATTACCCAATAGCATCGGGCGAAGCCCAAAAGCAACGGTGCCGGCGATGCTGCCGAGTTTTTGAGGAAAGCGCCATTCATCTTCGTGCTGCTGTAATCCATAATTGGGTGAATTACCGAGGATCATGCCGAATCCCATTGCCTGAATTTTGCTAATAATCGACGCTCCCTGAAGTGGTGAACCAATCGTCACCACATGAGAAATTTGAGTCGTGGGCGGCTTGCGGGAGGCGAGATAGTTTTTGATCATCAACCCTCCGAGGCTGTGACCGACCAGAATATTGGTGTGGGTCTGATCGAGCGCCGCATCAATTTCGCCAAATAACTTTTCATCATCGATGGCGATGGTATTGTAGCTGAGAACTTCCGTAGTATAACCGAGCTGGTTTAATCGCTGACGCAGAGGTTGTAGCGCGATGCCATGCATATACAAACCGTGGAGGAGAATGATTTTCATAGACTCTTTCATGTCAGATTTCCTAAAGACTGAACTGCATCGTATGGAGAAACTGGATCATGTGCAATATTGCTGATCATGATGTGATTATCATATCCAGTCATTCTAAATTGGCTCAGTTTTGTTACATTCAATCGTGAGTATAATGTGTTACTCGTCTGCCATGATCTGTTGGAGCAGGTTACTTTCGTGCAGTGCCCGCTTAATTAAGGCATAACCACCGATGGTGTCCTGTTGTTGAAAACGAGCTTGTTCAAGGCGTAAATCTCCGGCAAAACTGGGGAGCGTTTGACGCTGAATTTGTTCCAGTAGCAAAGGAAACAAAACCGGGGCTGTCTGAATCATTTCTCCGGCAAACAGAATTTTTTCCGGATTGAATACATTCACCAGCATCCCCAGCACACGGCCGAGATATTGGGCGGCTTGCCCGATAATATGTGTTGCCACCGGGTCACCCTGAATCGCGGCATGGCAGAGCTGTTCAATCGTGAGATTGTCCGGGGATAGTACACTCTGATGACCTCGTTGCAGCAGCTCTTCCGTTTGCTTCAACAGCGCTTGATTGGAAACAACCGTCTCAAGACAACCAAAGCTACCGCAGTGGCAGCGTTGGCCGAATGGATCGATCTGAATATGTCCGATCTCGCCAATCGGGCGGTGTTTACCCAAGAGTAATTGACCATCGGTGATAATCCCGGCACCGACCCCGTGATGAACACTAATCAGGATGAAGTCATCACACTGTTTGGCTTCTCCCAGATAGTATTCAGAGAGTGCTCTGGCCCGAATGTCATTGCCGATATAGATAGGCAGTCCCAGATCTTCCAGGGCTGAAGATAACTTGAGACCGGCAATTTTATGATTGGGAGAGTAATGGATCATTCCGGATGTGGGATCGACCAGCCCAGCCATGGTAATGGCAATCGCAATCAACTTATGTGTCGCATACCGAGCGCGGATTTGACAGATTTCATCGCGGAGTGTGTCAACAATGCCTTGTGTATCGTGAGATTCAATCGGTGTTTGTTGAACATGATGGATCTGTCCGGATAAATCCATCAGGCTGGCTTGGATCATATCCCGTCCCAATCGGCAGGAGACAAAGTAGAAATCCCGTTGGTTGGTGGTCAGCGAGATTGCCGGTCGTCCTCCGGTTGATGCTTGTTGTTCAACCTCAGTAATGAGGTTATGAGCCAGTAGTTGACGCGTGATATTGGTGACACTGGCAGGTGCGAGTGCACTTTGTTGAGCAATCCGGACGCGGGAGATTGGCCCGTTTTGGTCGATTAACTGATAAACCAGCGCTGCATTGACCTGTTTGAGTTGCTCATGATTCGTCACTTGTCTGCTACGTTTGACCATTTACTGCATGTCCTTGTTAGTGCGTATCTTTTGTCCATTCACCGTTGACCAGCGTGTTAATCACCTGATAAGCCGGATCGAGAATGGTCAGATTGGCAATCATACCGGGACGGATCGCACCGAGCAGGTGATCCATTTTGATAGCTCGGGCCGGGTAGAGTGTTGCCATCCGAAAGGCTTCTTCCTGTGAGATATCGGCCTGTTCCACCAGTAGACGAATCCCTTCATTCATGGTGAGTGCGGAGCCGCCCAGTGTTCCATCCTGATCGACGCACTTGCCGTCACGAATAAATACCGGCGTGCCACAGAAATCAAACTCAGTCATCTCCGGCGGTGGCATTGCGGCGGCGGTCGCGTCTGTGACCAGACACAGCCGATCACCCATGACTTTCTTCGCGGTCCGGACGTTAGCCCAATGGACATGGTAACCATCAGCAATAATCCCGGCATAAACGTCATTACGGTCAAAGACTGCCCCGACAACACCGGGAGAACGGCCATTCTCCATTGAGGTCATTGCATTATACAGATGTGTTGCAAAGCTCGCGCCCTGTTCAAAGGCGTGGTTGGCTTGCTCATAGGTTGCTGCTGTATGACCGATACTGACAACGATACCGGCTTTATGCAATTGTCTCAGATGTTCGCTGTGGTTCATCTCGGGTGCAAGAGTGACTTTTTTCAGCCACGGTGCCTGTTCCGACAACCAGTTGATCATGTCATTGTCTGGCTGACGTAACTGCTGGAGCGGATGAATACCTTTACGGACCGGATTGGTATAAGGGCCTTCAAGGTGCATCCCCAATACCTGATGTTGATATTGGGTCATGTACTGGCGTGTTGTCTCTACCGCTTGGCGAATCACGTTGTCACTGTCACTGATCAATGTCGGCAGAAAACTGGTGGTACCGGTTTGCAGGTTGGTGAGATGCATGTGTTCCAGCGTTGCCACGGTCGGAGCGCTATTGAACATCACGCCACCGCAGCCGTTCAGCTGTAAGTCGATAAAGCCGGGAGATAAAATATGGCCATGCAGATCGAACCGGGGGATATCTTCAGACAGTTCTGACATCGGGACTAAAGCGTGAATTTTTCCTTTGTTGATGACAACCGCAGTATCCAGTAATCTTTCATCGCCTGTCAGAATCTCACCGTGACATAGTGCGAACATTTACTCTGTTCCTCCAAATTTATCAATCTCAGCCGCTTCAAGTTGCTGAAAATAGCGTAATGTTTTGACTTTCAGTTCCATGGACGCAGGTTCATCACAGATCAGAATACTCCGGGGATGCATCTGCAAAGCAGAGATGGTCCACAAATGATTGACTGCGCCTTCAACACCAGCCTGTACTGCCAATGCTTTGTTCGGCCCCGTGGCAAGAATCAAGACTTCTTTGGCATCCAGTAATGTGCCGACACCGACGGTGAGCGCCATTTTCGGAACTTGATTGACATCGTTGTCGAAGAAACGGGCGTTATCAATCATGGTTTCTTGGGTCAGAGTCTTGATACGGGTTCTCGATGCTAAAGACGAGGCTGGTTCATTAAAGGCGATATGGCCGTCGCTGCCGACACCGCCAAAGAAAAGATGAATACCGCCGAACTGTTTTATCGTTGCTTCATAGGCCTGACATTCTGCCTCTAAATCAGGTGCCATGCCATTTAAAATGTGAATATTCTTCTTCTGGATATCAACATGGTTAAAAAAGTTTTCAAACATAAAGTGGTGATAACTTTGAGGATGTTCCGGCGAAAGTCCGACATATTCATCCATATTGAAAGTCACCACATGTTCGAAACTGACAGCGCCAGCCTGATATAGCTGAATCAGAGACTGATACGTTGTGAGTGGGGTACTGCCGGTGGGTAAGCCTAACACAAAAGGACGCTCAGCCGTCGGTTGAAAAGCTTTGATTTTTTCAACGATGTAGTGAGCGGTCCAGTTGCCGACTTGTTGCTTATTTTGTAAAGGTAATAAACGCATTTTCTCTCTCCATGCATCATACTGACACTCTGATTCGTCGCGGTGATTGCGTGTTCAATTGGCTCATCGCATCTGTATTGATCATGCACTGCCTCGGGAAATCACTTTCTGAGGAGATCAGAGTAAGGTGGACTTAATTTATATATTGAATAAACTTTCCGATTAGTGCAAATAAAATGTCGTATTGCTTTACAAAATTATCATTTGTGTGACATATATATTAGGTCTTAGTTTACTGGATGAATTAAGATATCTGTGTAATGTACGAATCATGTGATGGAGGATGCAATGAACGTACTGGGGTATTTACAAAAACTTGGCAAGGCAATTATGTTGCCGATTGCTATTTTACCGGTGGCCGCGATTCTATTGAGGCTCGGACAACCGGATATGTTGAATATTGCTTTTATGGCTCAGGCGGGGGGCGCAATTTTTGGTCAGTTACCTTTGCTGTTTGCGATTGGTATTGCGGTTGGATTGTCTCGAGGTGATGCCGGTGCTGCCGGTTTAGCCGGTGCCGTCGGGTATTTGGTACTGACGGAGGCAGCCAAAACCATCAATGCTGATATCAATATGTCATTCTTTGGCGGTATTGTGGCTGGGGTGGTTGCCGGCCATGCCTATAACCGCTTTCATCAAACCAGTCTGCCGGCTTATCTTGCATTTTTCGGCGGTAAGCGATTAGTGCCGATCATGACGGGTTTGATTACACTTATTTTGGCCGGTATCAGTGGTGTGGTTTGGCCTGCGATTCAACATGGTATTGATTCATTTGGCCATGCTGTGGCGCACTCTGGTGCATGGGGCGAATTTGTCTATGGGACATTAAACCGTGCTTTGATCCCAGTCGGATTACATCATGTTTTAAATTCTATTTTCTGGTTCGGATTGGGTGAGTGTACCAAAGTTACTTATGAGTTGGCCGGTGGACTCCATAACTTATGTCTTGCACCTGAGATGGCGAAAACATTAAGTGTTGGTGGTGCTATTTCAACTATTGACGGCAGTGTGATTCAGAGTATTGCGGCCGAGACGACCCGAGGCGATCTCAACCGTTTCTTCGCGGGTGATCCATCGGCTGGGGTATTTATGGCCGGTTACTTCCCAATCATGATGTTTGGTTTGCCCGGTGCTGCGTTTGCAATGTATATGGCTGCACCGAAAAGTCGTCGTCCGCAAGTGGGTGGGATTCTGCTGTCTGTGGCATTAACCGCATTTTTGACCGGTGTGACTGAGCCGCTTGAGTTCCTGTTTATGTTCCTCGCACCGGTGCTATATATCATCCATGCGATACTGACCGGGATTTCGCTGGTTGTGACCAACTATCTGGGGATTCTCGATGGTTTCGGCTTCTCCGCAGGTCTGTTTGACTTTGTGATCAACTGGGGACTGGCAACCAAACCGGGGCTATTGCTGGTGGTGGGATTATGCTTTGGTGTGATCTACTTCTGTATCTTTTACTTTGCTATCCGTTGGTTTGATATTCCGACCCCGGGCAGAGAAAAAGATGAAGCGGCAGTCCGTCCGTCCGCAGCCTCTGAAGATATTCAGACGCTGGCAGATGAATATGTCCAAGCCTTGGGTGGCCGTGATAATCTGAAGCAAATTGATGCATGTATTACGCGCTTGCGTCTTTCTGTGAACAATATGGCGCGGATTGATGAAGTGAAAATCAAAGCACTGGGTGCCAGCGGGGTTGTGAAGCTCAATCGCACCGACTTGCAGGTTGTATTGGGCACTAAGGCTGAATTGGTCGCGAATGCGATGAAAGGCGATGCTGAGTATGACTAAGTGAATGTGCGGGCTCAGTGTGAATGATCGGGACTCGGGTGTTCCACTGATAGTCATAAAAAGTGATAGTCATAAAAAGAGCGTGCGATTTTGCATGCTCTTTTTTTTTGCCAATGTGCTTTGACAAATTGATTCTGATTGACAGGCGGAGAACTGACCGGATTCTGTCTTATCTGCCGGAGAGAGGCTGACTCACACGCTTTCAATGCATTAAATAACCTAGCAAACAAGTCAGGTAATTGGTAAGGTTGACAGAGATAGATTGAAACGGAAACACCTTATGTCTCTTTGGCAACAATTACCGATCAGCCACCGTTATGCTGAGCTGCCGCAAAGCTTTTACACCCGGGTCATGCCGACGCCGGTGGACAATCCTCGCTGGGTGACTTGGAATGCGCCGCTCGCTGCCAATTTTGGCCTGGGCGAGACGCCTGATGATCTCTGGTTACAGATCTTTTCCGATGGTGAAATTCCGGATTATTTTCAACCGCTGGCAATGAAGTATGCCGGGCATCAGTTTGGTATCTATAACCCGGCACTGGGCGATGGACGCGGGTTGTTATTCGGTGCGATTGCCGATCAACAAGGGCGTTGGTTTGATGTGCATCTCAAAGGGGCCGGATTGACACCGTATTCCCGAATGGGTGATGGCCGGGCCGTATTACGCTCTACGATTCGTGAATATCTTTGCAGTGAAGCGATGGCAGCGCTGGGGAATCAAACCACCCGGGCTTTAGGGATGATAGTCAGTGATACACCGGTATATCGCGAACGCGCTGAGCAGGGCGCTTTACTGATCCGTCTGGCCGAAACGCATATCCGCTTCGGCCACTTTGAACACTTTTTCTATACCGGGCAGCATGATGACCTGCGCTTACTGGCAGACAAAGTCATCGTATGGTATTTCCCGGAACTTGAACCCTCATCAGGATCACCGCGAGATCCGGTATATCTGGCGATGTTCCGGCAAATCATCCGACGGACTGCCGAGATGATTGCCTTCTGGCAAGCGTACGGCTTTGCGCATGGGGTCATGAATACCGATAACATGTCGATTCTCGGCCAGACCTTCGATTACGGGCCATTTGCATTTCTGGATGATTATGATCCCCATTTTATCTGTAACCATTCCGATTATCAGGGGCGTTATGCATTTGATATGCAACCGGGGATCGGCTGGTGGAACTTGACCGCATTGGCACAGGCGTTGACGCCACTGATTGATAAAGAACAACTGGAAGCCGCGTTACAAACCTATACCGAGCAGCTTAATCAGGAATACAGCCGTTTGATGCGCAGTAAACTCGGATTACAACAGCGTCGGGACGGAGATAGCGAACTGTGTGATGAGATGCTCAAACTGATGGCGGACAACCGGGTTGACTACACGCTGTTTTTCCGGCGACTTTCATCGCTGGATCACCAACCGCCTGAAACGGTCACGACATTATTTGAGAACCAAGATGCCGCGAAGCAGTGGTTACAACAGTATCTTGATCGTTGTGAGCAGGAGTCGGATACGGTAGAACAGCGCTGCCAGTCAATGCGTCAGGTTAATCCGAAATTTATTCTCCGTAACTATCTTGCCCAGCAAGTGATTGATGCTGCTGAACAGGGCGACTTTCTGCCGTTAGAACAATTGGTTGCGGTTTTAAGCGCCCCCTATGATGAGCAGCCGCAGCATGAACATTATGCGGAGTTACCCCCTGAATGGGGAAAATGTCTCGAAATCAGTTGTTCATCATAAACGGATGAGTCTCTACCGATGCGCTGCTACCGATGACTGAACTATCACCGCAGCTCAGCATCAACCATAGCTCAACATCAACCGCAGCTCATAACCTGTCCCTCATGTCTGAATGCCGCCTGTTCCGATGTGTCATTTCTGACCCATTAATGTGTTTGGGATGGAGGGATTTTCACCCATTATTGCCTGATATGATGTAATGATGTTGACCGATTTCTCGGCGGTGTTGTCTTTAAGTTGCTGTTGTTACTAATTTGTTTCATTTGTTTATGATTGTTGGCTCGTTACTTGCCTTGTTGTCAATAACGTGAATACCAAGCAGGTATTCTGTTTCTATAACAAGGAGAAAAAGATGTTCAAGCCTTTCAAATTACTGACTGTATCCATACTTGCTGCTACCGGTTTCAACGCTGCCGCCTCTGAAGGCTGTGACCCGGGTGAAACCGTGATTAAGTTTAGCCATGTAACCAATACAGACAAACACCCGAAAGGGATAGCTGCTGCTTTGCTTGCCAAGCGAGTCAACAAAGAGATGGACGGAAAAGTTTGTATGGAAGTTTTTCCGAACTCAACCCTGTATGATGATGACAAAGTCTTGGAAGCCCTTTTAAACGGCGATGTTCAACTCGCAGCCCCTTCTCTTTCCAAGTTTGAAAAATTCACCAAAAAATACCGTATTTTCGATTTGCCATTTTTGTTTGACGACGTTGCAGCGGTTGACCGTTTCCAGAATTCGGCTGCCGGAGATAAGCTGAAAAATGCGATGAAGCGTCGTGGACTGCAGGGATTGGCATTCTGGCATAACGGGATGAAACAGTTGTCTGCCAACAAGCCGCTGATTGATCCAAAAGATGCCAAAGGACTGAAGTTCCGCGTTCAGGCTTCCGATGTTTTAGTTGCTCAATTCGAGCAGCTTGGTGCTAATCCACAGAAAATGTCGTTCAAAGAAGTATACGGTGGCTTGCAGACCGGAGTTATCGATGGTCAGGAAAATACTTGGTCAAACATTTACGGTAAGAAATTCTTCGAAGTGCAAGATGGCATTACCGAAACCAACCACGGCATCCTTGATTACCTTGTAGTGACTTCCGCCAAATTCTGGGACGGTCTGCCTGATGATGTGCGCAATCAGTTTGCACAGATTCTCAAGGAAGTCACTGCAACCCGTAATGCTGAATCAACCAAAGTCAACCTGGCCAACCGTCAGAACATTATCGATGCCGGCGGTGTGGTGCGAACCCTGACACCTGCTCAGCGTCAAAAATGGGTTGAAGCGCTGAAGCCTGTCTGGAAGAAATTCGAGAAAAACATCGGTCATGATCTGATCAATGATGCACTCGCAGCAAACAAGAAATAACTGTCGTAGTCACGCTATAACACGTACCCCACAACGTTGATGTGGGGTACCTTAATGATAACAATGAGAGCGAAGATAGTTATGGAAAATTCTTTCTTTTCTAAAGTCGGTCGTTTTACAGATTCGGTTGAAGAATTTCTGATCGCATTCTTTTTAGGCACGATGACATTACTGACGTTTATCAATGTCATCTGTCGCTATGTATTTAATGACAACATATTGTGGGCCCTTGAACTGACAGTCTTTATGTTTGCCTGGATGGTACTGGTCGGCGCTTCTTATGGGGTAAAAAAACACTTTCATATTGGTGTTGATGTGATCATCAACATTGCCCCACCGGGGTTAAAGAAAACCTTCGCAGTCATGTCCGCATTTGCTTGTTTGAGTTTCGCCGTTCTGCTGTTGATTGGTTCATGGAATTATTGGCATCCGTTTATTACCGAGCGGGCTTGGTATGAAACCGATGATATTCCGATGCCGGGGTTCCTCCAGTTTTTAGCCGATTGGCTCAATGAAGGGGAAGCTTACGAGAAATTGCCACGATTTATTCCGTATATGGCGCTGCCTATCGGGATGGGGCTATTGACGTTACGGTTTGCGCAAGCGGCTTATCAGATTCTGACTGGCAAGATGGATCGTCTGATTGCTTCGCATGAAGGGGAAGACGAGTTAGAGACACTGAAGTCAGAGTTGCAGCAAGACAGTGATGCAGATTCTGCAAAATCAACGTCGTCATCGGATAGCAAGGAGTAGTCATCATGGCCGTTTTATTTCTCTTTTTAATGGTGATTGCCCTGATGCTTATCGGTGTGCCGATCGCTGTTTCACTGGGTTTATCGAGTATTGTGTTTCTGATGTTGCATTCTGATGCATCGTTGGCATCAGTTGCACAAACACTATTTAATGCTTTTGCGGGTCACTACACACTGTTAGCGATTCCATTCTTTATTCTTGCTTCTAGTTTCATGTCCACCGGTGGTGTGGCAAAACGGATCATCCGCTTTGCGATTGCGCTGGTCGGCTGGTTCCGCGGTGGCCTTGCCATTGCGTCGGTTATGGCCTGTATGATGTTTGCCGCGCTGTCTGGCTCTTCTCCTGCAACGGTCGTTGCTATCGGGAGTATTGTCATTGCCGGGATGGTGAAAAACGGCTACTCCAAAGGATTTGCCGCCGGGGTGATTTGTAATGCCGGTACGCTGGGGATTTTAATTCCGCCATCAATTGTTATGGTGGTCTACGCTGCGGCAACGGATGTTTCTGTCGGCCGGATGTTCCTTGGCGGGGTGATTCCCGGTTTACTTGCCGGTGCCATGCTGATGATTGCCATTTATATTGCAGCCCGGGTTAAAAACCTGCCGAAACAACCTTTTGTCGGTTGGGGTGAACTGATGGCAGCCGGACGCGAGGCAATTTGGGGACTGTTTTTAATCGTCATCATTTTAGGCGGTATTTATGGGGGGATTTTCACCCCGACTGAAGCGGCTGCGGTGGCTGCGGTTTATGCTTTCCTGATTGCCAACTTTGTCTATAAAGACATGGGACCGTTTGCTGACCGGGACAATAAGTTGCCGGGTGTGGTGAAAGTGTTGCAGACATTTGTTCATCCGGACACCAAGAAAACCCTGTGTGAAGCGGGTCGGCTGACGATTATGTTACTGTTTATCATTGCCAATGCTTTGATTCTCAAACATGTGCTCACTGAAGAGCAAGTGCCGCAGATGATTGCCAATTCCATGCTTTCTGCCGGTTTAGGGCCAATCACGTTCCTGATTGTGGTCAACCTGTTACTGCTGATTGGCGGACAATTTATGGAACCATCGGGTCTGTTGATTATTGTTGCGCCGTTAGTCTTTCCGATTGCGATTCAACTCGGTATTGATCCGATTCATCTTGGGATCATTATGGTGGTGAATATGGAAATCGGGATGATTACTCCGCCAGTCGGGCTGAACCTGTTTGTAACGGCCGGGGTGGCACGGATGTCGATGCTCAACGTGGTCAAAGCCGCGTTGCCGTGGGTGGCGGTCATGTTCTTGTTCCTGTTGATTGTCACTTATGTGCCGTGGGTTTCTACCTGGCTGCCAACGTCACTGATGGGGCCGGAAATTATCACTAAATAATCCGTCCGATGGTGTTGAATGCATCCAGCGATGCTTTGTCTGTCAATCCCCCCACAGTCGATGAGAAGGCGGTGGGGGGATTTTTACATATATAATGTGTGGTAAGGTGATCGCTCAGATTTATGACGATGGTGAGTTATGAGATTTGTTTCTTAAAAGGCAGGAGATATGCCTTGCTAGTTAATTGTAATTCGTTACAATGAATCTCATGGTTAATTAAAGAAGAATGTCTATGAATTTCATATTAAAAAATGATGAAAATGATAAGGCCAATGATGAACGGAACTCTGGTTCAATGGTAGAGGAAAAACTCATAGCGTCTCGTTCTATTTTCATTTCTGGTGAGATTGACCAGAAGCTGGCCCAAAAAGTTGCAACTCAGTTACTGGTATTGCAGGAAATCAGCGATGAGCCGATTCATCTGTATATCAATAGCCAAGGTGGACATGTAGAAGCCGGTGATACTATCCATGACATGATTAAATTTATCAAACCGGAAGTTATCGTGATTGGAACCGGATGGGTCGCCAGTGCTGGTGTGACTATCTACATTGCCGCGAAAAAAGAAAACCGTGTCTGTTTACCGAATACTCGTTTTATGATCCACCAACCATTGGGTCAGGTGCGTGGTAAAGTCTCAGATATTAAAATTGAAGCGGATGAGATCTTACGTACGCGCAGCCGAGTGAATAAGCTGATCAGTGAAGCCACCGGGCAGCCTTATGAACAGGTCGAGAAAGATACAGATTACAACTTCTGGATGAGTCCGGAAGAAGCCATAAAGTATGGTTTGGTCAGCCGGGTCGTGAGTAATATCAGAGAACTGCAAGACTAATCGAATCGGAACGTTTTTTCAGTTGACTGATAACGTTTTGTAAGCCAGTTAAGATATGGAATGAAAGGTAACTTTCATTCCATATTTTTTATGGATAGAGCCATCTTCCGTCATGAAACGATAGGGTTGATTGAAGCGTGCTCTAAGTCGCATTTAGTTTTTATAGTTTTCCTTATCCAGCTGATATTTTTGCATTTTATCGTAAAGTGTTTTCCGTGGCAGATTCAGACTTTCCATGGTGTCTTTAATACTTCCTCCGCATTCGATCAATGCCTGTTCGATAACTGACTTCTCAAACTCGGCAACCTGATCGGCCAAACTGAGTATCGGCCCGTTCACCAAATGTGTTTCCTGACCCAGTTGAATCAGTTTACCGAGCAGAACATAGCGTTCTGCAGCATTTCTCAATTCGCGGACATTTCCCGGCCAGTTATGACTTATTAATGATTGCATGTCCTGCTTTGAGATCGAATTGGCGGCTTTTCCATAGCGGGCAGCGGCAACCAGTAAAAAATGATGGAACAGTGCGGGAATATCTTCTTTACGTTCCCGTAGCGGGGGAATATCCAAGGTCACAATATTCAGTCGGTAATAGAGATCTTCCCTGAACGTTCCTTGTTGAGCCGCCTGTTTCAGATCGACCTTGGTGGCTGCAATTACCCGAATGTCCAGCGGAATTAATTCATTGGATCCGACACGCTCAATCAATCGCTCTTGTAACACCCGCAGGAGCCGAATTTGTGCTGACATCGGCATCGATTCGATTTCATCGAGAAATAACGTGCCGCCCTGTGCATGTTCTAATTTACCGATACGTTGACTTTCAGCTCCGGTAAATGCGCCTTTCTCATGCCCGTATAATTCACTTTCGATCAAGTTTTCCGGAACCGCACCGCAATTGACGGCAACGAAATTCCGTTCTCTCCGGGAACTCAATTCATGCAGAGAACGAGCAATCAGCTCCTTGCCGGTGCCGGTCTCTCCAAAGAGTAAAATGTCAGCGTTGGTATCCGCAATCTGACTAATCGTTTCTTTCAGTGACTGAATACTGGCGGTTTCACCAATAATCCGCGGGCCGAGGGTCTGGCTGGCCTTCAGACTGCGCTTCAACTTTTGGTTTTCCAGGGTCAGTCGGCGTTTATCAATGGCTCGGTGTACTGTCTCCATCAGTCGTTCAGGCGCGAATGGTTTCTCGATAAAATCGTAGGCACCATCATGCATCGCCTGAACGGCCATAGAAATATCACCGTGTCCTGTAATCAGAATGACCGGTAAGTCCGGGTCTTGATGATGAACCGAATGCAGTAAGCTTTGTCCGCTGAGCCCGGGCAATTGAATATCTGTGACAATAACCAGCGGCAGTCCGTCTTGCTTGATAGCCAGCAGCGCTTCTTCGGCACTGTCAAAAAATCTGGCTTGAATGTCTGCCAGTTCAAAACTCTGTTCGATTGCAATACGAATGTCCGCTTCATCATCGATAAAAAATACATCGCACATAACATGTCCTTATGAGGCAGTTTCAGGGGAGGTAGGCGAGGTCGCCGGTAACTGAATACTAAATCGCGCACCGCCAAGCGGTGATGATGAGGCATTCAGTTGTCCCCCCATACTCTGAATAATTTGCTGAGAGATCGACAAACCCAGCCCAAGCCCGTTTTTTTTGGTGGTATAAAAAGGGTCAAACAACTGAGATAGCGTTTTATCACCTAATCCTTCACCGTTATCGTCGATATGAATCGTGAGCTGAAGGTTGTCTTCAGTAAAGCTGAGGATGATCTGTTTATCCGCACGATCATCAAGTGCCTGAATCGCATTGGTTAAAAGATTAATCAGGACTTGTTCCAAATGGATTGGATTAATATTCAACCAAATTGGTTGTTCCGGTGTCTGGATTTCGAAATGGATTAGGTTTGATTTTATTTGGGACTGGATTAACTCTTTGGTAGACAAGATAATGGGATAAAGCTGGACGACAGCACGTTCGTCATGATCTGATTTGCGGGCAAAAGAACGTAACTGAGTACTGATTTTTGCCATTCTTTCAGTCAGGCCCGAGATGCGATTCAGGTTTTCGTCTGCCCGATCAATTTTTCCGCTGGCAAGAAAACGTCGGCCATTATCCGCAAAGCTGCGGATTGCCGCGAGCGGGTTATTCAGTTCATGGCTGATACTGGCAGACATCTGTCCAAGTACCGCGAGTTTTGCGGCTTGAATCAACTCATCTTGTGTTTGCCGTAGTCGTTGTTCCGTTTTACTCCGTTCTTCGATTTCAAGATGTAGCTTAGCAGTTCTTTCCATCACCAAAAACTCAAGCTTTTGCTTCGCTTCAGACTGAAGTTGCTCAATCTGACGCAATTTATTTTTACGATGATGAACGAGCAGCATAATCAGATAAATAATGGCAAATACCATACACGAAATGACGACAAAACCGAAGCTACTCCAAAACACCTGAATCTTCGGTGACAGAACGCGAATATTCAGGGGGATGTTCTTCAACGGCCGGCTGCTGACAATAAAGTCTCCTTTGATCCATCCCTGTTTCGGATTAATCCATTCGGTAGTCGTTTGATCCATTTTCCCGAGTAACCCCAGTGATTGTATCGTTTGATCGAGATACTGACGGGAATGAAAGATTTTTGCGCGGATCTCAGGGTCAATAAAAGTGACACTTTTGAACAGCCAGTTCGGCTGACTTGACATAAAAATGATGTTGTACGGATCGGTGGCGACAAAGTAGCTGTTTTTGCTTTTCCAATTCTCTTCAATCGACGAGAGATCCATTTTAACCACCACGACACCGAGAATTGTCGCAGCATAAGTCACCGGATATGCATAGTAGTATCCGCGTTCTCCGGAAGTTGAGCCTAGTGCGTAGTATTGACTTTCGTTACCTTGAACGGCGACTTGAAAGTACGGACGCCAATTGAAATTTCTACCAATAAATGAACGGGTCAGATTCCAGTTACTCGCAGCAATGGTATTTCCGTGAATATCCAGGAGATAGGTATCAGAGGCTTTAATGGCATCGTTGACCTGTTCAAGATAGTGATTGGTGATATCGATTTGAGCGGAATTGTCAGCTATGGTGAGTGCATCAACCAGTTTTTTGTCTTTGGCGAGTAACCGGGGGATATGAGCGAACTTATCCAATTTGGTGACCACATGACTGGCAAAACGTTCTAACTGTGCCTGATGTTCGCTGAGCAAGGACTGATAACTATACTGCCATACAAGATGCGCACCGTATGCTGTCGTCACAATAAAAACAACAATAAAGATAAGATTGAAACGGAACTTAGATAACATCGCTGCACTTGTCGGTGAGAAGAGCCAGTCCTTTATTTTACTGGGTTTGTCTTAAGAACGGTGATAAACGGTTTCGGGAAGAGCGAAAAAGTAAGATCAGGATCTCTTTTTCAATATTTCACTGAAAAAAAGCTGCTTTTCCCTTGAAAAGCACAATTTTACCCCCAACCTGTCAATCTACGGAGCAATACGGGTGGAATTTTTGCCAGGTAGGAGAATAAATTCTGAGCATCAGGTATTCGTCTACTGAGATAGACTCGACAGTTGTGGCTCTGGTCGTTAGAATGTCGCGTCTGAAAAGTATGTCCTGAGTCTGATAGGAGCATATCTGGAGTATCTCCTGTTGTGGAGTGATGATTACTCCACATCACTGCTCACTATTTTATTTCGTTATAGATGTACTCTGAAAGAGTACGGAACATGGATGCAGCCGAGATCAGCGAATGCGATCTAGGCTCATGATGCTCAGAAGAACTGAGCCAGTTTTGAGGTTTATATAGAATGCAAGTTACTGTTGAAACGCTAGAAGGCCTACAACGCCGTCTGAATATTACTGTTCCTGCTGCTAACATCGAAGATGCTGTTACAGCAGAACTGCGCAACATCGCAAAAAACCGTCGTTTCGATGGTTTCCGTAAAGGCAAAGTGCCGATGAAAATGGTTGCTAAGATGTATGGCAAAGCAGTACGTCAGGATATCCTTGGTGAAGTGATGCAGCGTCACTTTATCGAAGCGATTATCCAAGAAAAAGTGAACCCTGCTGGCGCGCCGACATTTACTCCTGTTGAAAATGAAGAGAATCAAGATTTAGTTTTTAACGCGACGTTTGAAGTTTATCCTGAAGTTGAGTTGAAAGGCTTGGAAAATATCGAAGTCGAGAAGCCAAACGTTGCGGTAAAAGATGAAGATGTAGCTGAGATGCTTGAAACACTGCGTAAGCAGCAAGCAACGTGGAAAGAAGTTGACGCGGCTGCTGAAGATGGTAAGCGTGTAACACTTGATTTTGTTGGCACGATTGATGGTGAAGCTTTTGAAGGTGGAAAAGCGGAAGACTTCGCTCTGGAAATGGGTGCTGGCCGCATGATTCCTGGGTTTGAAGATGGCATCGTTGGTAAGACTGCCGGTATGGAGTTTGAAATCGACGTCACTTTCCCTGAAGACTACCATGCTGAAAACCTGAAAGGTAAAGCAGCGAAATTTGCAATTAAGATCAGCAAAGTTGAAGAGCGTGAATTACCAGAATTGAATGATGAATTCGTGGCTAAATTCGGTGTGAACGAAGGTGGTGTTGAAGCGCTTCAGGCTGAAGTTCGTAAGAATATGGAACGCGAGCTCAAGCAAGCGGTGAAACAGCGTATCAAGCAACAAGCAATTGATGGTCTGGTCAAAGAAAATAATATTGACGTGCCGTCTGCATTGATCGACCAAGAAATCGAAGTGCTTCGTCAGCAAGCTGCACAACGCTTCGGCGGCAATCCTGAAGCTGCGGCACAACTGCCTCGTGAATTGTTTGAAGAACAAGCAAGACGTCGCGTTGTGGTTGGTTTGCTTTTGGGTGAAGTCATCAAAGCAGATGAACTGGAAGCTGATGACGAAAAAGTAAAAGCGCTGATCGAAGACATGGCAACTGCTTATGAAGATCCGCAAGAAGTTGTAACATATTATGAGCAAAACAAAGAGCTCATGAACAACATGCGTAACGTTGCACTTGAAGAGCAAGCTATTGATGCGATCCTTGCTAAAGCAAAAGTTTCTGAGAAAGATGTAAGCTTCAACGAGCTGATGAATTCTCAGAACGCTGCTTAATTAGGCAATATGTATCATAGAAGGTTGACTAAAGGTTAACTATTCTGATAACAATGGTCCGCATGATATCCGTCATTCGGACCATTTATTTTAGGGATATAAGAATATGAGCTACCAAGAAAAAAATGAAATGTCGTCAATCCTGAACGCCTTAGTACCAATGGTGGTAGAGCAAACCTCCCGAGGAGAGCGCTCTTACGATATTTATTCCCGTCTGCTGAAAGAGCGTATTATCTTTTTGACCGGTCAGGTTGAAGATCAGATGGCAAATCTTATCGTGGCTCAGCTCCTGTTCCTGGAATCAGAAAACCCGGATAAAGACATCTTCTTGTATATCAACTCCCCGGGAGGAAGTGTTGATGCCGGATTGTCGATTTATGATACCATGGAGTTTATCAAACCCGATGTGAGTACAGTATGTATGGGTCAGGCATGTTCTATGGGCGCGTTTCTATTAGCAGGCGGAACCGACGGAAAACGTTTCATGCTGCCGAATGCACGTGCGATGATCCATCAGCCGTTGGGTGGTTTCGGTGGTCAGGCATCTGATATTCAGATTCATACGCAGGAAATTTTGAAGATTAAACAAAAGTTGAATGATCTTCTTGCCAAGCATACAGGGCAGCCACTGGATGTGATTGAACGTGATACAGATCGGGATAATTTTATGTCTGCGCAGCAGGCTGTCGATTACGGTCTGGTGGATGCAGTATTGACGCATCGAGGCAAATAGGCTGATAGTGCTTTTCATTTGAATAGCGCAATTTGATACAAATTGATATAAACTCAGCATATGGATAAAGGCTAAGAGGTTAGCGAATGACAGATAAAAGCAAAGAGAGTAGTAAACTGTTGTACTGCTCTTTCTGTGGCAAAAGCCAACACGAAGTTCGCAAACTGATCGCAGGTCCTTCTGTTTACATTTGTGATGAATGTGTCGATCTATGTAACGACATTATACGAGAAGAAATTAAGGATGCACTTCCGAAGAAAGAGTCAACGGCATTACCGACGCCGCATGAGATTCGGAATCATCTTAATGACTATGTGATTGGTCAAGAGCACGCGAAGAAGGTGCTTGCGGTCGCTGTTTATAATCACTACAAGCGTCTGCGTAATGGTGATAAGACAAGTGAAGGTGTTGAACTAGGTAAGAGTAATATTCTGCTGATCGGGCCAACGGGTAGCGGTAAAACTTTATTGGCTGAAACACTGGCTCGCTTTTTGGATGTGCCATTTACAATGGCGGATGCGACAACACTGACTGAAGCAGGTTACGTCGGGGAAGATGTTGAGAACATTATCCAGAAGCTACTGCAAAAATGTGATTACGATGTAGCTAAGGCAGAGCGCGGGATTGTATACATCGATGAAATCGATAAGATCTCACGTAAATCCGAGAACCCATCGATCACACGGGATGTGTCCGGCGAAGGTGTGCAGCAAGCCCTGTTGAAACTCATTGAAGGGACGGTTGCTTCTGTTCCGCCTCAGGGAGGCAGAAAACACCCGCAACAAGAATTCTTGCAAGTTGATACATCAAAAATCTTGTTTATCTGTGGTGGTGCGTTTGCCGGGCTGGATAAAGTCATCGAGCAGCGTGTTGCGACAGGTACTGGCATCGGTTTTGGTGCTGAAGTTCGTTCTAAAGATGAAATCAAGACGGTCGGTGAGTTGTTTACGCAGGTCGAGCCGGAAGATTTGGTGAAATACGGGTTAATTCCCGAATTTATTGGTCGTCTCCCCGTGACCGCAACACTGACGGAACTGGATGAAGCCGCATTGATACAGATTCTTTGTGAACCGAAGAATGCGCTGACTAAACAGTACGGTGCACTTTTCGAACTTGAAGATGTTGATTTAGAGTTCAGAGAAGATGCGTTACGTGCCATTGCTAAAAAGGCAATGACTCGTAAAACAGGTGCCCGTGGATTACGTTCGATTCTTGAGAGCGTATTGTTAGAAACAATGTATGAGTTACCATCGGTCAATGATGTGAGTAAAGTTGTCATTGATGAATCGGTAATTAATGGTGAATCTGCGCCATTACTCATCTATTCTAACAATGAAAATCAGGCCGCCGGTGCCGAATAATTCAGCAAAGTCTCACGAAGGAGGTATGATTACCTCCTTTTTTTTATTCTACGATTGAATCCCATTGTTTAGACCCCATATACTGCCATATAGACAGAAGCGGAAGAGAGAAGAATATGAACTTGGAACGTTCCGAGCGTATAGAGATCCCCGTATTACCACTGCGAGACGTTGTGGTTTATCCACATATGGTTATTCCTTTATTTGTTGGCCGTGAAAAATCAATCCAATGTCTTGAAGCTGCAATGGATAATGACAAGCAGGTTCTTTTAGTCGCTCAAAAGAAAGCAGAAACGGATGAGCCGACTATTGATGATTTGTTTGATGTCGGCACGGTTGCGACGATTTTACAACTCCTGAAGTTACCCGATGGTACGGTTAAAGTGCTTGTGGAAGGCCAACAGCGAGCGAAGGTTGAATCTTTTGTTGAAGGTGATTTTTTCTCAGCGCAAGCTCGCTACTTAATCACCCCTGAACTGGATGAAAAAGAGCAAGAAGTGATTGTTCGCAGTGCGATTAATCAGTTTGAAGGGTTTATTAAGCTTAATAAAAAAATCCCACCAGAAGTTTTAACCGCTTTAAATGGTATCGATGAAGCTGCCCGTCTGGCTGACACCATTGCCGCCCATATGCCTTTGAAGCTAGTGGATAAACAGCAAGTTCTTGAAATTCTTGATGTGGTTGAACGTCTGGAATTTTTAATGGGCCAGATGGAATCTGAAATTGATTTGCTACAGGTTGAGAAGCGTATTCGTAACCGAGTGAAGAAACAGATGGAGAAATCCCAGCGTGAGTATTATCTGAATGAGCAGATGAAAGCTATTCAGAAAGAGCTGGGTGAAATGGATGATGCGCCTGATGAATTTGAGACACTGAAGAAGAAAATTGAAGATTCTAAGATGCCTCAAGAAGCGCGTGAAAAGACCGAGCAGGAACTCCAGAAACTGAAGATGATGTCTCCGATGTCTGCTGAAGCAACGGTAGTTCGGAGCTATATCGATTGGATGGTGAATGTTCCTTGGTCGAAGCGCTCGAAAGTGAAGAAAGATCTGGCGAAAGCTGAAGTGATTTTAAATGAAGATCACTATGGGCTGGAGCGAGTGAAAGAGCGTATTTTAGAGTACCTTGCAGTTCAAAATCGTATTCAGAAATTGAAAGGTCCGATTCTTTGTTTGGTTGGTCCTCCGGGCGTTGGTAAGACATCTTTGGGGCGCTCTATTGCAGCCGCCACTGGACGAAAATATACCCGTATGGCACTGGGTGGCGTTCGTGATGAAGCTGAAATCCGTGGTCATCGGCGCACCTATATCGGTTCGTTGCCCGGTAAGCTGATACAAAAAATGTCCAAAGTTGGTGTGAAAAACCCATTATTTCTCTTGGATGAGATTGATAAAATGTCATCGGATATGAGAGGGGATCCGTCATCAGCATTGCTTGAGGTGCTTGACCCTGAGCAAAATAACGCTTTTAACGATCACTATCTGGAAGTCGATTATGACTTATCTGATGTGATGTTCGTGGCAACTTCAAATTCAATGAATATTCCCGGACCGCTTCTCGACCGAATGGAAGTGATTCGTCTCTCGGGATATACCGAAGATGAAAAATTGAATATTGCCAAACGTCATCTTGTTTCTAAGCAGGTTGAACGAAATGGTCTGAAACCGTCAGAAATTGAGATTGATGACTCTGCGATCATCGGCATTATCCGCTACTACACCAGAGAAGCCGGTGTCCGTAATTTAGAACGGGAAATTTCAAAAATTTGCCGTAAAGCTGTGAAGAAAATTCTGCTGAATAAAGATATCAAGCTTGTGACTGTCACACAGGACAACTTGAAAGAATTCTTAGGCGTGCAGCGTTTTGATTACGGTAAAGCTGAAGAAAGTAACCGCATTGGTCAGGTGACTGGCCTTGCCTGGACGGAAGTCGGTGGCGATCTGTTGACGATTGAGGCGCAGTCCATGGTCGGTAAAGGGAAACTAACTCAGACCGGTTCGTTGGGCGATGTGATGCAAGAATCTATTCAGGCCGCCATGACCGTGGTTCGATCACGTGCAGACAAATTGGGCATTAATAGCGATTTCCATGAAAAACGTGATATCCATGTGCACGTTCCTGAAGGCGCAACACCAAAAGATGGCCCAAGTGCCGGTACAGCAATGTGTACTGCTCTTGTGTCTTGTCTCACCGGTAACCCAGTGAAAGCCGATGTCGCGATGACTGGTGAAATTACATTACGGGGTGAAGTGTTACCGATTGGTGGTCTGAAAGAAAAATTACTTGCTGCGCACCGAGGCGGGATAAAAACCGTCTTGATCCCGAAAGATAATGAACGGGATCTGGAAGAAATTCCTGAAAATGTCATTGCTGATCTGAAAGTCATCCCTGTGCAATGGATTGATGAGGTTCTGACTGTGGCTCTGGAACGAGCTCCGTTGGGGGTTGAGTTTGAGTCTCAAAAATAGTGATGTACAGCAAAAATAACTAAAAGTTTACGCTGATTCGCATAAAAAGGCTTGTCAGCGTTTTTTTTGGAGGCCATAGTTACTGACTATGGCTTAAGCCCTGATACAACAAGGCTTTAAGCCATTTTTCGGACTTAATGGAACAAAAAATCACCTTTAAATATAACGATAGGTGAAGAAAGGGGAATCACAGTGAATAAAACACAATTAATAGATAAAATTGCGTCAGATGCTGAAATCTCTAAAGCATCTGCGGGCCGTGCTCTTGATGCATTCATTGATGCAGTGAGCGGTACACTCGAGTCTGGTGAGCAAGTTGCTCTGGTTGGGTTTGGAACATTTAGCGTTCGTACTCGCGCAGCCCGTACTGGCCGTAATCCGAAAACAGGGGATGAGATCCAAATCCCTGAAGCGAAAGTACCTGCTTTCAAAGCTGGTAAAGCACTGAAAGACGCGTGTAACTAATCTGGTGCACAGAATTTTGCTAATTGAGGCAAAATTAAGTCAAACGTTTTGAAAATATGCGCATCATAGTGATGCGCATTTCTTTTTTCTGATATTATCGCGTCATTCGCTTTGAATATAGTTGGTTCTGAAAACTATCAATTGTGAAAGTCTTTTGATGATGGAAAGTATTGATTTTTGAACAGATAGTTTTGAGAAACAGAGTATTTTACTGAGTAAGTGGCCATTAAGCCGGAGAATGATTAAATTATGATGGATCGGTTGCGCGAGGGTGTGAATAGCATCGCGATTAAGATTATCCTTGGGTTGATAATCTTGTCATTTGTATTTGCGGGAGTCAGTAGCTACCTTGTCGGTGGTAGCAATAATTCAGCAGCAAAGGTTGGAGGCACAAAGATAGGCCGGGCAGAGTTCGAGCAAGCTTATCAAAATGAGCGGAACCGAATGCAATCACAATTGGGTGATTATTTCTCGAACCTGCTTGCTGATCCGAGTTATGTTGCATCTTTCCGCCGTTCTGTATTAGATAAAATGGTGAATGATGTTTTACTTGAACAACATGCCGAAGCGCTGGGTTTAAGAATTAGTGATGAACAAGTCCGTCAGGCGATTGTGGATATGCCGCAATTCCAGTCAAACGGCAAGTTTGATCAGGATATTTATCAAACTGCATTGCGTCGTGCTGGTTTTTCTCCTGATTCTTTTGCAACATTCCTAAGAAGTGATTTGTTACGTAACCAACTTCTGACAGCGGTTCAATCGAGCGACTTTACTTTGGACAGCGAAGTTGACGCTCAGGCCGCATTATTAGCTCAGAAGCGGGAAATCAGAACGATTACGCTTGCAATGGATGATTATGCGCAGAAGATTCAACTCAGTGATGATGATTTGAATGCTTATTATAAATCTCATGAAGACAATTTCATGCGTCCGGAGCAATTTAAAATCTCCTATCTTGAGCTTTCAGCAAACAAACTGAAGTCATCGATAAAAGTCACTGATGATGAGGCTGAAAAATATTATCAGGATCATGCAGACCAATATTCAATCAAAGCACAGCGTAAAGTCAGCCATATTTTGGTAAATGATGAGAAACAGGCTGATGCTTTACTGAAACAACTGAAAGAAGGTGCTGATTTCTCAACACTGGCTAAAAAGGATTCTCAGGATCCGGGCAGTGCTAGCAAGGGCGGTGAGCTGGACTGGTTTGAAAAAGGTGTCATGGATCCTGCGTTTGAAGAGGCTGCATTTGCCTTGAAAAATGTAGGTGATCTCTCTGGTGTTGTGAAATCGAATTTTGGTTATCACATCATCAAGTTGGATGCGGTGAAACCAGCTCAAGTCAAACCTTTCTCAGAAGTTAAAAATGATGTGATCGCTTCTATTCGCGATGAGCGGGCACTTGATCGTTTCTATCAATTACAGAGCGATCTTGAAAAAGTTGCTTTTGAAAGCCCGGATTCCTTAGATGAAGCTGCCAAAGCCATACAAGAGAAGATTCATACAACTGATTTTGTATCGTTGACTGATTTGCCAGAAATTCTACGGGCTGCACCAGTTCAGAAAGCGTTAAATAACCCAGAAGTCAAAAACGAAGGTTTGAACTCATCTGTACTTGAGGTCGCTCCTGAAGATATTGTGGTTGTCCGTATTGAAGAGAGTCGTCCAGAAACGCTACTACCTTTCGATACCGTGAAAGCACAGGTGGTTGAGGCACTGTCCAAAGTGAAAGCTGAACAGCAAACAGAAGCAATTGCTGAGAAGGTTCTTGCTGGTTTAAAACAGGGTGACATGACAGTGCTCGAGAACAATCAGCTCGAATTTGGTGAGTTAACGATGATTGATCGGAGCTCACCGCTGGCACGATCAGTCTTTGCTATGCAAAAGCCACAAGATGGCCAGCCTGTTTATGGACAGACGAAAGATCGTCAGGGAAACATTGTATTAGTCAAGCTAACGAAAGTTGAATCGACAACCGATAAGCAATTAACTCAGCAGTTGGCTGTCCAGATGCAACGTTTAAATCGTCAACAGGATCTCACTGGTCTTTTGAGTATCTTAAGAGAACAAACCGATATCGAGTATTATCTTGCGACCCAATGATAAGCCGAATGTAATTGATATGTTTGTTGAGACGGGCTACTTTTGTAGCCCGTCTTAATTTATATCGGTCATTATCGTATTTTTAGCAGGCTTCGCTAGGATGAATCTGAATTTTTGATTTGGAGATAAATCTTATGCTTAAAATATTACTTCTTTCTGTACTTTCTATTGTATGCCTGCCATTGCCAACGGCTTATGCAGCAGACAAGCCCGTATCAGCCGTAGTGGAACAACCCGCTAAGCCCACCAACGTCGTCAATATCAACAACGCAACGGCGGAAGAGGTTGCCGCGACCCTCAGTGGGATTGGCTTAAAGAAAGCACAAGCTATTGTTAATTATAGAGAAGAACATGGACCATTCACGCAAATAGAGGATGTGACGGCAGTAAAGGGGATAGGTATGTCGCTTCTCGAGAAGAACCGTAGTCGGATAAGCTTATAGTGATGACCATTGTTCGGATAAAACAGTTTTGCTATTGGTTGGCGGATTATATGTAAGAAGAGCAGACTATAAAGTGTCTATCGTATTAGTTTGGGGCTTTGGTGTTATCGCTTGAAGACTATCCTCCTCCAACCATTTGAGTACGGTTTGTTGTAATAACTGTTTGGTCGTGGGTTTAATCAACCATCCATCCATCGTTCTTTTTATCTGAGCAATTTCATCTTCACCCGATTCTCCGGAAAGAGCAAGAATCGGTAGCGTCGGGTGAGTTTCTTTAATAATTGTACATGCCTTCAAGCCATCCATGACCGGCATTTGAACGTCCATAAAAACAATATCAATAGTGTTATGGTGAACCATGTCAACAGCTTCCTTCCCGTTTTCAGCTTCATAAACGGTAAAATGAAGGGATTCCAAATAGAGTTTTGCGAGTGCTCGCTGTGTTGAATTATCATCAGTAACCAACGCGATTCTCTGTTTCTGACTTGCAGATACGGTATGAGCTGATTGCAACAGTTCAGGTGTCGGTGCTTCTGCCACATCAATTTTTGGTTGTGCAAGTTGCTCCTCTTGTTTGATGTGAGGAAAGGTGAGGGTAAACCTTGTATATTCACCGTAAACTGATTGGCACTGAATATCACCACCGAAGAGCTTCATTGCTCTTTTGCAGTAGCTTAAGCCTAAGCCACTGCCACCTTTTTTCTGGTAGGTGAAGAATTCATCAAAGATTCTATGTACAATTTGTGGTTCAATACCCGGGCCGTAGTCGGTAAAAGTAAGTTTATTGTATTCATCACCAGCTTCAAGAGACAGTTCAATTTTACTATCAGAATAATCATCAAAATAATAAATTGCATTCCTTAATAAATTAAAAATGATAAAATCAAATAAGGTTTTATTAACATGAACTTTAAAATCAATATCTGACTTGATTTTCACTCGATCTTTCGTTTCTTCTGATTCGTAAGCAAAATCATTAATAGCAAAATTCAACAGTTCTGTAATTGAAAATGTCGCCATATTTTTATGATTGATCAGAGTTTGGTTCACTTCTCTTAAAATGATATCAATCAACTGATTACCATGTTGGACTGCATCGATACCTCGCTGAATTTCATTTTTAATCTCTGTTGAAAGAGACATGTTAGAACTAAAATTCGCTAAGTTTTCTAAGTGAAGTTGTACTTGAGCAAGAGGATTTCTCATCTCATGTGCTATCGATTTAGCCATTGCCTGAGATTGGTTAATACGAGACTGATAGTTAATATATATTTGAGAATTCTTTAAAAGTTTTTGAAGAGCATGTATTTCTTCATTTGAGTATAAAGAACCATCATTTTTATGGGGAGACATGAATAGTTGTGAAACGGATTTCTCTGCATCATACAATGGTATTATTACAGCACTTCGATCCTTAGACATTTGTTCATGAATTTTTCGAAGATTATAATTATCGCTATTACTAATGTGTTGCTCTATTTCTTCTATAAGTAAAGGTGATGAGTGATGAAGCAGATAATTAGTATATATTCCATAGTGTCGAATATTATCATTTAAAGTAATATCATCTTTAGATAAGTTTAAAATTTGGGCTAATCGATCTATTGCTTGAGAAATAGATTTTTGAAAGTCAGCATCAAGAGATGATATTTTTTCACTAGGTGGAGTCGAATCGTTATATATAATTAAGCTAATAATTTGGGCTGAAGTGCTCCATGTCTTTTGCCAAGTAATACCACATAGTAAACACCAGAGGGATATGAATATAACATAATGTTCATATGATTCATGATAAAAAATAACTATAGGAATCACATAAATCAAAGTAGAAATAATAGCTGTCAATGATATATAATATAAATAGCGCCAGCTATAAAATCGATGACATAGTACGGCATATCCCATTAATAGTAGTTCACTAATTGCAAGAGCAGGAGGAAGCCATGTTAGAGAAAAATCATGATAGATATAAGTAATTAGGATGTGTATTAATACAGTAGATGTCATGAATATGACCATTCCAATAACCATATAAGTTGATTTTAATCTTTTTAAGTTATCCCCTTTAAAGCTTAAATATAGTAAATTGAAGAATGATAAAGAAGTAAAAATAATTGATGTAGAGAAAAAAATTGCTGTCAATGAACCAAAATGGATTGTAAAATCACTTGGTGCTCGTATTGTTACACCAGTGACTGTATCTTCGGTGAATATATTTGCGTAAAGTGAATATAAAGTTGCGACAAGAAGTAAACTGAATTGCCAAAAATGAATCTTGTTATTTTTCCGTGACGATCTTAATCTACAAGAGAAATGAAAGGCAGAAGAATATGACATATAAGAAGCTATATTAGCGGTCTTTGCTATAATAATAGCACCTGTTTCTCCATATTCTACAAGCCATCCCGTATGGAAGTAGGCGTTTGTCAATACCCATAATATAACAAAAAAGGTATACATAACATATGGATAATATATAGTTCTTAGTGTATGCCAGTTATTTTTTATAGAATAATGTAAAAAATAGATAAGCCAAAGAAGACATAAAATAGATATGCTTAATAGAAGAAGCGCCTTAGGGTATGATACCTGATGAATTATGTGTGTTATCAACAGAAGTTCTCCCTATCTCTTTCTTTGTTTGATAATAAGTGATTTATATTTTTTGTAATTACAGTTGGTTAGCTCGCCTAAGAGGGAACTATTAAGTAAAAAACCTTGGTAAGTAACAGCACCGTCGACAATATCATAACAGCTTTTTTTCAAATAGCATATGCTATCTAGTGCATCATATAAGTGCAGTAGAGCTTGCTGCTCAATGATAGTTAATGAAACAGCCTTTCCATATTTGATTAGTTCTCTCATTAGATACTTTTGCCCTACATATAGAAAAAACAATCTCATGTGATTTGAGCCGCTTGTTGAAAACCTTAAAATTTCACAAATTGCGTTTGTATCCTTGATGCACTGAGAGAACGCTAGTTCAGAATTATAATCGGTAAATTGAATAATTTGGGGGTGAAATATCCCCGTGCTATATAAGTTCATCCCTATATCTGCCGAAAAACAAGAGAGCCATCCATTTCCTTGAAAAAATGGATCGAATGTTAACCAAGTTTCCCGCTCATGCCAGTGCTGGATGAGGGCTGTAGAAACAAGCAGTGGATATGGGGAGTTTTTCGTGTGATAGAGAATGAAATGACTGCCACGTTGCGACAGATAAAGGCAGAACAGCATTTCATACCACTTTTGCTCGATGATGAAAACATCAAGATTAATTAAGCTTATAGCATCGACAAGTGTCAGGGCTGTATGGCTATGCAATGTTAAAAAGAGCCGCTGATCAGTTTCAATACGATCTACTATCTCAGACTGATAGCCGTATTCTTCTATTGGTGGCGAAGAGCAGGAAGTAAACGACACTGTCTGGCTCCGTTGTAAAATAAGAAAGCGTTCATAAGCGGCCCAACAGGCAAGTATATTGCCAAACCTTTTTATCGCGATTATTTCTACATCATGCCAAAATTGGGGAATTGTTGAGATAGGAAAATTCAGGATATGTTGGATAGCCAGAGGGTGTTCAAAAAGCGCAGCTAAATTACCATGGGCAAGTTCTGGATAGATACGCGTAATATCTTGCTTTCTTCTATTGACTAGTTCATTAAACCCAGAAAACTCAGATGTATTTTGTAGTTGTAATCCAATTTCTATGAACAAGTTGTCGAGATGTTGTTGATTCCAGATTCTGTTGTCTGTTTGATAATGCCCTAACGTTGTTGAATGCACTGTAACCTGCCTTAAAATTTATGGAAAGCATATGCTTATCGTTATGCTACCACCGAGACTCTAATGATTCGAGTTGCTTATTGATAGTTTTAAATATTTTTGTGATGAATTTTTTATTATCTAAATGTTGTGAAAAGTAATAAGGATATGGAAGATTTAAAATCCCCTATGGCTCCTGAGCCGTTGAGTCTTTATAATGCGGCACCGGCAAGGTGCGGATTTTAGCCGCAATCATTTGAATAGTGGAGTAAGACATGTCTTCTTATACACCGGTGATTACCGTTGATGGACCGAGTGGCGCCGGGAAAGGTACACTTTGTATGTGTATCGCTAAAACGTTGGGGTTTGATCTGCTTGATTCCGGCGCACTGTATCGTGTACTGGCTCTGGCTGCGATTCATCATGGTGTTGATACCGAATCTGAAGATGCTTTGGTACCTTTGGCAACGCATTTGGATGTTGAATTTATTGCGGAAGGGGATTTGGTCAAAGTCATTCTGGAAGGTGAGGATGTTTCCGGAGAACTCCGTAAGGAAGAAACGGGCATGGCAGCCTCTAAAGTTGCCGCGTTTCCCAGAGTGCGGGAAGCGCTCCTTCGACGTCAGCGTGCGTTTATCAAAGAGACTGGACTCGTTGCCGATGGTCGAGATATGGGGACAATTGTTTTCCCTGATGCGGAAGTCAAAATATTCTTGGATGCCAGCTCAGAAGAGCGGGCAAAAAGACGCTATAACCAGTTGCAACTTAAAGGGCTTGATGTTAAATTTGATGACCTTTTAAGCGAAATTCGTGAACGTGACGAAAGAGACCGAAATCGTCCCGTTGCGCCACTGCGTCCCGCTGATGATGCATTGGTTCTTGACTCAACGTCTATGTCTATCGAGCAGGTTCTCGAAACATCGCTACAGTATATTAAATCTAAACTGGCAGTTCGCTAGCAGTTTGCTAAGTAATGGCCAGTGCAGAACGTCGGTCTCAAGGATGATGATTGGCGAAATTCATAACCCCACGCGGTAGGATACCCGTGGAAGTTTAATATTTTGAAGATGAAATAAATGACTGAATCTTTTGCTCAACTCTTTGAAGAGTTTCTAAACGAGACTGAATTCCAGACTGGTACCATCGTTAAGGGTACTGTTGTTGCTATCGAGAACGGTTTTGTTCTTGTTGATGCAGGTCTGAAGTCTGAATCTGCAATCCCTGCTGAACAGTTCAAGAACGCTGCCGGCGAACTTGAAGTTGAAGTCGGTTCTGAAGTCGATGTTGCACTGGATGCGGTAGAGGACGGTTTCGGTGAAACTCAACTTTCTCGTGAGAAAGCGAAACGCCACGAAGCTTGGATTGTTCTTGAGAAAGCATACGAAGAAGCTGAAACTGTCGTTGGTATTATCAATGGTAAAGTTAAAGGCGGTTTTACTGTTGAACTCAACGGTATTCGTGCTTTCCTTCCTGGCTCTCTGGTTGACGTTCGTCCAATTCGTGACACCGCTCACCTAGAAAATAAAGAGCTAGAGTTCAAAGTTATTAAGCTAGATCAAAAACGCAACAACGTTGTTGTTTCTCGCCGTGCTGTTATCGAATCTGAAAACAGTGTTGAGCGTGATGAGCTGCTTGAAACACTGCAAGAAGGCACAGAAGTTAAAGGTATCGTTAAGAACCTGACTGACTACGGTGCGTTTGTTGACTTGGGTGGTGTTGATGGTCTTCTGCACATCACTGATATGGCTTGGAAACGCGTTAAGCATCCATCTGAAATCGTCAACGTTGGTGACGAAATCTTAGTGAAAGTGCTTAAATTCGACCGCGATCGTACACGTGTATCATTAGGCCTGAAACAGTTAGGTGAAGATCCATGGGTAGCAATCGCAAAACGTTACCCAGAAGGCCACAAGCTGACTGGTCGTGTAACTAACCTGACTGATTACGGTTGCTTCGTTGAAATCGAAGAAGGCGTTGAAGGTCTGGTTCACGTTTCAGAAATGGATTGGACGAACAAGAACATCCACCCATCTAAAGTTGTCAACGTCGGTGACGAAGTTGAAGTGATGGTTCTGGATATCGATGAAGAACGTCGTCGTATTTCTCTGGGTCTGAAACAGTGTAAAGCCAACCCATGGCAACAGTTCGCTGAAGCTCAGGCGAAAGGCGACAAAGTTACAGGTAAGATCAAGTCTATCACTGACTTTGGTATCTTTATCGGTCTGGATGGCGGCATCGATGGTCTGGTTCACTTATCTGATATCTCTTGGAATGTTCCTGGAGAAGAAGCGGTTCGTGAATACAAGAAAGGCGATGAAATCTCTGCTGTTGTTCTTGCTGTTGATGCAGAGCGTGAACGTATTTCTCTTGGCGTTAAGCAAATGGAGAATGACCCGTTCAACGCATATGTTGCTGACAACAAAAAAGGCACGCTAGTAAATGGTACTGTTACTGCAGTTGATGCGAAAGGTGCTACAATTGAACTAGAAGATGGCGTTGAAGGTTACATCCGTGCTTCTGAAGTATCTCGTGACCGTGTTGAAGACGCATCTCTCATCTTGAGCGTTGGTGATAGTATTGAAGCGAAATTTACTGGTGTAGACCGTAAGAACCGCGTTATCAATCTATCTGTTAAAGCGAAAGATGAAGCAGAAGAGCAAGAAGCAATGGCTTCACTGAACAAGCAAGAAGAAGGCGCGTTCGGTAATGCTATGGCAGATGCTTTCAAGGCTGCTAAAGGCGAATAATGCAATTCGCAAAAAAGGAGCCGGTTTGGCTCCTTTTTTTTAGTTAGGATTTTGATGCTGATATTGCAAATAAGAAGAGGGAAACTATGACGAAGTCTGAATTGATTGAAAGATTGTGCGCAGAGCAAACTCATCTGTCCGCGAAAGAAATCGAAGATGCCGTAAAAGATATCATCGAACATATGGCAACATCGTTGGAACAGGGAGACAGAATAGAGATTCGAGGCTTTGGCAGTTTCTCTCTGCATTATCGTGAGCCTCGCACTGGACGTAACCCGAAAACAGGTGAAAAAGTGGAATTGGATGGTAAATATGTCCCTCACTTTAAACCTGGCAAAGAGCTCAGAGAGCGTGTTAATAGTGCGATCTGATTTTTGCAAACGAATCTGTGCGGCATATCATTCGATATGCCGTTTTTTTGAATACGATATTATCAATTATCATGGTATGGATGGTGATTTTCTTGCATAATCAGGGGTGCCAATAACTGATGCAGGTTTGCCCATTATGAGAGTCCTAAAAATCATTTTTCTTCTCGTTCTCTTCCTTGTTGCCTTAGCTCTGGGCGCTCAAAATCAAGAAGTTGTCACGTTCAACTATTTATTAGCAAAAGGTGAATTTCATTTATCTTGGCTTTTGGGAGCAGTTTTTGTCGCTGGTTTTGCCATAGCGTGGCTTATTTTTGGCAGTTTGCATCTCAGAGCAAAACTACAAATTCGTCGTTTGAATAAGCAACTGAGCAAGAGTGAAACTCAGCGTCCGGTTGCAAAAGAGAAACTGAATATCGGATAATATAGCTCGATGTTAGAAATACTCTTCTTGTTATTGCCGATCGCCGCTGCCTATGGTTGGTATATGGGGCACCGTAGCGCTCAGCAGGACAAGCAGAAACAATCCCACCAAATCTCCCGTCAATATGTCACGGGGCTTAACCTGCTGTTATCTGATCAATCGGATAAGGCGGTTGATCACTTTATCGAATTACTCCAAGTCGATGATGAGACGATTGATACGCATTTAGCGCTCGGTAACTTATTTCGTTCTCGAGGCGAAGTAGATCGAGCGATTCGGATTCACCAGAACCTGATCTCTCGCTCAGGGTTGACGATCGATCAAAAGAATCTCTCGCTGCAACAACTGGCAAAAGATTATATGGTTGCCGGATTTTTGGATCGAGCAGAGCGCATTTTCGAACAACTCATTGAAGAGCCTGAGCACCGAGAGTCTGCGTTAATTCAATTAACTTCGATTTATCAGCAAACCCGGGAGTGGATGAAAGCAATAGAATGTGCCCATGCCTTGGTTAAACTTGGCCGTAAAAAGATGCGTAAGAGTATTGCTTACTTTTGGTGTGAGCTTGCAGCGGACGCACAATCGATGCGTGATGACATGAAAGCGATACAAATATACAAAAAAGCGCTATCGGAAGATCCGAAATGTGTCAGGGCAAGTATTGGTCTAGGAAAGCTTTATTTAGAGAAAGAAGATTATCGGAATACAATTCGTTATATGGAGATGGTGCTTGAGCAGGATGTTGATTATGTTGGTGAAATTTTACCGACACTTGCTGAGTGTTATCACCGTTCCGGTCATGAACAGGGACTGATTGATTTTTTAAGGAAATGTATTGCCCATCAAGCGGGTGCCTCAGCTGAATTGATGCTAGCCCAGTTGGTCGCTCACCATGAAGGTGTGGGGGCCGCGCTAGATTTACTGACGAAACAACTGGTGAAAAATCCGACTATGAAGGGCTTTTACCGATTGATGGATTATCATTTAGCGGAAGCTGAAGAAGGGCGGGCGAAAAAAAGTTTATCGGCATTGCAAAGCATGGTCGGTGAACAGATGAGAATAAAACCTTATTATCGCTGTCGGAAATGTGGCTTCTCTTCTCACTCATTATATTGGCACTGTCCATCGTGTAAGAGTTGGGGAGAGGTTAAACCGATTCGGGGTTTAGACGGAGAGTAAGGATCGCTCTTGAAACGAGAATTCGATTGATTGAAGATAAAAATAAACAAAGGAGAAAAAATGAGCGAGCCAAGAGTCATTGTTGCACTGGATTATGATAATCAAGCCGAAGCGTTGCGTTTTGTTGATCAAATTGATCCACAGCGTTGCCGTTTGAAAGTCGGAAAAGAGATGTTCACGTTATTTGGGCCTGATTTTGTTCGTGCATTACATCAACGTGGCTTCTCTGTTTTTTTGGACCTGAAATTTCATGATATCCCCAATACTTGTGCTAAAGCGGTCAGAGCTGCGGCTGAACTTGGTATCTGGATGGTGAATGTCCATGCCAGTGGTGGCGAACGGATGATGACTGCTGCTCGGGAAATACTCGAACCTTATGGTGCAGATAGACCGATATTGATTGGTGTTACGGTCTTAACCAGTATGTCTCAACATGACTTGGCTGATATCGGGTTAAATGTGTCACCTCAAGAGCAAGTGTTTCGGCTTGCGACATTGACCAAGAATTCAGGGCTGGATGGTGTTGTATGTTCTGCTCAGGAAGCTCGTCAGCTCAAAGAGCAATTAGGTCAGTCATTTCAGTTAGTGACGCCAGGGATTCGCCCGGCAGGAAGTGATGTTGGTGATCAACTGCGGATTATGACGCCTCAGGAAGCGATTTTAGCCGGTTCTGATTATTTGGTTATCGGCAGACCGATTACTCAAGCACAAGAACCAGCAGCGATTCTGGAGAGTATTAATCACTCACTCCATCTATAAATGAGTGGATTGTTCTGTTTACGGCAAGATTGATTTTATGGGACAGGGGCTTTTAGCTCCTGTTTTTGCGTATCTATTTTTTAACATCTATTCATGGTGAGCGGAAAATTCTGTCAGCAGTAGTTCAGCAGGGGATACCACTGTGGAATCTGAAGCGAGAGTCGGGAGAGAGAATCAGTTCTGCTTCGGCTTTTCCTATCGTATCGATCCGTTTAGAAATATCTTGATGAGCAATTTGCTGGGCCAGTGTTAAGTAGTCCTGATAGTGACGGGCTTCTGAACGTAATAAAGATATATAGAACCTCGCTATATCGTCATCCATGTGTGGGGCGAGTTTGGCAAAACGCTCACATGATCGCGCCTCAATGTAGGCACCGATAATTAATTTATCGATGAGAGCATCTGGTTCATAGGTTTTTACCTGTGATAATAGTCCTTTTGCATAACGACCGGCTGGAATATTCTCATAGGCAATTCCTTTTTTCTCCATTATCTCGAGTACTTGATAGAAGTGATGGAGCTCTTCTTTGATCAGTAAAACCATTTTATCGATTAAATCTTGGCTGTATGACGAATGAGCTTTTGCCATGATTGTTTTGGAGAGTTGGCTTTTGCCTTTCAATTCAATGAGAGAGCCTAATTTGCGATAAGCAAAATCTTCATAAGGTTGAAACCATGCAAGCAGAGCTGATGCACTTGCCGTATCGACTGCGTACTTACGGATGAGATACATTGCAGATTGTCCGGCCTTCAATTCACACAAAAGATGATCAATCAGAATGATCTTTAAATTTTCTGGCTTTTTTGCCTCGTTAATCCACGCTTCGGGGGTTTCACATTGTAGAAAATTATGAATAGGTTGGAGTAATTGCTGATACTGGTCGTTACTGGTCATGGTTCTTAAACTTAAAAAGGTCGCCAGAGCGACCTGTCATTAATAGATAAAATTCAAATAAAGAAGGAGGTGGCTACCATTTTTTCTTTTCACCGAAGAGCGCTTCCATATCGTCATCTCGCTCTCGATCGCCCTGACTTTCAACGGACGTTTTCTTCTGTTGACGTTTGTTCTCAAGTTCATCGTACATGGCTTGCAGTTTTTCCCGCGCTTGATTTGAATAAGCATCATTTTTTGTACTGAGCACATCGATACCTTTCTTCAAGAGTTGAATCGCCGTTCCCGGTTGCCCTCGAACAATCGACTCATTGGCCCGTTTTATGACATTCTCAATATTGATTCGTATCTGAATCATTTCCAAACGCGCATTCTCTGTCACATATGACTGAGTATCTAAACGCCCTTTATTATGCTCACTGCGAATCGTATCTCTCAGGCGTTTTACGAGCTTGAGCATTGTAATCGCTTGTTTATCATTGGTTGGCGATTTGAATGTTGTACTGTCCTGATTCGGATGATTTTCACGCAGATTTTTTATTTGTCCTTGCATGTTTTCGATACGATGTGCCAGTTGTTTATTTTTGGGGTCCAGCTCATGCATATTTTGTAGCGAATCTAGAATTCGATTATTCAAACACAGCAACAAGTCCTTACTGTAAGGGACATGGTGGGCGTTACCAATTAGATCCTCGGTGGCATCAATGATTGCGACATAACGAGTAGACTCGTGTTTTCTTGCTGTTTCAACTTTGACCTTATACTGCAACATAATGTTGTAGCCTAAAATCAGAAGGAGCAATACGCCAACCAAGGCAATGATTAATCCTATACTCATAGTTCCTGCATCAATCCGTACATCGTGAATTCAACCAGTCGAAGGATTCAAGAGGCATAGTCCTTGACGGTAAGTTCGTATAGCATAATAAAATTTATCGTGTTCTACCAATGAATCCCCCATTATTCTTTAATAGATCACTTAATTATTCAGTGAATGAGGCTCCAACTCGCAGAAAAGTTCCAATTATTTTCCAACTTGCAGCCAAAAAAGGGTATAAATTCTCCTCATTAAGCATTATAACTAATGATTATATAAAATGCCTAAGTTTGTAATTTGCTGCAGAAATACGGGGTTGACATGAAGCTACAGCAGTTAAAATACATCGTGGAGGTAGTGAATCATAATCTGAATGTTTCAGCTACAGCCGAGAGTTTGTACACATCTCAACCGGGAATTAGTAAGCAGGTTCGTTTACTTGAAGATGAGCTTGGGATTCAGATATTTGAACGGAGCGGTAAACATCTGACTCAGGTGACTTCTGCCGGGGAAGATATTGTTAAAATTTCACAGGAGATTCTGTCCCGGGTTGAAAGTATTAAAGCCGTTGCCAGTGAACATACTCACCCAGAAATGGGGACATTGAATATCTCAACAACGCATACACAAGCCCGTTATGCACTGCCGGATGTGATCAAAGGGTTTACCGCCAGATATCCTAAAGTTTCTCTGCATATGCATCAAGGAACGCCGAGTCAGATGTCAGAAGCGATTGCCAAAGGGATCGCTAACTTTGCGATTGCAACAGAAGCACTGCATTTGTATCAGGATGCAATCATGTTACCGTGTTATCACTGGAATCGTTCAATTGTAGTACCAAAAGGGCATCCTTTAGCACAACGCGATAAGTTGAGCATCGAAGAGTTAGCCACATATCCTTTGGTGACTTATGTCTTTGGTTTTACCGGACGGTCTGAACTGGATATGGCATTTGATCGGGTTGGATTGAGCCCACGAGTTGTATTTACAGCAACGGATGCAGATGTGATTAAGACTTATGTCCGGATCGGCATGGGGGTTGGGGTGATTGCCAGCATGGCTGTTGATAAAATGCGTGATGCAGATTTAGTGGCAATTGATGCCAGCCATATTTTTGGTTCGAGTACCACGAGTATCGGTTTCCGTCGAGGTACCTTCCTGCGCTCTTATATGTTTGATTTTATGGAACGTTTTGCACCTCATTTGACTCGCCCTGTGGTGGAGCAGGCAATTTCTCTCAAGTCGAATCAGGAAATTGATGAAATGTTTAAGGACATTCAATTACCTGTCCGCTAATAATAGAGATAGTTTTATTCTTGATTCAGTCGTCAGTTTGTGGAAAATTTGGTGCAAGGTGTAAATAAATCGATAATATTTGCCCTTTTGGTAGTTTTTCACGTTTGACGTTCAGAGGTTTTTGACCTTTACAATCATGCCTGCTTTCGCAAATATATCGTCAGCAGTAGGAAGAATGGATGCGCCTACGGTGATGTCATTCTCGTCAGAGAAGCGGATGCCAATATTGGTGTTCGTTTCAACATAGTATTGGTGACCTTGAGATATCGCTTCTCTTATACATGGGATGATGTCATACCGGTATGGTATTGATGACGTTTGATTTCTTTCGGTATGCCAATCATCATCCTGACCCCTTATTTGTATTTGGTTGTATTCACTGGGTGTTTGTATAATATATCGAATATATGACTTATTTTAGTCCTGTAGTTTGAGATATTTTGTGTTAAAAAATTGTTGTATGTTTTTGCAAGGAAGTAAATAAGGTGGAATAAACATGGCAGACAACTATAAAAAGCCGTCCAAGGATTTAGACCGGATTGATCGCAACATTTTGAATGAATTGCAGAAAGATGGCCGGATTTCAAATGTAGAGTTATCCAAACGTGTTGGATTGTCTCCAACACCCTGTTTGGAGCGTGTGAGACGACTTGAGCGTCAGAACTATATTACCGGATACACAGCACTCCTGAATCCGCAGTATCTTGATGCATCATTACTTGTTTTTGTTGAAATTACATTGAATCGTGGGGCTCCGGATGTATTTGAACAATTCAATACAGCGGTACAAAAACTAGACGACATTCAGGAATGTCATCTGGTTTCAGGGGATTTTGACTATCTGTTGAAAACCAGGGTATCGGATATGGGAGCCTATCGGAAGCTTTTGGGCGATACGTTGCTACGACTGCCAGGTGTAAACGATACTCGAACCTATGTGGTGATGGAAGAAGTGAAACAGACAAATCAGTTAGTCATTAAAGTCCGTTAGTCGGAAAGCATGTTTCGAATATCTTTCTGTATTCTGACTTAACGACATTGGGTTTTGACTGATGTTATGGTTAAATCACAACATAAACCGAGCGGCTTGGGCCGCTCGGACTGTTTTTATTTCAATTCATGTCACGCATAATGCTTTGACATGAGGTTTAGGCAAAAAGTTGGTTATGTTCAAAGAGAACAAAAGTAAAGTCGAAACCATTATCAAAACCAGAGCCGAGGTCACGACTTCAGCTCGCTTAAATGGCGTTCAGCGGCTAAAAGAAAGTGTTTTGATTTTGGCTGTCCTCCTCTCCGTTTTCTTCTCCGTGGCTTTATTGACATTTAGCCCTGCTGATCCGTCTTGGTCTCAGACCGCTTGGGGAGGGGAACTGCATAATGCCGGTGGATATATCGGTGCTTGGATCGCTGATACACTCTTCTTTATTTTTGGTTCACTGGCATACCCGCTCCCTTTGGTGATTACGCTGATTGCATGGGGAGGGCTTCGCGCCCGTGATGAGGATGAACCCTTCGATTTTATGCTTTGGGGAACTCGTTTACTCGGTTTCGTAGTCGTTCTGCTGACAAGTTGTGGCCTGGCCGACATCAATTTTGATGATTTGTGGTATTTCTCTTCCGGCGGTGTCGTCGGTGATGTTTTGAGCAGTCTGGCACTACCCACATTTAATGTCTTGGGCAGTACGTTGATTTTTCTGTTTCTCTGGGGCGCAGGTTTTACATTACTCACCGGTATTTCATTGTTAACGATCGTTGAATGGCTCGGGGAGCAAGCCATTGCATTCGCGCAAAAAGGTGTCGCACTGTTTCGGAAGGGGGAGAGTGAGACAATTCTGTCCCCGGGAATTGAATCATCGGCTGCTTTGCTTGAACGAGACATTCAAAATCGTCTGTCACCGACAGAATCTGTTGTTGAATCGGATAACACGGATACAGCATCAGCACCTACTAGCGATGCTCCTCGCGATAACGCTCCTGCTGATGTGCGTCGCTTTAATATCCACATACCTCAGAGTGAACAAGATGTTGAGGAGGTATCTCAACAGCAACAGCTTACATCGGATATCAATGATGAGTGGCTTGAGCGGAATAAACAATTTTCTGCAACGATAGAAGAACTGGATAAAGCCGCGCAGCAACATGATGATTTTGCTGAAGGCGATTGGAACGATGACTCAATCGAGGATGAGGCGGCTGCTACCGAGTCGATCAGTCATTCATTGGGAGCGTTTGATATTGATGTTAGTGACCACGGACCAACAATCTCTGATTTAGACGCATTAGATGATAAGCCTGACATCTCCGAGGAGACAGAGGATGAAGATGTTGTTGCTTTCCAAAACTTAGTGTCTGAAGCCAAGAAAACCGAATTGGCGAAGCAAAATCCATTTCTGGTACAGCCGACTATTGATCTACCAACACCGACAGAGCCATTACCGACGTTAGAGTTGTTGTATCATCCAGAGAAAAGAGAAAACTTTATTGATCAGGATATGCTAACGGAAGTGGCAAGACTGGTTGAGTCTAAACTATTGGATTATAAGATTCAGGCAAGTGTTGTGGGAATTTATCCCGGTCCGGTCATTACCCGGTTTGAACTCGATTTAGCCCCAGGCGTCAAAGTGAGCCGAATTTCCGGGTTATCGACAGACTTGGCTCGCTCTCTGTCAACTCCTGCGGTTCGGGTTGTCGAAGTGATTCCGGGAAAACCTTATGTTGGTTTGGAGTTGCCAAACTTAAGCCGTCAGACGGTCTACCTTTCTGATGTCGTGAGCAGTGATAAATTTAAGCGTTCAAAATCCCCGACGACGATTGTACTCGGTCAAGATATTGCCGGCGATGCGGTGATTGCCGATTTAGCAAAAATGCCTCATGTCTTAGTTGCGGGAACGACAGGTTCGGGTAAATCCGTCGGTGTGAATGTGATGATCCTCAGTATGCTGTATAAGGCGACTCCGGAAGAAGTCAGATTTATCATGATTGATCCGAAAATGTTGGAGCTTTCAATCTATGAAGGGATTCCTCATCTTTTGTCAGAGGTTGTGACGGACATGAAGGATGCCGCCAATGCATTACGCTGGTGTGTGGCAGAAATGGAACGTCGCTACAAGCTGATGTCGGTTGTGGGTGTGCGAAATATTAAAGGCTTCAATGAAAAGCTGGATATGGCTGCCAAGGCAGGGCATCCGATTCATGATCCCCTCTGGAAGGACGGTGATAGCATGGATGCAGAACCACCACTGCTGGAAAAATTACCTTTTATTGTGGTCGTAGTCGATGAATTTGCCGATTTGATGATGGTGGTTGGCAAGAAGGTTGAAGAACTGATCGCCCGTTTGGCACAAAAAGCAAGGGCTGCAGGGATTCATTTGATTTTGGCAACCCAACGCCCTTCAGTTGATGTGATTACAGGGTTGATTAAGGCGAACATCCCGACTCGGGTTGCATTTACCGTTTCAACGAAAACGGATTCTCGTACCATTCTCGATCAGGGTGGCGCTGAATCTCTGTTGGGAATGGGGGATATGCTGTATTTACCGCCGGGATCCAGTCATACCACACGTGTTCATGGGGCATTTGCTTCTGATGATGATGTTCATGCTGTCGTCAACAACTGGAAGGCCAGAGGTCAACCCAACTACATCTCAGAAATCGTCAGTGGGGATCAGGGGCCTGAAGCACTGTTACCGGGAGAACAACTCGAAGGTGACGAAGATATCGATCCATTATTTGATCAGGTTGCTGAGCACGTTGTTGAAACGCGCAGAGGGTCGGTTTCCGGTGTGCAGCGACGGTTTAAGATTGGATATAATCGCGCGGCTAGAATTGTCGAGCAATTAGAGGCTCAGGGTATCGTGAGTGCTCCCGGCCATAACGGTAATCGAGAAGTGTTAGCGCCACCGCCGATCAGAGATTAAATTTGACGTTGATTGACAAGTACAAAGGGAGACCAGATGGTCTCCCTTTGTCGTTATTCAAATAAGCCGCGTCTTTTAGGTTTGAAAAATTGAGCAATTAAGAAAATAAAGGCAACAAAAAGATTGATGGCAAAGATGATTTCCAACCATTGTGGCATCGATAAAGTTAAAAACTGCCACACGATTTTGCTACAGTCGCCATATGCTTCAAACATCCACTGCATCCATTGATTGAGTGGTGCCCACTGCGGGAACTGAACAAAAGCATCACAAGTTGCAAATGGTGAAGGATGAAACTGATACTCTACATGCTGGTGCGCCAATAACAGCCCTGAATAGGATGTATATCCCCACGAGAGAAGACCTAACCAACGGAAGATTGCCAGCCGGGGGGCAATGAGTCCCAAGATTGCCGAACCGCCTATTCCCAGCATCGCTACCCTTTCATAAATACACATGACGCAGGGAGCGAGCATCAAAATATGTTGGAAAAAGAGCGCACACATTTCAAAAAAGAGGATAGATAGCAGCAACAAGACCCAGGATGTTCTGGTCTGAGAAAACTGGTTGAGTTTGGCAAAGATCACTATGGGATATCCTTATAAAGTAAAAGCTCTGTTCTACAGAGCTTTTTAACGCGAAACTGTTTTAGACTCAATCTATTATTAATGACCCAGTGATGCTGATGCATGTTTTAATGCATTTGGGATATGGTGTGTTAACCATCCCAGATCATAATAGTGTGCAGTTGCAGGTTCAAGGAAAAAGATGATACCGATCAAGCCAACAAGTGTTAAAACAATGGTATATGGTAGAGCCATTATCACCATCCGTCCGTAAGATAGTCGGATGAGCGGTGCCAGTGCCGAGGTCAGCAGGAATAAAAACGCAGCTTGTCCATTGGGGGTTGCAACAGAAGGTAAATTCGTACCGGTATTGATAGCAACCGCTAGCAGATCAAATTGATCACGTGAGATTATACCTTCCGCGAGTGCGGTTTTAACCTCGTTGATATAAACCGTGCCCACGAACACATTGTCCGAAACCATTGAAAGCAATCCGTTAGCCACGTAGAACATCGCGAGTTGAAGATCTGCATTCTTCAGGTGTAATACCGCATCAATCACCGGTTTAAACAGATGTTGATCAACAATCACCGCAACAATCGAGAAGAAGACCGCGAGTAAAGCTGTAAAGGGCAATGCTTCTTCAAATGCTTTTCCAAGTGCGTGCTCTTCAGTAATACCACTGAACGTGGTTGCCAGAATAATCACAGAAAGCCCGATCAATCCAACTGATGCAAGGTGAAGCGCTAGCCCGACAATCAACCAAATCGCAATTAATCCCTGAATCCATAGTTTTGCAACGTCGAGATTGGTACGGCTTTGTGTTTGTGTCCGATCATAATCACGTAGAATTTGCCGAACCGGGTCTGGTAGCTTGGCACCATAGCCAAAAATTTTCATCTTCTCGACAACAATACAGGTGAGCATTCCACTAATAAAAACAGGCACAGTGATTGGTGACATACGAATTAAAAATTCACCGAAATGCCATCCTGCCTGATCAGCAATAATCAGGTTTTGTGGCTCACCAACCATTGTCATGACACCGCCAAGTGCAGTTCCGATACCAGCGTGGAGGAGGAGTGAACGCAGAAAAGCCCGGTAGTTTTCCAGATCTTCTCTGGTTAGGTCCGATAAATGCTCATCTTGTGTGTGGTCACCTTGTCCAGAGGCGACTTTGTGGTAGATAGCATAAAATCCAACGGCCACACTGATAATGACGGCGATAACCGTGAGGGCATCGAGAAATGCAGAAAGAAACGCAGCAGCGACACAAAATGCTAAAGATAAGATTACTTTAGAGCGTATTTCTAAAAGAATTTTGGTGAAGATGAAAAGAAGCAGTTGCTTCATGAAGTAGATACCCGCCACCATAAACATCAGCAGTAGGAGTACTTCAATATTCGCCACTAACTCATGTTTTACTTGCTCTGGGCTTGTCATTCCGATGACTATCGCTTCTATTGCAAGCAATCCCCCGGGTTGAAGCGGATAGCATTTCAAGGCCATTGCTAGTGTAAATATAAATTCAACAACCAGTAACCAACCTGCGGCAAAGGGGCTTATCGTGAAAAAGACAATTGGATTCACAATGAGAAAAGCAATAATCGCCACTTTGTACCAATCTGGTGACTTACCCAGAAAATTTTTAATGAACGCGTTTCCTAACGAAATCGGCATGATGATGACTCTTATAGTTGTTATGAACAGACACTGATATCCATCACTTCTTTTTCGTAACAATTTACGAAAGATATCCATTCAAAGTTACATACATCCCAGCAAATATTCATGAGTGATGCCTGATGAACATTGCTCCCTGATTAATGTATCGACATGGGTGTTTTGCCGGAAACTCTACAGTAGGTTAATTATTTCATGAAATACAATAAGTTCTTAGTGAGAGTTCCCTTGAAGTTTTTACATAAAAGTAGTCCATATTATGAACATAATGCATACAAAATCATTGTGACGTCACAACTTTGGAAATAATGTCGAAGATAATATTCTTATCCATAACTATATCAACAGTGGTGATGTGAAATAATATGACATATTTGTAAGTTTACTATGGAAAATTTTATGCTTTTCACCTGTCCATCGTACTAAATTTCCTTTATATTTTATTCAAGTTTCAGAATGGTAATCTTAAGCTAAATCAAAAAGCGCATAAGATACTTGTTGTGCAGTGAGTAATAATTTGGCTTGTGTGGCAAGTTGAATATTGAACGTTTTCGCAGTGTACAAACTGGTGATATGATGGATGCCACCTGACTTTGTAAATAAACAAAACTGGAAAAGTATTGAATGGTCATTAAGGCGAAAAGCCCAGCAGGCTTTGCAGAAAAGTATATTATTGAAAGTATCTGGAATGGGCGGTTTGCGCCGGGATCAATTCTTCCGGCAGAAAGAGAATTGTCCGAACTGATTGGTGTTACCAGAACGACATTAAGGGAAGTGCTGCAACGGTTAGCTCGTGATGGCTGGTTGACAATACAGCACGGTAAGCCGACAAAAGTGAATCAGTTTATGGAAACCTCTGGGTTGCATATCCTTGATACTTTAATGACGCTGGATGCTGAAAATGCAACCAGTATTGTTGAAGACTTGCTGGCGGCAAGAACCAATATCAGTCCGATTTTCATGCGTTACGCATTTCGGTTGAATCAGGCTCAGTCTGAAAAAACTATCAAACGAGTGATTGGATCATGTGAAGCGCTACTGGATGCAGATTCATGGGAGCAATTCATGGCTGATTCACCATACTCAGAAAAGATTTCACAGCATGTGAAAGATGATGGAGATGGGGATAAGGAAGCTCGTGAACAGAAACTATTGGCGAAAACGTTCAATTTTTATGATTACATGTTGTTCCAGCGTTTGGCTTTCCATTCTGGCAATCAAATCTACGGCCTGATCTTTAACGGTCTGAAAAAACTGTATGATCGTGTCGGTAGTTACTATTTTTCGAATCCCAAAGCACGTGTACTCGCGTTGGAATTTTATAAAGATTTATTATCGATCTGCTCGAACGGGACCGATAAGTTAGAGCATCTTTCCGCTTGTATTCGCCAGTACGGGATTGAAAGTCGACAAATTTGGAATGAAATGAAACGTTCATTGCCGACAAGTTTTACTGAAGATGACGGCTAATCAAGTTTGTTTGTCATGAGTGATGAACACTGGTTTAGAGATTTAAAAAGGGCTGATGAGCCCTTTTTGTTGTTTCTGACCCTTATTCAGGTTCAGGAGAGTTTCTCGCGGCCTCCGGCTTGAGTGAACCAGTGCGATAGATGTGTTTCTAGCGCTTTTAACTCTTCGGGACCAATTAAGGCCAATCCCAGATCCTGTGCCCGGGTAATGTCGTTTTGCCGGAGAGGACGGAAGCTGACGAGCATTGCTCTTGCCTGAAGGCCGCCCAGTAAGTCTCTCAGTGATTCAAGCTTATACAAGGTATCATCACCGTCATCTCTCATTCCCTTGGTTTTACATTCGATGATATGTAGCTTGTTATTCACCACCGTAGCAACATCCAGCTCATTTCGTACTTCACGCTCACCTAACTGACGATAGACTTGCACATTTAAAGAACGATCCTGAATTGTCGGCATGTTGCACTGAATTTTTCTGACGATACTGTGTACCAGTGTTTCTAACCATTCTCCGTTAGCAAATCTTCTGGCATCTTCGTTTGCAAATGTTAGTATACCGTGTGCATAAGTCGCAATGTTTGCATCGACGAGGTCTTGGATCAAAAGACTGAGTTCTTTGTAGCCTTGTTGTTTTTCTGATAAAGCGACATCAAGGCATTGTTCTTTTCTGCATGTTGTTGCCAGATAATTCAGTGTTGCCAGTCCCGGGCCGAGTTCGAGTGCACGGCCTGCCCATGATGCGCCGATGTTGCAGAGTTTTGTATCCAGCTCTGGTGGTGTGTCCCGCTCAACAAATTCACCCCGGGCACCAAAGATGGTTAAATAATCGGAAATGGTAATCCGATCCTGAACTTGGGTATCTTGACAGTCATCCGGATATAGCCAGCACAGACAGTCAGAATTAGGCTCAACTACAAAAATGGGCCATTGGAACGTTCTGAAAACTTCATAAACGGAAAGGAGCCGGTGGCGAAGACCACAGCTTGCATTGAGCTGAATATCCTGATTTCTGTTTTTCAGGTCGTGGGCCAATTGATAGATAGAGTGTTTAATTAATGCCACGCTTGAACCTGAAGGGATCTCGTAAAACTCGCTACTAATACCATGTTGTTCTAAAACATTATGCAACCGGAAATAGATGGTTTTTTGTGACGCGTCACCGATAAGTACGGTATGCGAACCGATGATGCGGTGATCAAGCAACGGAGTTATCAGACGAACTGGATCGTCGTCAAGGATGCCAACATGAATGGTCATAAATTATCCTCGTGCTTTCGCTTGTAGGAGTCGGAAGGAAAAAGACAAGCGATATAGGTTAGGATATAAAGGTCTCCAGAGTAAAAAACAAGGTCAGTTGGTGATAAATATCTATTTCAGCGTGAAATATGACGGTATCTTTACCTATCACCCACTTAAAATTCAAATTCGGATCGGATTCGATCAGCTGTTGACGGAAAAGAGCGATGTTATCATGGAGTCAAACATCCGTGACATTCTGCTGTATTTAACATGAGAAAAGTGCTTAAAATACATTGGGTACGAAAACACGACGAAACTTAACGGGTTGTGATGAATCCAAATCATAGTTACTTTTTCATTGTCACTGGCTTTATGAGTCTGGGTTTATAAACAAACAGATAGAGAGGCGTTATATGGCCGAAGAAACAATTTTTAGTAAGATTATTCGCAAAGAGATCCCGGCAGAAATTCTTTATCAGGATGAATTGGTTACTGCATTCCGAGATATTAATCCACGAGCGCCAAGTCATATCCTGATTGTGCCAAATCAACTGATTCCGACTGTGAATGATGTTGAAGATGCGGATGAAGCGGCTTTAGGTCGTCTTTTTACCGTGGCGAAAAAATTGGCTGAGCAAGAAGGAATTGCTCAAGATGGCTATCGTCTCATTATAAACTGTAATGCGCATGGCGGGCAGGAGGTTTATCATATTCATATGCATCTTCTGGGAGGAAAACCGCTGGGGCCGCTCTTAATGAACTAATGGGTGTCTGATGAGTTAATCTCGATGATATGAATAATAGATACAGGCGGACACAGAAACGTTGTGAGAATACGGATACGACATATTGCAGTGATATGTATGGCGCTAGGGAGCAGTGCTTGCGCCAATTTTTCGGCTGGCAACCTATTCAGTCACTACTCCGAACAAAATCAGGATATGTATCGGGCTGTTAAGCAAGGTGACTATCAGAAGGCGAGTCAGGAACTTCCTGAGCATCTCGGGGGACAAATTTTAGATAATCTGGAAAAAGGCAGGATCTATTTTCTGAATAAAGATGTGCCCAAAAGCCAGTCATTTTTGAATCTGAGTGATCAGGCAGCCAGACGACAGCAGGATGAAGCCATTATTTCTATCAGTCGCGAGGCAGCCAATGCGGGTAGTCTGTTTGCGAATGATAGTTTGACGACATACATCCCGGCAGACTATGAACTCGGTTTTTTACATTTGTATCTCGCACTCTCGTATGTTTATGAGAATCAGCTCGAAGATGCGTTAGTCGAACTGAGACGGGCGAATCAGGTTCAGGAAAAAGCGAGAAACCAGAGGCAGGATGAATTAATAAAAGAGCGGGATCGTCTCAAACAAGAGGGGGTTCAGCCGAACCTTGGTGGGTTGATGGCTCGTTATCCCAGCACGGGAAGCACTCTTCAGTCGATTCAGAATGGTTATCTGTTTTATCTGTCCGGGTTGTTATATGAAGCCAGTGGTAACTTGAATGATGCCTACGTCGATTATCGACGAGCGCTCGCGGTCGCGCCTGATAATACCAGTGTGGCGCAGAGTACCCTCCGATGTGCACAAAAGCTGGGTATGAATCAGGATGTGGTTTCACTGCGAAAAAAATATGGTCATTTGCCGCAGCTGAGTCAAAATCAGGGACGGGTGATTGTCATTCAGGAGCAAGGGGTTGTTGATCAACTGAAAGGTTGGCAGCTGTCTTTGCCGATCTATGATAGCCTTGGCAGAATGAATCTGTATTCTTTGGCGTTGCCCTATTATTCAGGTTATCAGCCATCAGATGCTCTCCCGGTGACGCTTGATGGTGTTATGGTTGAAGGCCAACGGTTAGTTGATACCAATCTGATGGCAAGAAAACAGCTGAATGAAAGGATTACATCGATTGTTTTTCGACAAATATTACGCTTAATGTTAAAGAATACGCTGCGCAAAGAAGCCACAAAAGATGATAATAACGGTGCTGAAGTCGCAAATCTGGTGCTTAATGTATGGAACACTTTGACAGAGCAGCCGGATACCAGAAGCTGGATTACGTTACCCGGTGCAGTCTTCAGTGCGACAAAAGTTGTATCAGCCGGTGAACAAACACTCTCCGTAGGACAGCAGTCGTATACATTCAATGTTCCTGCACAAGGAACAACATTTGTCTGGCTTTCACGTCAGGGAGAAAACGCCGTTATTTGGCACAAACAGTTGGGAAGGTTATGATGAATAAATGGCTCTTCAGTTTTGTTATGCTCGCCTTGGTCGGGTGTTCCAATACACATACTGCCGGCTTGACCGTTGAGAGTGAATACCAACGGATCTTGTATGGTGACAAAGTATTAGCTTCTGAAGTTGAAGTGAAAGATATTTCGACGGCTGAAGTGAACGATCATACACGAGGTGTGGTCAGAATAAAAAATAAGACCGCCTCAGATCAGCATATTCAATACCGCTTTTATTGGTATGATCAACAGGGACTGGAAGTGAATAGTCAGCCGGGCCCATGGCGACAAGCCATTATTAGAGGGATGGATGAAGTTTCGTTATCTGAAGTGGCTGTTGCTCCGAAAGCTGTGAATTTCAGAGTACAGATTAGAGAATTGAATCAGTAAGTGACAAGGTGAGTCTTTATGAAAAAAAGTATAATCCTCGTGTTGGGATTGGCTGCTCTCATGAGTGGTTGTGCAAATAAAGTTTCCTATGGCGATGCTCAAGCCGTAGAAACGAAAACAGTGGATTTTGGTTCGACAGATTTACAAAAGATTGCAGCGGATATGGTCGATAGTATGATGATGTCTGGTTCTGTGGCAGCCATCACCCGTAATTCACGTCCAATTGTGTTTGTCGATAGTATTAAAAACAAAACCAGTGAACATATCGATACCGAGTCGATTACGGACACAATTAGTACCAAGATGCTGAATTCAGGGAAGTTTCGTTTTGTTGATATGACACGGATCGAAGCGGTTAAAAAGCAGTTAGATTTCCAGAATAATGATGCGTTAGTCGATAAGAGCAGCTCGATTCAGTTTGGTAAAATGGTTGGTGCACAATATATGCTGTACGGGAATTTATCGAGTATCGTGAAAGATACGGGCAGCGATAAAGATGTGTACTATAAAATGACCATGCGTCTGATGGATTTACGTTCGGGGCTCATTGAATGGGCTGATGAAACTGAAATTCGGAAAGAGCAGGAAAAGAGCTTTTTGGGATTTTAATCCACTGAGTTGAGGCGTCAGCGATGGCACGTATGTCATGGTCCGAAGCATGTCAATTAGATCCGTCTCTGGCGTCGCTGACTCATTTTTTCCGAGAAACACCGACGGTTGCACAAACACTCGCAGGGGGTTTGACAAACCGTTGTTGGAAGATTGACATGCCAGGGTCTCCTTCCACTGTGTGGCGTCCTTCGACGGATGTCACTCAAGCATTTTCAATCTCCCGTCATCAGGAATTCCACATCCTGTCAGCGTTGAAAGAGCAAGCCGCGCAAATTTCGCCTGAACCGCTTTATATCAATGAACAAGGGTTACTGGTTCAGTGGATTGAAGGGGATAGAATTGTTGTCAATGACATTGAAGTCATGACCCGTCTGCTGAGCCAGATTCATCAATTTCCGATTACCAAGCTGCCTATCGTTCCTTTTGTTTATACGGCACGCATTGACCATTACTGGTTTCAATTACAGTCGATGTCTGCTGAGCTGAGTGCGATTGAGCCACTTTATAAAACTTGGCGAACACTCCCCAATATTTCTGAAGTCCCACACTCTCTTTGCCACTTCGATCTGGGCTGCCACAATCTGATCAAAACGGCCCAAGGGATCAAAGTGATTGATTGGGAGTACGCGTCTCTGGCCGATCCAAGAATGGATTTAGCGATGACGATTGATATGTCCGATGCCAATTTACTCACGGCTGTCGGGCAATATTGTCAACATCGGAATATTACCGAGCTTGATTTCTGGATCGAGGGAGTGAAAGCCTGGCTGCCCAGAGTTCGAATGCTTGCTATGTTATGGTATCTGATTGCTTTTCAGATGTGGGAAAACAAAGAGATGCAAATTGCGGCCGAACGGATAAAAGCACAGTTCGAAGACGGATTTTCGTGACGACGGAGAGTCATCGAATACACGGAGAGCCTCGAAGAGAGCAAGGAGGTTGATTGACAATTTTCATGTCGCACTCACTGTATCACCGGTGTATTTCATGCTAGGTTCAGTCTGTATGTTGGAAAGGATATTGTTATGATTATTTATCTACATGGGTTTGATTCAACCAGTCCGGGGAATCATGAAAAGGTACTGCAATTACAATTTATTGATGATGATGTGCGTTTTATCAGCTATAGCACGCTTCATCCCAGACACGATATGCAGCATCTCCTGAAAGAAGTACACAAAGCGATTGAATTGACGGATGACCCACACCCGATGATTTGTGGGGTCGGACTGGGAGGCTACTGGTCTGAACGAATTGGTTTTTTATGCAGCATGAAACAGGTGTTATTCAATCCGAATCTACACCCTGAAAACAATATGCAAGGGAAGATTGACCGCCCGGAAGAATATGAAGATATTGCAACAAAGTGTGTCTCTCAATTTAGATTGAAAAATAAAGAGCATTGCTTGGTTGTGCTGTCAAAACATGATGAAGCGTTAGATAGCGGGAAAACGGCTGAAGAGCTGGGCAATTACTACGATATTGTTTGGGACGAGACACAAAGTCATAAATTCAAGAAGATATCTCAACATCTTCAGACGATTCGTCAGTTTAAAAACAAATAATATTATATTTTTCATAAAGTTAAGTGATTGATTGTAATTTTGGGAAAGGCCACCGAAAAGGGCTGGTTTTTCTTACAATCTTGGCTTGCATGACTTGATTTGCTCCTTATAATGTTTCTTATTAAATTAAAATTTGATAAAAATCAAAATAAAATGAGAGCAGGTATCAACCTGACGACAGTTTATGTGAAGTAGAAGTAAAGTGATGCTTTATCGATATCAGCGTGTCTCGCAGAAAAGTGACTTTCAACTTTCTTTACTCGTCCTATTTTTCTAGTTCGGAGTGGTTATTCCGGGCTATACCATGTTTATTCATTTTGAGGATAATTTGTTGTGACTCGTATTGTTGTTGTTGGTGGTGGTGCAGGCGGTTTAGAGCTTGTCACTAAGTTAGGCCACACATTAGGAAGAAAAGGGCGAGCCCAGATCACATTAGTGGACAGAAATGCCAGTCATTTATGGAAGCCGTTATTGCATGAAGTCGCAACGGGTTCTATGGATGAAGGCGTTGACGCATTGAGTTATCGGGCTCATGCGAGAAACCATAGCTTTGATTTCCAGATGGGAAATCTCGAAGAGATTGATCGGGATAAGAAAGTCATTACTTTAGCCGAGTTGAAAGATGAGCATGGTGAACTGCTGATCCCTCGCCGTGAAGTAAAATACGATATTCTGGTATTGGCGATTGGCTCAACATCGAATGACTTTAATACTGCGGGCGTTAAAGATCACTGTATCTTTTTGGATAGCCCGGAGCAGGCCAATTTATTCCGGACCGAGATGAATAATGAGTTCCTGAAACTTCACGCAAAAAATGGTCACGGTACTGTTGATATTGCGATTGTTGGTGCCGGTGCGACGGGTGTTGAGCTCTCTGCGGAACTACACAATGCGGTAAAAGAGCTGCGCAATTATGGTTTTGGTGATTTGGATTCAAGTAAGTTGAATGTCCACTTGATTGAAGCCGGTGAGCGGATTCTTCCTGCCTTACCTCCGCGAATTTCTTCTGCTGCCCATCATGAACTCACCAAGCTGGGCGTGAATGTCCGTACCTCAACAATGGTTACGAAAGTTGAAGAAGATGGCCTGACGACCAAAGACGGTGAAAAGATTCCAGCGAAAATCATGGTATGGGCCGCAGGTATTAAAGCGCCTGATTTTATGAAAGATATCGCGGGCCTGGAGACCAACCGGATTAATCAGCTGGTGGTGACGAATACCTTACAGGCCACCCGAGATGAAGATATTTTCGTGATCGGAGATTTGGCCCAGTGCACACAACCGGATGGATCATTTGTTCCACCACGTGCTCAGGCTGCCCATCAAATGGCAAGTCGGACATTTAAAAATATTGTTGCTAAATTAAATGACCGCGACATGAAGCCTTATATCTATAAAGATCATGGCTCTCTCGTGTCTCTGAGCCGTTTTTCTACTGTGGGGAGTCTGATGGGGAACTTGACGAAAGGCTCGATGATGGTTGAAGGGAAAATTGCCCGAGTGGTTTATATTTCTCTTTATCGAATGCATCAGATGGCGCTACACGGGATGTTTAAGACTGCGTTGATGTTGTTGGTTGGGCGGATCAACCGCGTGCTCCGGCCAAACTTGAAACTTCATTAAACCAGATGATGAATTTGTCATAAAAATGCCCGCTTAGTAAGCGGGCATTCTTTTTATGGTTGTGACGACATCAAACCGCTGTATGCTCTGATCGTCTTGTTATGATGCATCCTGAACTTTTCTGACCTGTAAGATAATGCCCATCAGGGGATGATCAAAATAGAGAGTTTCACCACTACGCATTCTGCGTTTTTGATCCAGTCGATATGACTTCAGAAAACGTTCTTCTGTGACCGTCGGAGAGATCGATTGAAGATGACCAAACTGGACATTCTCATCTCCGTCCGTCGTATTTTTTGAAAAATCAATCGGTGTCTCTTCAACAGCAATATCTCGAACACTCGGTTCCTTCAGATCCAAGAGGGCGTCCACGTAGAGATAATGTTGTACATAAACCTGTAACTTGCCATCTAGCTCATAAAGGGGTTTCGGGACGGTTTTTTCAATCGTATCTTCAATTGGAGATTGTTGAGTGGTTGTTGAAGGTGTAATTTCACGACCGTCCGGGTGAAACTGAGATGAATAATCTTTGCCGGCCAAGATATGAAAAGCCGGGGCATTTGACTTGCCTTCATCATTCTGACGCCAGGCAGTATGCAACAATACTTGAAAGCCTGCATGACTTCTCAGATTCTCTTCCTGTTTGTTCAACTGATATTCTGAGGCTGGTAACCGTGTAACCCTTTTTTGATTTAAATAGGCCTGAGAACTCAGACTACCTGTATCTTGGTAATCTATCGGTGGGAGTACATTGGGCCATGTCTCATTGGTTTGTTCAGCATTCACGACGCGCTTAAAAATGATCACTTCAATGTCAAATTGACGTTGTGCCCAAGAAGGCATGGCAATTAATAACATTAGCAGTGGGATCAGCTTATTCATTATGACTCCATTATGACCTAGAAGGCGATTCTTCATCATGATTACTCCCTGACATCTCAGGAAGCCAGTAGTATATTTTGCTGAAATTCATTCAGCATATCTCGGATAAAACCAAGTCGCTGGTTTCGTTCTTCCAGCGGCAGGGTAAACTTAAACTTCGTTGGGCCATCCATGCCGTATTGTTTCGGCTGAGATTGCAAGAGCCGCACTAAATATGCCGGATTAATACTAGCATTAAGATCAAATTCAATGTAACCGCCTTTACTGTGCGCTTCAATTTTCTTAATCTTCAGTGCTGCAGCTTCCAATTTCAGCTTACTGATTTCTAACAGGTTGAGGGCGGCATCCGGCAGTTTGCCAAAGCGGTCAATCAATTCTACTCTCAATTCATTCAGTTCATCAGGATTCGAAACACTAGCGATCTGTTTATACATCGACAGGCGGGTATTGATATCCGGAATGTAATCATCGGGCAGCAGGGCCGGTAACCGGAGTTCCACTTCTGTTTGCGTCTTGAGTAAGTCGTCTAAAGATGGCTCTTTGCCGGATTTCAGCGCGTCGACAGCCTGCTCAAGCATTTCCATATACAAGGTGAAACCGACGGATTGGATTTGTCCGCTCTGTTCTTCGCCCAGTAGCTCACCTGCGCCCCGGATTTCAAGGTCGTGTGTTGCGAGCGTAAATCCGGCACCGAGATCTTCCAGCGAAGCCAATGCTTCTAAACGTTTGACGGCGTCTTTGGTCATGGCTTTCGGATGCGGTGTCAGTAAGTAAGCGTAAGCTTGGTGGTGTGAGCGCCCGACACGCCCCCGTAACTGATGCAGCTGCGCGAGACCCAAAGTATCAGCGCGGTGAATGATGATCGTATTGGCGGTCGGGATATCGATACCCGTTTCAATAATCGTGGTACAAACCAGTAGATTATAACGCTGATGATAAAAATCGTTCATGATACGTTCCAGTTCACGTTCACGCATCTGACCGTGTGCCACTGTAATCCGTGCTTCGGGAATCAGCTTCTCAAGATCGGCCGCAACTTTATCAATCGTTTCAACCTGATTATGCAGATAGTAAACTTGTCCGCCGCGCATGACTTCCCGTAACACGGCTTCCCGGATAATCGTCTGATCACTTTGCCGGACAAATGTTTTCACGGCTAACCGTCGTGCGGGTGGGGTGGCAATGATGGATAAATCCCGCATGCCGCTCATCGCCATATTCAGCGTTCTGGGAATTGGAGTTGCCGTGAGCGTGAGGATATCCACGTCTGCCCGCATCGCCTTGACTTTCTCTTTCTGACGCACCCCGAAGCGGTGCTCTTCATCGACAATCAACAACCCGAGATCTTTAAATTTCAACTCACTGGAGAGTAGCTTATGAGTACCGACCAGAATATCAATTTTACCATCCGCGACGTCCTGAAGAATCTGTTTTTGTTCTTTGGCGGTTTTAAAGCGGGATAAAACTTCAACCCGAATCGGATGATTGGCAAAGCGGTCTCTGAAGTTTTCAAAATGTTGCTGCGCCAGCAAAGTTGTCGGTACCAAAACTGCGACCTGTTTGCTGTTATCGGTACAGACAAAAGCGGCACGCATGGCAACTTCAGTCTTACCGAAACCGACATCACCACAGACTAAGCGATCCATGGCCTTATTTTGGCACATATCCGAGAGAACAGCGTTGATTGCCATCGACTGATCATCTGTTTCTTCAAACGGGAAGCTGGCCTTGAACGTTGCGTACTGCTCGCGGTCCAGAGCGAAGACATGACCCGGTTTGAGTTCTCGTTTGGCGTAGACATCCAGCAATTCGGCTGCGACATCCCGGGCTTTCTCTGCAGCTTTGCGTCGAGCTTTGGTCCAACTTTCCCCACCCAGTTTATGGATCGGGGCGTTTTCATCGGCACCACCGGAATAGCGGCTAATCAAATTCAGGGCTGAAACCGGGACATACAATTTGGCTTCTCCCTGATATTCCAGTGTGACATATTCTGTGGTAATACCACCCACTTCGAGTGTTTGCAGCCCGATATAGCGCCCGATACCATGATCAATATGCACCACGGGCTGACCGGGTTTGAGTTCAGCAAGATTGCGGATCACCGCATCACTATTGGTGACTCGTTTGTCTTTTTTACGACGTTGAACAACCCGATCACCAAGCAGATCGCTTTCGCAAATCAAGGCAATCTGCTGTTCATGCAGGATAAACCCATGCTCAGCAGTTCCGATAATCAGCCCATATTTTTCGTCGCTCAGGCAAGCATCCTGAAAAGATGGCAGTGTCGTGGGACGTAATTTGATCCGTTGGAGTAGTTCGAGCAGGGCCTCCCGACGACCTTCCGATTCGACGGAGAATACAATTTGTCCCGTATGGGATTCAACAAACTGACGCAATGCCGCCAGTGGCTCTTTATGCTGATGCTGAACTTTGATTTCCGGTAGGGGCGAAACCTGAAGATTGAATCGGCCAGCTTTTTCAGTGATCGGTTCACTCCGAAGCTGAAATTGCGCGAAAGGCTTGAGCATGGCAAAAAGTTCATCTTTTTGCAGCCACAGTTCGGCAGGCTCAAGCAATGGCCGTAATGGGTCGACTCGCCTCTGTTCGTAACGCTCTGCGACATCATTCAGAAAACGATCAATCGATGGTTCAATGTTACCGACGACAATGAGCTGAGTATCTGCTGGTAAATAGTCGAAGAGGGTTTCGGTGTGATCGAAAAACAGGGGTTGCCAGTATTCAATCCCTGCCGGCCATATTCCTTTTGAGACCTGCATGTAGACAGATTCAGGTTCTCTTGAGGCTTCAAAACGCTGACGCCATCGGCTCCGAAACGCTTCGATCGCAGTCGCCGTCGTTGGAAATTCGTGCGCCGGTAGGAGCCGAACTTCTTGAATTTCTTCTATTGAGCGTTGATTTTCTGGGTCAAAGGTGCGAATGGTATCGATTTCATCATCAAAAAAGTCGAAACGATAGGGGAGGTCACTGCCCATTGGGAACAAATCGAGAATCGCGCCCCGGCTCGCATATTCACCAGGGCCAAATACCTGATCAACATGACGATAGCCGGCATTTTCAAGCTGTTCTCTGAGCTTCACTAAAGAAAAGCGATCTCTTTGTTTGACGATCAGTGTATGTTGCAGCAAAAAATCTCGGGGTGACTGTTTTTGCAGTAATGTAGTCACCGGGATAATTGTAATCCCACCCGTTTGTTTGGGCAGGTGATAGAGCCGCGAGATCCGATCGGAGATAATATCCTGATGCGGAGAAAAACTGTCATAAGGCAGCGTTTCCCAGTCGGGAAATAACATGATGTCTGCTGAGAAAAACTGTTCGATTTCCTGCTGTAATTTCAACGCCATCTGCGGGTCAGCAGTGACGAGCAGCGTATGGCGTTGATGTCGATGGGACAGCTCCGCTGCCACAAATGCGAGACTGGCACCGGTCAGGCTGCCGATCTGTTTTTTATCTCCCGGACCTTGAGATGCCGGAAGCGATAGAATGGGATTCAAGCTGGTCATGAGTTTGCTATTTATTTCTTTCAAGAGAGCGACGACGTAATAGTTTTTGCTGTTGATATAGTGCGGCTTTAATGAGTAAATCCTGATCGGATTCTCTCAGAAGATCGTATTTTACGGTCATGAGATAGTGTTCATCTTCAGCCTGACAGCTTCCAACATGTGCATAGCAGTATATTGCAGCCGGTGGATGGTCCAGAAACAATTTGACGCGTAGTAACGTACCGACCTCGATCGGATCATGACTGACGTAAGTAAACTGACTGGCGCCAAATGATTCGGTCCGATGACGTTGATGAGGGTCATCTTGCTGAGACAACATAAAATTCAACAGCAGGTTTAATTTGGCATTTTGACTATCCAGTAACTGGATGAGATTTTTAAAATCATTGTTTTTCAGTTCCTGCCGGGCGATGTCCCCGAGCTGGTCAAGATGACTGAATTCACATGCAACAATAAATGGTACAGGGATTTCACTTTCAAATACCTCTTCAGAAGGGAATGATGCCCCCGTCTCCAAAGGCTCAATATTGATTGTGAGTGCATGTTGCACTGTAAAAAACTCTTGTTCGACCATGGTTCATTCCTCATCTTTGCATCTTGATTATCGCTATACGAATGAACTAATCAAGGTATAGAGCTGTCATTTGTATGAATTAACAATGAATTGGCAAATTAATACTACAACCTGAGCCAGTTTATCGTTAAAGTACCGTGCAATAGTCTTTATTGGTTTATAGTATGTTTCGTCCTGTTTCGGTATTTATAGGGTTCAGATATTTACGAGGACAGTCAGGTGATCGGTTCAGCCGTTTTGTTTCGCGCATTTCAACCGTCGGTATCACTATCGGAGTGTTAGCGCTGGTCACGGTTTTATCGGTCATGAATGGCTTTGAGTCTCAACTGAAGAACCGGATTTTAGGGGTTTTACCTCATGCAGTGGTTTATCAGGGACATGAACGAACTCAGTGGCAGGCAGTCCCCCCGTCTTTTCTTAAACAGTTTCCCACGCAGGCTTCCCCCGAACCGATTGTTCGTAGTGAAGCGGTCGTGCAAAGTGCGAGCGAACTATCGGCAGGCATTATGTTAGGGATTGAGCCTCAGGACAACGATCCACTTGCTCAATACCTGATCATCGGAACCATGCAAGATTTACATGCCGGAGATTATACACTTTTCCTCGGTCATCAGTTAGCAAGACAACTCAATGTTTCTCAAGGTGATAAAGTTCGTCTGATGGTAACCCAAGCCAGTCAGTTTACGCCACTGGGGCGAATTCCCAGCCAGCGCAACTTTACGGTCGCCGGTATCTTTAATACTGGTTCTGATATTGACGCTCAACTGATGATTACCCATATCCATGATGCACAACGGCTATTGCGTCTCCCGGAGGAAACGATTTCCGGTTGGCGACTGTCATTTGCCGATCCTTTTGTGGTGTCTGAACTGGCGAAGAAACCATTACCCCAAGGGTGGCACTGGAGTGACTGGCGGGATCAGCGTGGTGAATTATTTCAGGCCGTGCAGATGGAAAAAAATATGATGGGGCTGATGTTGGGACTGATTGTTGCCATTGCCGCCTTTAATATTATTTCTGCATTGATCATGGTTGTGATGGAAAAGCAGTCAGAAGTGGCGATTTTGAAAACGCAGGGCATGACGAATTTGCAGGTTCTATTTGTCTTTATCGTACAAGGTGCGAGCAGTGGTATTGCCGGCGCATTGAGTGGTGGCATTCTCGGTATCCTGATTGCAAGTCACCTGAATTCGATTCTACAGATACTGGGGGTTGATTTGATGGCAATAGGTGGTTCGCTGCCAGTCATGATTCGACCCGGCCAGATTATCGTAGTGGAGCTGCTCACTATTGCCTTGAGTCTTTTGGCAACTTTGTATCCGTCATTCCGTGCATCGTCCGTTCATCCAGCAGAGGCTTTACGCTATGAATAATCTCCTTGAATGTCGTCAGCTCACAAAAACTTATCGAGAAGGCGAGCTTGCGACACATGTCTTACGAGGTGTCAGCTTTTCGATGCAGTCTGGAGAGTTTGCCTCGATTGTTGGGTCATCCGGATCGGGCAAAAGCACCCTGCTACACATCTTAGGCGCACTTGATCAACCCACCAGTGGTGATGTGACGTTTTTAGGGCATGACATGTTGCAGCTCCGATCTGCGCAGCAGGCTAAAATCCGTAATCAACACATTGGTTTTGTGTATCAGTTTCATCACTTACTGACGGATTTTACGGCCTTAGAAAATGTGGCGATGCCTTTGTTGATTGGCGGTGAGTCAGTCGCGAATGCGACCCACAGTGCGAAACAATGGCTTACTCGCGTCGGGCTTGACCATCGGCTCTCCCATCGCCCGAGCGAACTTTCGGGGGGAGAGCGGCAACGGGTTGCGATTGCTCGGGCGTTGGTCAACAAACCGTCTTTGGTATTAGCCGATGAACCGACCGGTAATCTGGATCATCAGACGGCTCTGGCTGTTTATGAGCTGATGAGAGAGTTGAATGAGGATTCCCAAACTGCATTTTTAGTGGTCACGCATGATCAGCAACTTGCGGGAAAAATGAATCGTATTCTGACGATGCAAGACGGCTTATTGACGTCGTAAGGAGAGCACAAAGTGATTTCATCATTATCTCTGATGATTGGTCGTCGTTTCAGCCGTTCCAAAAAAAGAAACAAATTGGTTTCCTTCATTTCAATGTCTTCCACTCTGGGGATTGCTTTCGGGGTCGCTGTGATTGTGATTGGCTTATCAGCGATGAACGGGTTTGAAAGAGAGCTGGATAACCGAGTGCTATCGGTTATCCCTCATGGTGAATTTGAAGGTGTTGACGGGCCGATCCAAGCATGGCCGGCGATGATGAAGAAAATTACCTCTTTTCCTCAGATTGTTGCAGCTGCACCTTATGTCAGGTTTACCGCTTTGGCAGAGAAAGGTCAGCAACTGAAAGCGATTGAAGTTCGTGGTATGGATCCAGAGATGGAGCGTCATGTGTCCGAGCTGTCCCGGTATATCTCCGGACAGACATTTACCAAGGCTTCTTCCGGTAAACATCAAGTCATCCTCGGGCAGGGGGTTGCACAACGCTTGGGGGTTGATGTCGGTGATGCTTTGACTTTGATGGTACCGAACATGTCAGGTGGGGGCAAATCACTGAAAGCGCCGCAGCGGATACGGGTTACACTGGTTGGGGTATTGGCGCTGCATGGGCAGATTGATCACAATCTGGCGTTAATTCCGCTGGAAGATGCTCAACAATATACCGGTATCGGATCGGCGGTTACCGGGGTGTCAGTCAAAGTACATGATGTTTTCCGCGCAGAGCAAATTGTTCGTCAGGTCGGTAATCAGCTCAATCAATATGTTTATCTGCGGAGCTGGCAGCGGCAATACGGCTATCTTTATCGGGATATTCAGCTGGTTCGTACGATTTTGTATCTGGTGATGGTTCTCGTGATTGGAGTGGCAAGTTTTAATATTGTTTCAACCTTAATGATGGCGGTGAAAGATCGCGCCGCAGAAATTGCGATTTTGCGAACGATGGGCGCTTCAGACCGTTTGATCCGGCAGATATTCATGTGGCAAGGGATTTTTTCCGGTGTATTGGGGAGTCTGTGTGGCAGCATCATTGGGGTGTTGATTGCAATGAATCTGACAGGATTGATTAAACAACTCGAGTCGTTAATCGGGCACCACTTTTTATCCGGTGATATTTATTTTGTGGATTTTCTGCCATCTCAAGTAGAAGTCCAGGACGTGGTGTTGGTGTCCGGGACGGCAATCTTATTGAGTTTGGCTGCGACATTCTATCCCGCATTGAAGGCGAGCCGCCTCAATCCCGCAACCGTTCTTTCTTCCCGATAGATTGCTTTCGATAGATTCTTTTCAATAAGTAAAAAGCGACTTCGTGCCGTGAATGCTGAAGTCGCTTTCGTTATTTTTTCTGACGCTCATGGCGTTGCCATTCCTGCAATATATAAAAGTGTCTGAAATGTATAAGAAAGTGTGAAGTGAACCGAGGATGACCATTCTCTGATGTCAACGATTTCACACCTTTATCATGGATGCCTCGTAATGACGGACACTTTTCAAGACACTCTCTTTTTCTCAGGCTACTTTAATTGTCGCTTTTGCCAGCTTCTGACGACAGAGTAACGCCACAAACCATGAATCCCAAAGTAACCGAGCAGGGCGCAGATGACGCCACAAATCAAACACCCGACAACCAGTGAAGGTGCAATGGTTGACATCTGCTGAGTGATATAACTCCAAGACAGTTCAAAATGAAAATGTTGTGGCGGTTCATGGAGAACCCAAGCGCCGAGCTTATAAGCAAAATAGAAGAGTACCGGCATCGTAATTGGGTTACTCACCCAAACCAAAGCGACAGAGAGTGGCAGATTGACACCACAGGCGATAGCTAGTCCAGCGGACATAATCATCTGACTGGGAAGCGGGACAAATGCCATAAATAAGCCAACGGCAAAAGCACCGGCAGCTGAACGACGGTTCAGACACCATAAATTAGGGTTATATAACACGTTACCGAAAATTTTCAGGGCTTTTTGCCGTTTGATCAGTTCCCTGTCCGGTAAGAATCGCTTAATTAATTTTTTAGGCATATAAAACGATGGCTCTTATAAAAAACAACTGGTTGCTCAGTTCTTATTGTTTAACATTATTATCATCACCTTACTGGCCGAATATGCCGAGTATGATTTATTGCTGGTGGGGTGTCTTGCTGTTGTTTTTTGCTCTCCGGATGAATCAATTGTGGTACACAATCGGTATATTCACTGCGTTGATATTGGTGCTATGTCACGGAAATATATTTAAACGGCAATCTGACATTTTATTTCAGTTTAAGCACGATATTACCATAAACGTTAAAGTTGACAGCTTTTTTACATCAAATAGTTTTGGCTATAGTGCGCAAGCGCAAGTGTTATCGATAAATAACACACCTATTAAGTGGTGGATGCACCCAAAAGTCAAGCTATATACGGCTGCTCAATACTATCCTGGTGATATATTGAAAATGTCAGTCAATATCAAACCGATTACGGGTTTACTCAATGAAGCGGGGTTTGATAGTGAACGCTATTTTTTCAGTCAAGGTATCGTTGCAAAAGTGTTCGCCCGTTCTGATGTCGAGGTGAAAAAGTCAGGAGACTCTTGGCGTTATCGGTTATTTCAACGAGTGGCTCAGCAGCTCCAAAACGATACGTTGAAAGGTATTATCCTTGCGCTTTCTTTTGCAAACCGCAATGATTTAACCGCGCAACAGTGGCGAGTCCTGAAAGAGAGTGGTTTAGCGCATTTGATTGCCATCTCAGGATTGCACATTGGGATTGCGTATTCATTTGGCTTCTTTCTTGGCATACCTATCTCTCGTTTAGGTCGACGCTGGTTATGGGCACCGGTTATCTTCGGGGGAGGCTCGGCTTTGACTTACGCATGGTTAGCCGGTTTTTCTCTGCCCACCCAACGGGCCATGCTGATGTTACTCATCCATATTGTATTTAGATTGAGCCAACTTCGAATCAGTCTCAGAGAACGATTCTTACTGACGTTAAGCGGCATATTAACCGTTCATCCGTTTGCCGGGGTTTCAGCCAGTTTCTGGATGTCGTTTGCTGCGGTTTTCTTTGTACTTTATCTGGTGAATCAGGAAAGAGACATTCTACGCCGCGATCGCATCGGAAAACTGATACGACAGATGAAAGGGCATCTTGTATTAATGGTCTGTATGTTGCCTGTCAGTGCTTACTTTTTTGGCGGGGTGAGTCTGGTTGCCCCCTTGTATAACTTGATCTTTATTCCTTGGTTCAGTGTGCTGGTGGTACCTTTGCTCTTTATCGGGTTGTGGGTGACGGTGTGTGGTGGTTCGGCGATACTGATATGGCAGATGATTCATGTTTTACTTGAACCGGTCATGTGGGCAGCCGGTTTTGCTGAACCGGCTTGGCTGTTTACGCCTTCTCACCTTACTTATCTGTTGATAATTGCGACAGTCGTTGTGTTACTTTGGCCCATTTTATCCCCCCGTAGTATCGGCTTTTTTCTGGTCATGATGTGTGGGCTCTTAGTTGGGCGTGAGACAACAACTGACTGGCAGATCGACGTGCTGGATGTTGGTCATGGTCTATCGATCTTAATTGGGAGAAATGGGCATTATGTTCTCTATGATACAGGGAAAAGCTGGCCGGGTGGGAGTATTGCTCAGTCTGTAGTGACACCTGTCTTAAGGCAGCGAGGTGTTCGGCATCTGGATGGTTTGATGCTCAGCCACTTGGATAATGATCATGCCGGTGGTCGTTTTGATGTTGAAAAAATCTGGCATCCCCAATGGAAACGGGCCAGTGAGTTCTTGCCGGGATATCAGCCTTGCACTCAAGGTCACTCATGGCAGTGGCAAGCACTGAGTTTTGATGTTTTATGGCCACCGCAACGCGTTGTGAAAGCAGATAATGATGCTTCATGTACGATTCGTATTTCTGATGATACCGGACATTCTGTGCTGTTGACCGGTGATATTGAAAAGGGCAGTGAATGGCAGATGTTACAGCAGAACCTGCCGCTTAGCAGTGACGTGGTGATTGTGCCTCATCATGGCAGCTATACATCTTCTTCCTCTTTATGGGTGAAACGGGTCGGTGCTGAGTTAGCCATTGCCTCTTTGGCCGGGATGAATATGTGGCATTTGCCCAATGTCGGTGTCGTCAAACGCTATCAGCAAAATGGTACTCACTGGCTGGATACGGCCACGTCCGGTCAGGTTCGGATCACCATTTCGAACAAAAAATATGAGGTCAGTACGATACGCAGTCACGCCTTCTCGCCATGGTATAGGCAGACGCTGCGTAAACAGGTAGAATGGCGCGGTTATTCTCGATGAAAAGTACCATGGTATCTATGTCAAATATAAATGATGAAACGACTTGGCAAACTTTTAAGCGTCTTTGGGTTTATATCCGCTTATACAAGTCAGGTCTGTTTGTTGCCGTTATTGCTCTGATTATTAATGCTGCGTCGGATACCTACATGGTTTCCCTGCTCAAGCCTCTGTTGGATGAAGGGTTTGGTTCTGCTGAATCCAATTTTCTGAAAATACTACCGTTTATTATTTTAGCCATGATGCTGATCCGTGGGCTCAGTGGATTTGTATCATCTTATTGCCTGAGTTGGGTTTCCGGGAACGTCGTGATGATGATGCGACGTAAAATATTTAACCATTTCATGCATATGCCGGTGAGTTTCTTTGATCAGGAATCAACCGGTGGATTACTGTCAAGAATTACCTATGACACGGAACAGGTTGCCGGTGCGACGAGTCGGGCATTGGTCAGTATTGTCCGTGAAGGCGCCAGTATTGTGGGCTTATTGGCATTGATGTTCTGGAATAGCTGGGAATTATCTCTGGTCCTGATCGTTGTCGCGCCCGTTGTTGCTATGGCTATCCGCGTTGTGTCAAAACGGTTTCGGAAAATATCAAGAAATATGCAGGATGCAATGGGACAGGTAACCTCGTCTGCTGAGCAGATGCTGAAAGGGCACAAAGTGGTCCTCAGTTACGGAGGCCATGATGTTGAATGCAAGCGCTTCGATGATGTGAGTAACCGGATGCGCCAACAGACGATGAAGCTGGTCGCCGCTCAGGCTATCGCGAATCCAGTAATACAGATGATCGCTTCTGTGGCATTGGTGACGGTGTTATTTTTAGCCAGTGTGGACTCGATTCGTTCCGAACTGACTCCCGGTACATTTACTGTGATTTTTTCTGCCATGTTCGGTTTGATGCGCCCATTAAAAGCGCTAACTAATGTGACGTCAGATTTTCAACGTGGGATGGCTGCCAGTCAGACATTATTCTCATTGATGGATCTGGAGACCGAAAAAGATACCGGCAATTACGAAGTTGATGCCGTGACTGGATTGGTTCAAGTCAATGACGTGACGTTTACTTATCAGGGGAAAGAAAAGGCGACCCTTTCACACATTTCTTTTGCCATCAAACCGGGTCATACCGTTGCTTTGGTCGGCCGTTCCGGTTCGGGGAAAAGTACCATTGCCAGTTTATTTACCCGTTTTTATGATGTCGATGATGGCGTGATCCAGTTAGACGGGCAGGATATCCGGGATTATAAATTAACCAACCTCAGGAAACACTTTGCGCTGGTCTCGCAAAATGTGCATCTGTTTAACGATACGATCGCAAATAACATTGCCTATGCTGCTGAGGGTATTTATACCCGGGAACAGATTGAACACGCTGCCCGGCAGGCACACGCGATGGAATTCATTGATAATATGCCCGCAGGGTTGGACACGTTGATTGGTGAGAATGGTGCCAGCCTGTCTGGCGGTCAACGCCAGCGAATTGCGATTGCCCGGGCACTCCTGAGGGACGCCCCGGTTCTGATTTTAGATGAAGCGACATCCGCACTGGATACCGAATCAGAACGGGCGATTCAGGAAGCTTTAGCTGAGCTACAGAAGAATAAGACGGTTCTGGTGATTGCACACCGGTTATCGACGATTGAAGAAGCCGATGAAATTTTGGTCATCGATGAAGGTGAAATTATCGAAAGAGGTCATCATGTCGCGCTGCTTGAAAAAAACGGTGCTTATGCACAGCTGCATCGTACCCAGTTTGGTAGCTAAATTGTGATTGAGGACATCTGGTTTAAAAATCATTTTGCCGGTCGGCTATTCGCCCCGATCTTATGGCCGCTGAGTCTGCTGTACCGCTGGATCAGTGAAGCGCGCAGGAAAGCTTATCAGCAAGGACGTAAGCCAACCTATCGGGCACCGGTTCCGGTGATTGTCGTCGGTAATATTACCGCTGGCGGGAATGGCAAAACGCCCGTCGTTGTCTGGCTGGTGGAAGCATTACAGCAGATGGGAATGACACCGGGGGTGATTTCCCGGGGATATGGGGGCAAAGCGCCACGATATCCGTTACTGCTGACTCAAGAGACACCCGTTCATCATTGTGGCGATGAACCAAAACTGATTTATCAGCGAACCGGTGCGCCGGTTGCTGTGGCACCAAACCGCGCAGATGCGGTACAAGCATTATTGACGCAAGGTGTAAATGTGGTGGTTGCCGATGATGGTTTACAACACTATGCGTTGGCGCGGGACATTGAAATTGTGGTTGTTGATGGACAACGACGTTTTGGCAATCAGCGGTTTATTCCTTACGGCCCGTTGCGGGAATCGCTACATCGGCTGACGTCGGTTGACTTTGTGATTAACAATGGCGGAACACCCGAAGCGAATGAGATGCCGATGACGCTGACACCTCAGCAAGCCGTTCACCTTTGTTCCGGTATCTGCCGCGATGTTAAGCAATTAGGGAAATTAACTGCCATTGCCGGGATCGGTAACCCCTCGCGTTTTTTTCAGACCTTATTGCAGTTAGGCGCGTCTCTGGTTACGACCCGGGGATTTGCCGATCATTATCAATATAGTGCTCATGATATTGAGGGGATTGCCGCAGCAGCCGAACATGTCATCATGACGGAAAAAGATGCAGTGAAATGTCTTCCCTTTGCGCAAGATAACTGGTGGTATTTACCCGTATCTGCGACATTCCGCCCGGTGGATGCGCAAAAAATATTACGATCAATTGAAGAGGTTATTAAACACTATGGATCATCGTCTGCTTGAAATTGTTGCCTGTCCGGTATGTAAGGGAAAACTGACCTATGATAAAGAGCAACAAGAGTTGATTTGTAAATTTGATCGGCTTGCCTATCCAATCAGAGAGGGTATTCCAGTGTTGCTGGAGCCTGAAGCCCGAACCATGTCAATGGAAGAGGGGCACTGATGACGACTGCCTATACTGTGGTGATTCCTGCGCGTTATCAGTCTTCCCGGTTACCGGGAAAGCCACTGGCCGATATCGGCGGGAAGAGCATGATTCAGCGTGTCTATGAACAGGCGATTCAGTCCGGTGCTGAACGCGTGGTGGTCGCGACGGATGATGAAAGAATTGAACAAACGGTTAAATCCTTCGGCGGACAAGTCTGTATGACGGGAGCGGAACACCAATCCGGTACGGAGCGACTGGCGGAAGTGGTGCGAAAACTGTCGATCCCGGATGATCACATTGTGGTCAACGTTCAGGGCGATGAGCCGTTGATTCCACCCGCGATTATTACTCAGGTGGCTGAAAATCTGGCCAGTCACAATGTTCCGATGGCAACACTTGCTGTTGAAATTACTGACCGGGAGGAAGCGTTCAATCCCAATGTCGTCAAGGTTGTGACGGATCATCAGGGATATGCACTCTATTTTAGTCGGGCAACGATTCCTTGGGATCGTGACCGATATGGTCAACAGCAGCCTGACATTCATACACCATTATTGCGGCATATCGGTCTCTATGCTTATCGTGCCGGATTTATTCAGACTTACATTCGGTGGGAGCCGAGTCAACTAGAGAAAATTGAAAGTCTGGAACAGCTGCGCGTCCTTTGGTACGGCGAGAAGATTCACGTTGATGTTGCGGTGGAAACGCCGCCGATTGGTGTGGATACCGAGGCAGATTTGGCTCACCTTCGAGCGATTATCGCCCAAGGTCACTAAGAGAAACGGATGGGGAGCCCATCCGTTTTTATGTGGTGACTGTTGTATTGGGTCACGCTTGGGTTGATTTGATTTTGTTAGGGAGTTGTCGGGAGCTGCGTTGTCTCTTTGGTTGGGCAAACGGCTAACCGTTCTCTTCTGCCCGTATCTTTGACTTCCTCCAGAATGACCTCAAATCCCCATAAACGATGCAAATGTTTTAAAACTTCCTCATAGCTTTGGTCGAGTGGAATACGATCCTGAGGGACATATTGGAGCGTGAGAGAACGATCACCGCGGACGTCAACATTATAAACCTGAATGTTGGGTTCAATATTGCTCAGGTTGTATTGTGCTGCGAGCTTTTCCCTGACTTTCTGATAGCCCAGTTCATCATGGATCGCATTGACTTCAATAAAGTTTTTGCGGTCATCATCGGTGATGGCAAAGAGTTTAAAATCTCGAATGAGTTTAGGTGAGAGGTACTGACTGATAAAACTCTCATCTTTGAAGTTCTTCATCGCAAAATGAACCGCATCCAACCAATCGGTTCCGGCTAAATTCGGGAACCACTCTTTATCTTCCTCCGTCGGCTCCTGACAGATCCGCTGAATGTCTTTGAACATTGCAAAGCCTAATGCATATGGGTTGATACCACTGTAGTAGGGGCTATTGTATGATGGTTGAGCCACCACACTGGTATGGCTGTGCAGAAATTCGAGAATGAACTTTTCAGAAACCAGTCCTTCATCATAGAGGTGATTTAAGATGGTATAGTGCCAGAACGTTGCCCATCCTTCATTCATCACCTGAGTCTGCTTTTGAGGATAGAAGTATTGGCTGATTTTTCTGACAATTCGTACAATCTCGCGTTGCCATGGCTCAAGTAACGGTGCATGTTTTTCAATGAAATAGAGGATGTTTTCCTGCGGTTCACTCGGAAAGCGAATGCGCTCATCCTCTGATTTTGGTTCGGCTTTCGGCAGTGTTTTCCAGAGTTCATTCACTTGAGATTGTAAATACATCTCACGTTGCTCTTGGCGAATTTTTTCCTCAGTAATCGATATTTTTTCCGGTCTTTTATACCGATCCACACCGAAATTCATCAGGGCATGACAAGAATCTAAAATATCCTCGACGTCAGTGACCCCATACTTTTCTTCACATTCGCTGATGTAATTTTTGGCGAATAGTAAGTAGTCGATGATGGAACTGGCATCTGTCCAGGCCTGAAACAGATAGTTCCCTTTAAAGAAAGAATTATGTCCATAGCAGGCATGAGCCATCACCAGTGCCTGCATGGTAACGGTGTTTTCTTCCATCAGGTAAGCAATACAGGGATCAGAATTGATAACAATCTCATAGGCTAATCCCATCTGACCATGTTTATAGCCTTGTTCTGTCTGGATGAACTTCTTACCGAAGGACCAATGGTTATAATTGATGGGCATACCAATACTTGAGTAGGCATCCATCATTTGTTCAGATGTGATGACTTCTATCTGGTTGGGATAGGTATCCAGACGATAATGCTCTGCGACCCGTTTGATCTCGGTGTGATAGCGGTCGAGCAAATCAAACGTCCAGTCCGGTCCGTCCGGGAGCCGTTTACTTTGGTGCTTGTCAGGTGCCGACTTTATTTTGGTTACCATTCAAAAGTCCCTCCTAAGCTGTTGTTTCTTTTTGAAACAATTCCCTAAATACGGGGAAAATATCATCCACGGACTGAATATTTTTCATCGCAAAGTTATCAAAACTTGTCTGTAATTTTTCATATTCATGCCAGAGTGTCTGATGAGAGCGGTGTGTAATTTCAATATATGCGTAGTATTGACAGCACGGTAGTAGGTTTTCAGTCAGGATTGAACGACAGCGGGGGGAGTCGTCGGCCCAGTTATCGCCATCAGATGCTTGCGCTGCGTAGATATTCCATTGATTAAGCGGATAACGTTCTTCCACGATTTCATGCATCAGTTTGAGAGCACTGGATACAATGGTTCCGCCGGTTTCTTGTGAGTAGAAGAATTCATGTTCATCCACTTCTTTCGCTTGTGTGTGGTGACGGATGAATACGACTTCAACATTCTTATAGGTTCGGGTTAAAAATAGATAGAGCAAGACATAAAAACGTTTGGCAATGTCTTTCGTTGCCTGATCCATTGAACCTGAAACATCCATCAGACAAAACATCACGGCTTGACTGGAAGGGATCGGACGTTTCTCGTAGTTTTTATAACGCAAATCGAACGTATCAATAAATGGTACCTGATCGATCTTTTTACGAATATCCAGTATTTCCTGCTGGAGACGCTTCTCTTCCAGTGGTTGTGCCGGTTCCAGATTCTGGATTTCTGCCAGTGTTTCTTCGAGTTCATGGAGCAGACGACGTTTGCCGGAGGTCATCGCGGTTCTTCTTGCCAACGATTGTTGGAGTGAACGCACAATAGAAATATTGGCAGGCACACCAGCAGTCTGGTAGCCGGAACGATGTGTTTTCCATTCGACGATTCGATTGACTTGCTGTTTCTTCAGATTCGGCAAGGCCAAGTCGTCAAATAGGATATCCAGATATTCATCTTTGGATATCTGGAACACAAAATCATCATTGCCTTCACCATCAGCACTGGCATCTCCCTGACCGGAACCACTGCCGCCACCTTGTTGTGGGCGGTCAATTTTATCGCCCGTGATAAATTGGTCATTACCGGGATGCACACGTTCTTTCAGGCCACCTTTCCCATGATGAAAACTTGGCTCTTTAATGTCTTTACTAGGGATTGATATATCTTCCCCAGATTCAGTATTGGTAATTGAGCGACGATTCACCGCATCCGCAATAGACTCTTTGATTTGCTGCTTGTGGCGGCGGAGAAAACGTTGGCGATTCACCGCACTCTTATTTTTACCATTTAATCTTCTGTCAATAAATTGCGCCATGAATATCCCCTTTACTTAACATCACCGAACAACAACCCAGTAGGGTATATGAGTTGCTGCGTGGTTCCCTCGGAATGGAGGCAGAAGCGGTTGAACAGCGTTTCTCTCAACTCTCCATCTTCGAGTCAGCCCCTTTAAAGTTACTGTATCACAACACTTTAAATTGGCGTCTTTTGAAGTCTGCCTCCGACCACACCGAGCGTATGGTGCAAGATGATTTATGACGATTTACGAACACGTAAATACCATTCGGATAACAACCTGACTTGTTTCTCGGTATAACCTTTTTCCATCATCCGTGCGACGAAATCATCATGTTTTCTCTGTTCTTCAGAGGATGTTTTCGTATTGAAAGAAATAACCGGTAAGAGTTCCTCTGTATTGGAGAACATTTTCTTCTCAATCACAGTCCGCAGTTTTTCATAACTGGTCCATGCAGGATTCTTACCATTGTTATTTGCTCTGGCACGTAAAACAAAGTTAACGATTTCATTGCGGAAATCTTTTGGATTACTGATACCGGCTGTTTTCTCGATTTTTTCCAGCTCACTATTGAGCGCAGAACGATCAAACAGTTGGCCGGTTTCCGGGTCACGGTATTCCTGATCCTGAATCCAAAAGTCAGCATAAGTGACGTAACGGTCAAAAATGTTTTGCCCATATTCGGAGTAAGACTCCAGATAAGCAGTCTGGATTTCTTTGCCGATGAACTCAACGTACCGTGGCACCAGATAACCTTTGAGATACTCGAGATACCGTTCGGCGGTATCTTGAGGGAACTGCTCTCGTTCTATCTGCTGTTCGATGACATAAAACAGATGCACAGGGTTCGCGGCAACTTCAGTCTGATCAAAGTTGAATACCCGGGAGAGTATCTTGAAGGCAAAACGTGTCGATAGTCCGTTCATCCCTTCATCAACTCCGGCATAGTCTCGATACTCCTGATAGCTCTTCGCTTTGGGATCGGTATCTTTGAGCGTTTCACCATCGTATACCCGCATTTTGGAGAAAATAGACGAGTTTTCCGGTACTTTCAGACGAGACAGGACACTAAATTGCGCTAGTGTTTCTAAGGTGCTGGGGGAGCAAGGCGCGAGAGAAAGTTCACTGTGATCCAATAGTTTTTGATAGATCTTGACTTCTTCAGATACGCGCAGGCAGTAAGGCACTTTGACGATATAAACCCGATCAAGGAATGCTTCGTTGTTTTTATTGTTACGGAATGCCTGCCATTCGGACTCATTTGAGTGGGCAAGAATCATTCCTTCAAATGGCAAGGCGGATAAACCTTCCGTGCCGTTATAATTGCCTTCCTGAGTTGCAGTCAGAAGGGGATGCAGCACTTTGATGGGTGCTTTAAACATCTCGACAAATTCCATCAAGCCCTGATTGGAACGACAAAGCGCACCGGAATAACTGTATGCATCAGGGTCATCCTGAGAGAAATGTTCCAGTTTGCGAATATCAACTTTACCGACTAATGAAGAGATGTCTTGGTTGTTTTCATCTCCCGGCTCTGTTTTTGCGATCGCAATTTGATCCAGTATCGATGGCCGTAATTTGACGACTTTGAATTTAGTGATATCTCCCCCAAACTCATGCAGGCGTTTGGCAGCCCATGGGGACATGATGGTCCGGAGATAGCGTTGATCAATACCGTATTCCGTTTTGAGTAGCTCTCCGTCTTCACTGATATCGAACAGGCAGAATGGATGATCGTTCACCGGACTCCGTTGCCCGTTTGCACTGAGTACGTAGATGGGCATCAGTTGCATTAATGATTTTAGTTTTTCTGCAAGTGATGATTTACCGCCCCCTACAGGACCGAGTAAATAGAGGATTTGTTTCCGTTCTTCAAGTCCTTGAGCAGCATGTTTCAGATAAGAGACGATCTGCTCAATGGATTCTTCCATCCCGTAAAAGTCTTTAAAGGTATCATAACGAGAGATCACCCGGTTCGAGAAAATACGGCTCAAACGGGGATCTTTTGATGTATCGATGACTTTAGGTTCACCAATGGCTAATAGTAGACGCTCGGCAGCGTTAGCATAGGCACTTTTATCTTCTTTACATAACTGTAAGAAGTCCTGTAGTGATAACTCTTCTTCCTTCGCTGCTTCATAACGCGCTTGAAAATGGTCGAATATACTCATAGCTCATTCCCTCTAAAATGTCTTGACGACATGTCAACGCTTCAACACAAATCGCACACTCTTTAAGACTAGTCGCTAATTAGCAATTCTGCTTAAAAAATATGTGTTTAATCAAAAAATCAGGTCTGTGTCATACTGGGTGTTTAAATGATTTGTTAAATGAATGTATCATCAATTTAACAAAATTTCACGAAAGGTGGAGGACATCGAATTGTCTCGATAGAAAGGTAAATAGTTTCCGTTTGAATGATGGATTCGATTGTTCGAGTTTTCGGGCGACACCTTGGCTTTGGCTATCGCCCGGAGCTGTGTGAGAGGGTTATGCGTTAAAAATCTGTCGGAACTCAGAGACAGAGAGGTGATATTGACGGGGGCACGACTGCCATTTTGCTGCCATACGACGGTATTTATCTAACATCGGCACCTGACTGTTGAACTGATGTTCACCCTGTTCAAAGTGGGTATATAACCCCTCGGAATTGACTAAAAAGCGAACATAGTGGACCAATTGCGTTTCTGTCGATAAATCAAAGCCTAAAAATTGTAGACGTCTTGCATCAATCTGGTCTTGATCTACATCGGTCAACAGCTTATAGGACTCTTGCATCGCATGGTACATTTCCATGATATTGATGATTTCGCTGCATTCACTCTCTGCCAAACAGCCAAATTCTTTATTCAGCTCCCGCATGTGCAATTCATAACCACGTTCAATAATTGTTCTGAAACGCTTATATTTTTCAGCATTTGCCGGGTCAAGCTGTGACATCAATAAATATTGATTGGATAGGATAAGGCGTTGAGCATTGGTCATTTCCATAGCAAATTCCTACTCGAATGATAAAAGATTGTTATCAGTAGAGTAACGTGAATTGTGTGCCTGAAACATGATCTCAGTACGGGTTTTTATCTGATTTTGCATCATTTGATTACCGAGATGTTTCATCCTTTGAGTATCTCGGTAAGCTTGGTTTTTGGCGTTAATATTTCACATTGGAATGATATTGGCTCAAGATCGAAACAATATTATCCATGGTCTCCTTCGACGGAGGCTGAACACCATCCAGAGGATAGTCCAGACCCATGGCTTCCCATTTATGGGCCCCGAGTTTGTGATAGGGGAGAAGCTCTATTTTCTCAATATTATCCATATCTTGAATAAACTGCCCTAACTGATGAGCAGCATCTTCATCATCAGTATATCCGGGGACAATCACATAGCGGATCCATGTAGTCTGACCGATTTTATGCAGGTAGCGGGCGAAGTCTAACGTTCGGTGGTTGGATACACCGATGAGTTTTTGGTGAATCTCATCCTGCATGTGTTTGATATCCAGCATGACCAAATCTGTAACATCAAGTAGTTCATCAATAACGGGGGTGTGTTTGCGGACATAGCCATTGGTATCAAGGCAGGTATGCATTCCTTCTGCTTTGGCTGCACGGAAAAAATCTCTGACAAATTCAGGTTGCAGAACGGCTTCCCCACCAGAACAAGTCACTCCACCACCTGATGCATTCATAAAATGGCGATAAGATTTTGCTTCTTGAATGATATCTTCGACAGAAATCAGCTTTCCTGCATGAACATCCCAAGTATCTCTGTTATGGCAATACATGCAGCGCATCAAGCACCCTTGCATGAAAACAATGAAACGAATGCCCGGACCATCAACGGTGCCACATGTCTCAAAAGAATGGATACGACCTAGAGTTGACATGATGATTTCTCTTTGGAGGATTTACCTGTCATTTTATTACATTTCCATACAATGATATAGACCTAGTCACCAGACGATACGCAATTCGAGAGTTTTTGAAGCCCTTATTTTTAAATCGGTAAAGCTCAAAAATAGTGTCATTTTTAATGCTTTTAATTCTGATTCGCATACCAGAAAAATTGCGTTGGCGTCTTTGCTGGTAGCCCGAACCATTAGTTTGTTATTTTGGCATAAAATTGTAGTAATTTTGTAATTCATGTAATAAATTTGTTGATAGCAAAAGGGTTGATATTGGTTCAGAAAATTTGCTTTTTAAAATTCTGACTTGAGTGAAGGATATTGTGGTCATGGATGTACTGAAATTATCGCAAAAGCGGAAGATTGCTATTTTCATTGTTGTTTTATGTTTTGGTTTTTTAGCGATGGGGGGATTCATTGCACGTAAGTTATCGATGATGACATCCCAGTATGATCTGAGTGGGGAGATTTCTCAGGGGACAACCAAGTTATTTGCTTCTCAGACAAAATTATTATCTCTGGCCGCAGAAAGAAATGCGCTCCAGATCAAAGACGTTTCTCGCGTGACTGAACTGCTGGCAGAATTAAGTCAAGATATCGATAAGGATGTCACCTTTCTGAAGGATGCTGGTTTTGAGAATGAAGGCAAGATGCTCTTTGAAGCCATGAATCAATTTGAAAACGCAATGCATCCTTGGTTGAACACTAAATCTGAATTGGGGTTTAACATCAGTGAGGGGAAACAGGGCGTATTGACGCAACTCGCGGAGAAAATCGATGCAAAAATTGAAGAAACCGGAATGGTGACGATTCGTTCTGATTTTCGGGCGATGATTAAATCTCAGCAAAATTATTTATTGGCACCCAATGAAAAAAACCTCAAATTATTCAATCGTGCGATGGCGACTTTTATCAACACATCTAAGCTTTATGCAGCGTTGTCAAGCTATCAAACGGAAGTTGATCAGTTTAAACAGACCTTTGCACGGGTCGGTGAATTATCTCAGCAAGTAAAAAACTATGAGCTGGAACTATCAGCATCAGAAAAAACTGTTCAACAACTGATTCAAAATGCTTCAGAGCGATTAAAAGCGGTCAGTCGCGATTATCAACGGACCGCTCATCGGGAGGCAACGCAAACACTATGGTCGGTGATGGCCGCTTGTGCCGCGCTTGCCGCACTTACTATTGCTATTTTTATCACTCTGAGATTATCTCTGACCCGTTCTCTGACACAGACAAAAATATTTCTGGATGCGTTGTCTCAAGGTGATCTGTCAAAACGTTTACCGCTCACAACCAATCCAGAGGATGAGTTTAATCAACTTGCTATCGCTTTGAACGACAGTTGTGAGCATTTAGGATTGTTGGTAAATCAAGTGCAGAAAAACAGCCAGGCGCTTTCTGGTGATGCTGCGGAGCTTAATGATGGCTTAGACCAACTCATGTCGGCCCAGACCCAGATTGTTCGTCAAACTGATCTGCTTGCCTCTGCGACGGAGCAAGTCAGTGTCACGACTCAGGAAGTGAGTAACTCGCTTGAATTTGTGGCGGATGTGAGCCAAGCATCAACCGCTGCGGCACAAGCCGGGGGCGAAATTATTGAGTCAGCGATTCAATCCATTCAGGATGTTGGCAATATTTTGAATTCAGCAGCCGGTCATATTCAGCAGCTTGAGTCAGCTTCAGAGAAAGTCGATGCCGTAATGGACATTATCAATGGGATTGCTGAGCAGACTAATTTACTGGCTTTAAACGCTGCGATTGAAGCTGCCCGCGCGGGTGAACAGGGACGGGGTTTTGCTGTGGTTGCCGATGAAGTCCGTAACCTCGCTGTCAAAACGGTCGATGCCGTGTCAGAAATAACCGAGACCATTGAGACTATGAAACGTGAGAGTGCAGAAGTGATTCAGTATATCGCTCAGTCTGAAAGCTCTATGAATCGTGGTCAAGAGCAAGGCCAAGAAGCAATACAGGCACTTTCTCATATCACCGAAAAAGCCAATGAAGCTGCAAATCAGACAGCAACGATTTTTGAATCCATCAAAGAATTAGCGGTGACCAGCCACTCAATGGCGGATAGCATGGTGCAGATTTCATCTTCGATGAAAAACTTAGAAGAGAACAATCAAAGACTCAGAAAAACCAGCAAAGTTGTTGATCAGCGTTCAACACTTCTTTCTGAGGATTGCCAGCGTTTTGCGGTATAGGCCCGGTCTATGAATCGAGTCCTACCTGATAACGAGAAATAGAAATGATGATAATAAAAAAGCTCCCAGAAGGGAGCTTTTTTTATCAGGACTTAATGATTAAAGCGTTTCAGTAAATGTACGCGCAATCACGTCAGCTTGCTGTTCTGCTGTCAGAGAGTTAAAGCGGACAGCGTAACCTGATACACGGATTGTCAGCTGTGGATACTTCTCTGGGTGTTTCACAGCATCTTCCAATGTTTCACGGTTTAAGACGTTGACGTTCAAGTGTTGACCACCTTCAATACCAGTTTCGTGGTGGAAGTAACCATCCATGAGACCAGCAAGGTTAGAGCGTTGTGCATCATTATCTTTACCAAGTGCATTCGGTACGATTGAGAAGGTATAAGAGATGCCATCTTTTGCGTGAGCAAATGGTAGTTTACCGACTGAAGTCAGTGATGCGACCGCGCCTTTTTCATCACGACCATGCATTGGGTTTGCACCCGGTGCAAATGGCGCGCCAGCTCGACGTCCGTCAGGTGTGTTACCGGTTTTCTTACCATAAACAACGTTCGATGTAATGGTCAGAATTGACTGTGTAGGAACAGCATCGCGGTAAGTTTTCAATGAACGGATTTTGTTCATGAAGACTTCAACCAATTGACATGCAATGTCATCAACACGAGGGTCATTGTTACCAAATTTAGGATAGTCGCCTTCGATCTTGAAGTCGGTCGCGATGCCGTCTTCATCACGGATTGGTGTAACTTTCGCATATTTGATTGCTGACAGAGAATCGGCAGCAACAGACAGACCAGCGATACCACAAGCCATTGTGCGTTTTACATTAAGGTCATGCAGCGCCATCAGAGAGGCTTCGTAGCTGTATTTGTCATGCATGAAGTGAATCGCATTCAAAGCGGTGACATACTGTTTTGCCAACCAATCCATGAAGTGATCCATTTTTTCCCACAATTCATCATAGTCCAGAACTTCAGATGTGATTTTTTCCAGTTTCGGACCAACTTGAATTTTCAGTTTTTCATCAATACCACCGTTAATGGTATAGAGCATGGTTTTTGCCAGGTTGGCACGAGCACCGAAGAACTGCATTTGTTTACCAACAACCATTGGTGATACACAACATGCAATTGCATAGTCATCAGACTCAAAGTCAGGGCGCATCAAATCATCGTTTTCATATTGAATTGATGATGTGTCGATGGAGACTTTCGCACAGAAACGTTTGAAGCCTTCAGGTAGCTGTTCAGACCAAAGTACAGTGATGTTTGGCTCTGGAGATGGCCCCATTGTGTACAGGCTATTCAGGAAGCGGAAGTTAGTCCGACTGACCAGTGTCCGTCCGTCAAGTCCCATACCACCGATAGATTCTGTTGCCCAGATTGGGTCGCCAGAGAACAACTCATCATATTCAGGCGTACGCAAGAAGCGAACCATACGCAGTTTCATGACGAAGTGGTCAATCATTTCTTGAGCGCCTTCCTCAGTCAATTTACCTGCGGCAATATCACGCTCCAGGAAGATATCGAGGAACGTTGATGTACGGCCCAAAGACATCGCGGCACCGTTTTGAGATTTTACAGCTGCCAGATAACCGAAGTAAGTCCATTGAATTGCTTCTTGAGCTGTCTCAGCAGGACGTGAAATATCACAGCCATATTTAGCTGCCATTTCTTTGATTTGGCCAAGGGCACGGTGTTGTTCAGCAATTTCTTCACGCAACTGCATTGTCATATGCAGATCTTCACCCGTTTCAAATTTCTCTTGTAGAGAAGTGAACTGAGCGAATTTATCTTTCATCAGGAAGTCAATACCGTACAGTGCAATACGACGGTAGTCACCAATAATACGACCACGACCATAAGCATCTGGTAAACCAGTTAAGACACCTGATTTACGGCATTTCATAATTGCAGGCGTATAGATATCGAATACACCTTGGTTGTGTGTTTTACGGTACTCTGTAAAGATTTTTTTCACTTGAGGGTCGAGTTCACGTCCATAAGCCTGGCATGAACTTTCGACCATACGAATTCCGCCGTTTGGAATAATGGCACGTTTTAAAGGTGCTTCAGTTTGTAAACCAACGATTGTTTCTAGATCTTTATTGATGTATCCCGCATCGTGTGCAGTGATGGTAGAGATAACGGAAGTGTCAAAATCAACAGGAGCGTGAGTTGAGTTTTCCTTTTTGATACCTTCCATGACGGCTGACCATAGAGACTTGGTCGCTTCGGTACCTTCAGAAACAAGGAAAGATTCGTCACCTTCATAAGGTGTGTAGTTCTTTTGAATAAAATCACGAACGTTAACTTCGTTTTGCCAATCCCCTGCGACAAAACCTTCCCAAGCTTTAGCAAATTGCTCTGCCATGATATACCTACCTTTAATATAGTAGAGAAAAACACGTACTGATTTAGCCGTTGAGCCAACTTATCTTTTTTGTTGAAAAAGACATCAGTACACTCTTCGAATAACAATATGATTGAACACCTGATGGTATACATCAGTTTGGTTAATGATATTGCGACTCTTACCACGAACCTCATCGTATTGACTGTAGCTTAGGATAAAAAAAACACATAAACCTTAAACTAAATCAATAAAACTTCAAAAATAGGAATAAAATCTGGAGTTATATTGACTTGTATAACCGCTCACCGTTTCAGAATAGATAGAGCTCAATCAGTCTTCTCAGTATAGGTGTCTTCTGGCGAAAGGCGCGTCCTTACTGGTTCTTGGCCATAAAACGATACTATTTTTGCCATAGTTACTTTCCTTAGACCTGTCCTAAATGGTTTCTATCCCATCTATTTCATTTCATCGACAGCAGTGGTGATGAAGTGCTTAGTGATGAGCTACATCCGGATGATTCTTTGCTCATATAAGGAAAAGGGTGATTTATTGCGCGTTGTGATATCGGGTGCTAGGTTTTATATCAATAACAATGAATATGATTGTTCTTTCATCAAAGGAGCATGGTATGAAAATCGGTTGGGTGATCGCGGTAGGGCTTGCAGTGGCTTCAGGATATCTTCAGGCCAAAGAATGGAACACAGTTCGTTTTGGTATAGAAGGGGCCTATCCACCTTTTAGCTGGACGGAAGCTGACGGTTCTTTACAAGGGTTTGATGTCGATATGGCGAACGCATTATGCCAAGAAATGAAAGTGAAATGTAAGATTGTGCCACAAGACTGGGACGGCATTATCCCTGCACTATTAGCGCGAAAATATGATGCGATTATTGCTGCAATGTCGATTACCAAAGAACGAAAAAGAAAAGTCGATTTTACCCAGAAGTACGCGTTGATTCCGAATAAATTCATTGCTCGGAAAGGTAAAAATATCGAATTTACCAATGCAGGGCTGCAAGGTGTAAAAATTGGGGTGCAGCGGGCAACAACCCATGATCGCTATTTGTCGGATAACTATGGAGATAGTGTTGAGATTGTCCGGTATGGCTCTTTTGATGAGGCTTATCTTGATTTAGCCAATGGGCGAATTGATGCCGTATTAGGTGATGCCTCCGCTTTGGAAGAAGGCGTGTTGAAAAAAGAAGGTGGGGAGCAGTACCAGTTTATCGGACCGACCTTGACTGATCCGCAGTGGTTCGGTGAGGGATTCGGGATCGCAACGCGCAAACAGGATAAAGATTTGAATGAGAAACTGAATCAGGCGATTCAAGCGCTGCGTGACAATGGCATTTATCAGCAGATTCAAGATAAATACTTCAACTATGATGTTTATGGGAATTAGTCATATCAATCGCTCGTCTCCATAATAATTGATGATCAAAGATCCGGCAGATGATGTTTATTGTTGGATTCTATATCAAGGTGCTCATGATGCTGGATTTAAAGGGATATGAAGGCGTAATTATTCATGGGGCGATGCTGACCCTTGAGGTCGCTTTGATGTCGCTGTTGTTGGCCGTATTACTGGGCTTGGTGGGCGCGCTGGCAAAACTTTCAACCTATCGCTGGGCGCGCTATCTTGCCACGCTCTATACCACTATTATTCGCGGCATTCCGGATTTAGTCTTAATGATGCTGATTTTCTTCGGGGGACAGCTGCTGCTCAATCATAGCCTGTATACAATCAATGAATGGTTAAACCAGGTCCTCTCTGCTTTTGATGTTTCACATCAATGGACCGCATATTTGCCGGATTATATTGATATCAGTCCTCTGATAGCCGGTGTATTGACGATTGGATTTATATTTGGTGCTTATATGGCTGAAACCTTTCGAGGTGCCATTCTGGCGGTTGCGCAAGGGGAGCTGGAAGCAGCTAAGGCCTATGGTATGACACCATTTCAGTCGTTTAGACTCATTTTGCTACCTCAGATGATGCGACATGCTCTGCCGGGATTCGGTAATAACTGGCTGGTGTTGCTCAAAACAACAGCGTTGGTTTCGATCATCGGACTAGAAGATATGGTACGTATGGGCGCTTTAGCTGCGGGGTCCACCAAAATGCCATTTACATTCTATATGACGATCGCGGTGATTTTCCTGTTGTTCACCAGTGTATCTACCGGCATTCTGAAATATGTTGAACGTAAATATAGTATGCATATGAGGTGATGATGGACTTTGCATTGATTGCGGATAGTTGGCCGATCTATCTCAGTGGTTTGTGGACGACAAGCTGGCTGGTGGCCTCATCTCTCATCATTGGCTTCTGTATTGCGTTGCCTTTAGCGCTGATTCGTAACAGTCACAACCCGCTTTGGGCGTGGCCGGCATGGGCATATATCTATTTTTTTCGGGGAACTCCCTTGTTGGTTCAGCTGTATTTGATTTATTACGGTATGGATCAGTTTTTTTCCGTGAAAGGAACGTTGTGGGAACATGCGTGGTTCTGTGCTTTGATTTCATTTGTGATGAATACGTCAGCTTACACGGCAGAGATTATTCGTGGTGCGATCAATGGTTTGCCTCAAGGGGAAATCGAAGCCGCAAAGGCGTATGGTCTGAGCGGTTGGAAAATATACCGCCGAATCATTTTCCCCAGTGCGTTGCGCCGGGCATTACCGGCCTATAGTAATGAAGCTATTTTTATGCTTCATGGTAGTGCCGTCGCCGGTATTATCACTATCATTGATCTGACGGGTGCGGCAAGACTGGTGAATGCCCGCTACTATGCACCATTTGAAGCGTTTTTAACGGCGGGCATTTTTTATATGGGGTTGAGTTTTATGATTCTCTGGGGATTCCGCTGGGCAGAAAAGCGTTTTTTAGCCTATTTGCGGCCTCGGACGTAGGATTTAATCCTAATCAAAAAGATCACAAGCAGAGAACATATAATCTAGCCTTTGTGGCTCTGTGAAACAAAAGGCCTCAGAACGGAGGCCAGTCAATGGATAGCATCATGCTTGGATGGGATTACTGAAAATCAAAAGTGCTCCAGATTGGCGCATGATCCGAGGGTTTTTCAATCCCTCTCAATTCATAGTCGATACCAGCGTCCTGACATTGCTGAGAGAGCGCAGCTGTAGCAAGGATAACATCGATTCTGAGCCCTCGATTATCATCAAATCCACGAGAGCGATAATCAAACCATGAATATTGTTCTGTCGCATCAGGATGAAGGTAGCGGAAGGTATCAACTAATCCCCAGTCGAGTAGGGTAGCAAACCATTCTCGTTCTTCAGGTTGGAACGAACATTTACCGGTTTTCAGCCAGCGTTTGCGGTTCACCTCCCCGATACCGATATCCAAATCAATCGGGCTAATGTTGACGTCTCCCATTACGACAAGATGATCATCCGGCTGGTGATTCGCAGACAGATAACCCATCAGATCCTGATAGAATTGGCGCTTGTAGGGAAACTTTGTTTCGTGAGCAATATTATCCCCCTGAGGGAAATAACCATTGAGCACCGTGAACGGTTTACCACTCTGGGTATGGAACGTCGCCATAATCATCCGTTTTTGATGTTCAGGCGTATCACCGGGGAATCCATATTGTACTGAAACGGGGGTTTGTTTGCAGAGTAAAGCCACACCGTAGTGTGCTTTTTGACCATAATAGAAAACCTGATATCCCATGCTTTCCAGATCAGCAAGCGGAAATACTTCGTCGTGAACTTTCGTCTCCTGAAGCCCGATAATATCAGGCTGGTGTTTGTCGATAAGTGCCTGTAACTGATGAAGACGAGCTCTGAGTCCATTGATATTAAAACTAACCAATTTCATGATAAATATCCTTGAATTCTATTGAACGAATGATGTTAACAGTCTGTTGGTTATCTGCAACTATCTATTGGTTATCTGCAACTATATTAGCTATCTGCAACCATTAGCTATATACAAGCTATGTACGAATAATCTGAATAAAATCACTGGGGACTCAGTCATGTTATGCTTCGGTTGCAGCATTTAACTTATTTTTGAGGTCTGCTTCCACCATTTGGATGGCTTCCAGAGCGACGGCCGGGTCGATTGCATTGGATTCAAGCAGATAAATTAAGTCGACAGCAAGCTGTACTGACTCTGGTGCCTGCTCTAAAGGGGGATGTTGATCATTCATTTGAAGCCTTTTCTCTCTTTGGCAGTAATTTTATTCTTAATGCGCTGTTTAGATTGTTGGCAGCGGATCAGACGTTGTTCCAGTGTCAGAATAGCCTGCTGACAGGATTTCTTCTCTGTCGGACTCATCGGTTTGATTTCAAGCTGCTGTTCTTTTTCAAAGATCATTTCCTGCAAACGTCTTTCCCAGTCCTGATGTTGCGATAATTCTTGATAAAGAGAACTGATTGATGTTTCACGAGGCAAATTATGACTCTCTTTTTTCCTCAGCTCAGCGGTGGCGAGTTCCCTCTGAATCGCATTCAACTGATTGAGGAGTTTCTCTGTCAGGTAAGTCGCTTGGATTGCTGTTAGCCGTTGATGTTCCTGACTTCGCACAATTTCATGATATGTATTTTTAAGTTCGGTAATACAAGGTACCAGTAAATGAGACTTGCAGCGGAACAACTGTGGATCGAACAGCGGATAACGTTGTTCTCCACGCCGTTCATCGAGTTTGGTTGCTTGATGTTCTAAAGCAAAAATCAAGTCGTGTAGACGAGACAGATCAATCATAATGTATCAAACCATGCATGGTATCCCAGCCGGATCGCAAGGATACTGACAACCAGAATAAAAACCGGCCGAATGAATGATGTTCCGAAACGAATCGCGGAGTGAGCACCGACATAAGCTCCAACCATCAGGCAAACCCCCATTGTCAGCCCCAGTACCCAATTAATATGACCTAAAATTGCAAATGTCACCAGCGACGTCACGTTACTGGTAAAGTTCATGGCTTTGGCGAGACCTGAAGCAAATAAAATATTGAGTCGGTACAATGCCATCGAAGAGACCACCCAGAATGCACCGACACCGGGGCCGGCAATACCATCATAGAAACCGAGGCTCAATCCCTGCGGGATCTGCTTCAGTTTACTTTGCGGAGGTAGGTTCGGATCTGTGTGCAACTTGCCATGCTGCGGATGATAAAAAATCGTATACAGTGCTGTCGCCAGGATAATGATGGGGAGCACCTTATCCAGTAATGCGGTGCTGATGAAATCAACGATGAGTGTCCCGAGAATAGCACCGACGAATGTTGAAACGAACACATGTTTCCAGACTGCGGGCCGAAACATATTTTTGCGGTAATAGGTAATGGCGGCTGTTGATGTTGCGAAGGTCGCCGCAACTTTGTTGGTACCTAAGGCAATATGGGGCGGAAGCCCTAAAGATAATAATGCGGGAACCGTCAACATACCACCACCTCCGGCGATACCATCAATAAACCCTGCAATAAAAGCAACTACTGCCAATACAATTAAAAGCGTCGGCTCCAGAAAATCCATTAATTTGATTGGCCTTCTTATTCTCGAATCACCGAATTACGGCTCGATGATGCGTTTAAACGGAGGGAGAGCATCAAGTAATGCTTTGCCGTATTGTTTGGTGACAACTCGGCGATCAAGAATAACAACTCTACCAGAATCTTCCTCGTTACGCAGTAATCTTCCCACACATTGAATTAATTTCCGGCTGGCTTCCGGCACGGTGATTTGCATAAACGGATTGCCGCCTTTGGAAAGGATATATTCCGCATGCGCTTGCTCAATCGGCGAGGTCGGGACTGAGAACGGGATTTTGGTAATAATGACGTTTTCCAGCAATCGACCGGGTAAGTCTAATCCTTCAGAGAAGCTGCCGGTGCCAAAAATCACGGCAGTGCCTTGATGTTCTATAGTAAAACGATGTGTTTTTAGAATTTCTGTGCGTGATTTTTTGCCTTGAGTTTGTAGTAGCCAGCCTCGTTTTTTAAAGTCAGATTTGAGCGATTCAGCAACCTGATTCATTTGCCAGTAGGACGAAAACAGGACCAGTGTCGCTTGTTTCTCGCGAATCAACGTAGGTAACTGTTCAATAAGCGTTTGAGTATAATGAGGTGACTGAGGTTCCTGATGAACATGCGGAATATATAATTCTCCCTGACGTGGGTAGTCAAACGGTGACGCCAGTGCAATAAACTGGGTTCCCTCATCCGACTGGGCACTGATACCGCTCTGATGACAAAAGAAAGTAAATGAATTTAAGGCTCGCAGCGTTGCAGAGACCATAATCGCGCCATAACAGCGGCTCCAGAACTGTTGATCCAGCTTCCAGCCGATTTCTATCGGCGAAACGTGCACGGTGTAATCTCCGGGCTGAGATTCTGAGGCAGTGATCCAGCGCGCCATTGGAGCCCCATACTCTCTCGGTGGCTCGGCCATTAGGGTCCATACCTGTGCCATACTGTCCAGACGTTGTAAGCTTATCCCTAACTCGGCCAAAACTGGGCTGGCGATGCGATTGCTGATTTGGCCTTCCTGAAGTCGTTCCGTGAGTAAATCTGCCACTTTCGCCGTTGCCTGACAAATTTTGACCGATGCCTGTTTCAAAGCTTTGGACTCTGCAAGTAACCATTCCGGGAGTTCGCCATGCTCGAAACGGAGCACACCATCCTGACATTGCTCAGGTGTAAATTGCCGACTCAACTGAGATAATGTGGGAATTAAAACTTGAATTGCACTGGCAATGTCTTCTTTAAAGCGTGCGACCCGACTTTCATCGGTTAGCGATACCCATTGAGCCAATGATTGATGAAATTTTTCCAGCCAAGAGGCTGTACTTTTCAAGGTGGACGATGCTGCAGCATGATCGCGGGCAACTTGCGGTAAATGGTGAGCTTCATCAAAAATATAAATACTATTTTCCGGCTCAGGAAGAATGATACCACCGCCCAAATCAGCATCAGCCATCACCAGACTATGATTGGCGATAATGACATCGGCTTGTTCTAAAGTTGCACGTGCTTTTTGAAACGGGCAATGATGATGAATGGCAAAAGCAGGATTACAGCTATGTTTGTCGCTGACAATTTGTAACCACATCGAGTCATTAATCGGGGTCGGCCAACTATCCCGATCACCATCCCATTTTCCCGTGGACCATTGTGAATAGAGTTCTTTATAGAGAGAAATATCCTGCTCAGTTGGCGGGCTTTCAAACAGAGCCACTTGGCCTGATGAGGCTTCCGGTTCACAAATCGCAGCCAGTTTTTCAGCACAGCAGTAACGTTGCCGTCCCTTGGCGATTCGAAACTGGAAGTCTAAATCGGTCAGGCGGCGATAAAGGGGTAAGTCTTTATGAAGTAATTGCTCCTGTAATGCCACAGTTGCTGTCGCAATAATTAGTTTTTTATTGTTTAACACGGCAACTGGTACCGCCCCCATCAGGTAAGAAAGTGATTTACCAATCCCTGTCCCTGCTTCAGCAACCAGTAGCCGATTTTTCGCATGGTAGGTGCCGCATAATGTTTTGGCAATTTCAGCAACCAGATAATTTTGTCCGCGTCGCGGGGTAAAATTTTCCATCTGAGCCTGCAGGTTTTGATAACTCTGACGGATCGATTTTTGAATTTTGGGTGTAATCATAATGTAACCTGATGGGATGGAGCGGACATACTAACACATACGAAAAACAGGAGAAGTTCCTTTAGATGTGATTTTTTTGTTCTAAATGGGGATCTTGTTCACAAAAAAATTGAATCGTCAGGGACTTAAAATAAATTCAGAACGTGAAAAATATAAAGCCTTTAAGTTAGTCAGAAATTTTTATAAAAAACCAAAATTGATGTTTTTTTACTATTTAATTGGTTTTTTATACTGAATTTTTGGCAAAAAATAGAATCTACCTTAATTTATAAAAATGGTTACAAAGTATGCACTGTTGAGAATAATCATTACTAATTAATTGTTTTATAAGTATTTATTTAATTTTATTTTATGGCTTTAGAATATTTGACACATAAGCTATTCTTTTGCAATCTAATCTCCGTAATTGAAATGGCGGTGACGAGGGCTTGATGTTTTGGTCACCATCAAAAAACAAAAGGAATCCGGATAAGGAATTCCTAATCTAAGAAAAGGCAGTGGATTAATTATGAAAAAGACTCTAATCGCTCTTGCGGTTCTAGCAGCAGGTTCTGCTAGCGCGGCTGAAATCTACAACCAAGATGGTGTTGCAATCACAGTCTCTGGTGCAGGTGAAGTTCAGCTATATCAAACATACGAAGCTGACGGTACTGACGTATCAACTAAGCTACGTATTGATGATATGCAGTTGAACACTCACGGTACAATCGAAGTAGCTGAAGGTCTGAATGCTATTGTTGGCTTGGACTTCACTTTCGAAGATAATGATGATGTAAAAGGCACAGTTCAAACTGACGGCTCTTATGTTGGTTTTGCATATGCTGATTACGGTACAGTCACTTATGGTCGTCAATATCTGATCACTGATGATTCCGGTATCGGTGCTGATTTTGAAGTCGGTAAGAATCAGTACGGTCAAGAAACTACCGTTGGAAAAGACGTTATCAAGTATGTTTATGACAACGGTACTTTCTACTTTGGTTTGTCACACGATCTAGACGAAAGTGAAGGCACAACAGTTGATGCAACTTCTACTGATGGTCGTATCGGTTTCCGTTATGAAGGTTTAGATGCTCGTTTGTATATCTATTCTGGTGATGATATCGATCTGACTAGTACAACAACTGGGGATGAAGATTCATTCAACCTTGAAGTCACTTATGAGATGGATGCATTTAACTTTGCAGCATCTTATGGTCAAACTGAGCAAGATGATACAGCTGGTAATGAAGTCACTGATCGTGACATCATTGAACTGGTTGGTTCTTACACCATGGATAAAACCACTTTCTCTCTAGGTTATGTTCATAATGATGACAACACCAGTACAAGCAACGATGGTGATAACCTGTACGGTGTTGTTGTGTACAAAATGAATGCTAATGTCCGTACTTATGCGGAAATTGGTTTCTATGATGATGATAGCAGCACTGACTACGATCCAGCTTACACACTGGGTATGGAAGTTAAATTCTAATTATTGTTGATTAGAAGACTTGCTAGCGAAAACCGCCTCAACTGGGGCGGTTTTTTCATAGATGAGAGGATGATTATGTCGAGCCAGTCATTATTCGGTTTATCACCCGTATTCATCTAGTAGCCGATAGATTAGAATGTGTTTTTCAGAGTTTGTGAAAGGAAAGAATCAACCATGTTGTTATGGAAAAAAATACTGGGGCCGGTTGCCCTGATGGGTATCTCAATGTTTGGTCTATCGGCCCAGAGTTATGCCGCGACAATTACCAGCCAGAGTGATGTCGAAATTCTTGCGTTGGATGGCGTTGAAGTTAATGATAAAAATTTCGCTGATCCGAACGCTTTAGAAGTTCAGGCTGGCCGGCATCAGGTGGTGATCCGCTATTATGGTGAGGTCAGAAGAGGACAGCGCGATGTGATTTATTCAACGGCACCGGATGTGTTTACCGTTGATTTGAAGCAAGATGACAGCATTAAGATTTTAGCGCCGCGTCTGAACAGTTATACACAAGCAGAAGGTTATTTTCGTCGTGGTGCTGAATGGAAGATTCAGGATCAGCATGGCAGCGTAAAATCGGTTCATTACGAGCCATTAACCGGCAACGGTATCATGCCATTTAATGATATTGAGAGAGCGGTAGCGAGATATAATGCCGAGCAAGGTAATGAGTTCGCCCCGGCTCAACAAGCGGCTGTAACGGCACCCAATATTGCCGCTCAAAAAATCACGCCGCCAAAAGGCGATGATACATTGATTCAAACCATTCAACTGCTTTATAACAATGCGTCTCCTGCTCAGCAGCAGAAAATTAAGGCGTGGATTGCCGGTCAGTGATGATGTGGTAAGCCAATTTATCTTGAGCTAAAAACCACCGATTCTGCGGTGGTTTTTACGTTTCACGTGAACGATTAATCGTTGTCAGCAAATTCGCCGTCAATGTAATACCATTGGCCGTTTTCCCGAATAAAACGAGAACGCTCCTGTAGTGAGTAAGATTCACCGTTTTGCTCGAAATAGGCTTTGAAACTGACAAATCCTTCATCGACATGACGACCATTTCCCGCCTCAAGAACGACGAGCTTGATCCAGTGCGTTTGCGTACCATGCTCGATCTCTTGACGATCATTTTCCGCCTGACAACTCGGGTGGTACGTTGCCACAATAAAGTCAACGAATCCGAGTACGTAAGCGCTATAACGCGCCCGCATCAGCTGAGCGGGTAATTTTGCCGCATCGGGGGAACGATGTATCGGTTGACAGCAGTTTTTATAGTGGCGCTGAGAGCCACACGGACATTTCTTCATGGTGTTATTGATTGAGATTACGCTGGGTGAATGTGTCGTCAAAATAATGGGTTAATAAAATAGAGCAACGTTATCGCTGGTCAGTTCATCAAGATGCGTCGGTTAATGGCGAAACCGGCTGATGGAGAAGACGGTAACTCGCATCCTGATGGTATTCCAGTACAGATATTTCACGATCCCAATCCCCTAAAACAATACGTGTTTTTTCAATCCCATCAAGATGAAAATGGTGAATGTTGGGGCGATGTGTATGACCGTGAATCATCAAGTCAACTTGATATTCAGTCATTACGCGTTCCACTTCTGCTTGAGTGACATCCATGATTTCAATTGATTTTGACTGCTTATCCATCCGAGCATCTTGTTTTACTTTACTAACAATTCGCTGCTTCAATGTGAAAGGTAATTGGTAATAAATCCACTGTAGCCAAGGCTGATGAACTTTCTTTCTAAACTGGAGGTAGCGGGTATCTTCCAGACATAATGTGTCGCCATGCATGATGACGATAGGCTTCCCGTAAAGCTCGATGCGTGTTTTCTCGGCAAGCAATTGGACACCGGTTTCTCGGGCAAAACGCTTTCCAACCAAAAAATCTCGGTTTCCTTGAACGAAATAACAAGAGGTTCCTGAAGATGTCAGATCCTTGAATGCTGCTTTAATCGTTTGTGCAAAATCGCCCGGGTCATCATCGCCGATCCAAAAATCGAATAGGTCACCAAGAATATAGAGCGCATCCGCTTGCGGTGCCCGATATTGCATCAAATGTTGAAAGGCGGCAGTTAAGTCTGGACGGGTCGGGGTCAAATGGAGATCAGAAATAAAAAGTGTATGCATAAATTCGCTTGTCGGGAAAGGTGATTGATGCAGAGTATCAGTCTCTGCACCAATCAGAACAGTTGTCTATTACTCTTCGATAGTTGTTCCGGTAATCAGAACTTCTTCCAGAGGAACATCTTGATGCATACCGTATGAACCAGTACTCACCCCTTTAATCTGGTTGACCACTTCCATACCATCAACAACTTCAGCGAATACACAGTATCCCCATCCGTCGAGACTTTCCGAACGGAAATCGAGGAATGTATTGTCATTGACGTTAATGAAGAACTGAGAACTTGCTGAATGTGGTTCCATCGTTCTGGCCATGGCAAGCGTTCCGACTTTATTACTCAGCCCGTTATTGGCTTCATTTTTAATCGGAGCTTTGGTTGCTTTCTCTTTCATTCCGGAAGCCATACCGCCGCCCTGAATCATGAAACCGTCAATCACACGGTGGAACAGGGTATTGTCATAGAAATTTTCACGACAATATTGTAGGAAATTTGCACAGGTTTCAGGAGCTTTGTCCTCATGAAGCTGAATTTTAATATCGCCGAAGTTTGTATGCAGGGTGATCATCACGATTACCTTTCTATTTTTGTACAAGAAGACGTGATTCTAACTTAGTTTTGGTGACATTCAAATGTTCTTAAAAGAATAGGATGACCTATAGACAAGAGCATTGTTATAATCGGACTATTCAGTAAATTACGACAACTTAGATAGAGATCATGTTACAAATATATAACACACTTACCAGACAAAAAGAGCAATTCAAGCCCATCACCGCCGGAAAAATCGGCATGTATGTCTGTGGCGTCACTATATATGATCTCTGTCATATTGGTCACGGAAGGACGTTTGTGTCCTTCGATGTCGTTGCCCGCTATTTACGTTATTTGGGATATGATTTGACCCTAGTCAGAAATATTACCGACATCGATGACAAAATCATTCATCGTGCCGCGGAGAATGACGAGTCGTGCGATGTGCTGACGGAACGTTTGATTCAGGATATGTATGCGGATTTCGATGCATTGAATATCTTACGTCCTGATGTGGAGCCGCGTGCAACCGCATATATCGATGAAATCATCGCGTTGGTACAACGGCTGATTGATAGAAGCTTTGCCTATGTTGCTGAGAATGGCGATGTGATGTTTGAGGTCAGTCGCTTCGATGACTATGGCAAGCTTTCCCGGCAGGATCTGGAACAGCTTCAGGCTGGTGCTCGGGTTGATGTTGAAATGGCGAAGCGTAGTCCGCTTGATTTCGTATTATGGAAAATGTCTAAGCCGGGTGAACCCAAGTGGGAATCACCATGGGGTGAGGGACGCCCGGGCTGGCATATTGAATGTTCTGCGATGAACTCTTCTATCTTAGGCACGCATTTTGACATTCATGGTGGAGGGTCTGATTTGCAATTCCCACATCATGAGAATGAAATTGCCCAGTCCTGCTGTGCGTACGACACTGCCTATGTGAATACATGGATGCATAGTGGCATGGTGATGGTTGATAAAGAGAAAATGTCTAAGTCACTGGGGAACTTCTTTACCATTCGAGATGTACTGGCTCACTATGATTCGGAGACTGTGCGCTATTTTCTGATGTCTGGTCATTATCGCAGTCAGTTAAATTATAGTGAAGAGAACCTCAATCAGGCGCAGGCAGCACTGGAGCGCCTCTATACTGCATTGCGTGGACTGGATCTCACTGTTGCAGCGTCTGGCGGAGAGGCATTCGTGACCCGTTTCGAAGCCGCCATGAATGATGACTTTAATACGCCGGAAGCTTATTCGGTATTGTTTGATATGGCGCGAGAGATTAATCGACTCAAGCAGGAAGAACAGTTGCAACAAGCCAGTCAACTTGCGGTTCGTATGCGAGATTTGGCCAGTGTAATCGGGATTTTGTCTCAAACACCGGAGAGTTTCTTGCAAGGTGATAGCGGTTCAGAAGAGGAAGTAGCTGAAATTGAGTCGCTGATCAAAATGCGTAATGACGCGCGAGCTGCGAAAGATTGGGCGAATGCTGATCTCGCCCGGGATCGACTGACGGCAATGGGCATTATTCTCGAAGACGGGTCCGGTGGCACAACTTGGCGGCGTAAATAATTGCGGCACGGTTTTGAAAGGGCTTACGATATGGATAAGCCCTTTTTGTTCATCCGATTGAAGGCAATAAAATAGATATGTCGATCATTCTAGGGATTGACCCGGGCTCCCGGGTGACTGGCTACGGCGTCATTCGCCAGCAAGGAAGAATACTGACTTACCTTGGTAGCGGTTGTATTAAAACAACAGAGAAAGCATTACCGGGACGTTTGAAGCAAATATATGCCAGTGTTTCGGAAGTGATTATGCAATTTCAACCGGATGTTTTCGCGATAGAACAGGTTTTTATGGCGAAGAATGCGGATTCTGCATTGAAACTCGGGCAAGCCCGGGGATGTGCGATTGTTGCGGCTGTGAATGCAGACCTGCCAGTTTATGAATATGCGGCGCGTTTAGTCAAGCTGGCTGTTGTCGGAACGGGAGGCGCAGATAAGATACAGGTTCAGCATATGGTTCAGCAAATGTTGAAGTTACCATCTAAACCACAAGCAGATGCTGCCGATGCACTTGGTGTCGCTATCTGCCACGCAAACACCAATAAAACATTGGTTGCTCTTGCAGGTCAGGCGAGTGGGGCTCGGCGAGGGCGCTATCGATGAAATTTGAGACCATCGGATACTGGCTATTTATCCAGTTATTGATTATGATCAATCAGAATCAACATAGATGAAAAGGAAAAATCGTGATTGGACGTCTTAGAGGCATTCTGCTGGAAAAGCAGCCACCAGAAGTACTAATTGAGGTTGGTGGGGTTGGCTATGAAGTTCAGATGCCAATGAGTTGCTTTTATGAATTACCCGAAGTAGAACAAGAAGCGGTCATCTATACGCATTTTGTGGTTCGGGAAGATGCTCAACTTTTATATGGATTCAACAGCAAAGCTGAACGTGCGTTGTTCAGAGCTGTAATCAAAGCAAACGGGGTTGGTCCAAAACTTGGTTTGGCTATTCTATCCGGAATGACAGCCAGCCAGTTTGTTGAATGTGTCAAACGTGAAGATGTTTCGATGTTGGTTAAATTGCCGGGTGTTGGTAAAAAAACCGCAGAACGTCTAGTGGTTGAAATGAAAGATCGCCTCGCATCTTTCCCGACTTCTGAAATTGATTCGTTTGAATTGGTTCAAGACTCAGCACCAATTCGCCCACAAAATACAGCCAGCCATGCAGAAGAAGAAGCTGTGAGTGCACTGTTAACGCTTGGCTATAAACCTCAGCAAGCTTCGAAAATTGTTGCTCAGATTGCCCAACCGGGTATGAGTAGTGAAACGCTGATTAAAGAAGCATTGAGAGCGATGGTATGATTGAAGCGGATCGTTTTGTAACACCAGTAAGCACACCGTTTAAAGATGATGAATTGATTGATCGTGCGATACGGCCAAAGCTTTTGGCCGATTATCAGGGGCAAAATCATGTGCGCAATCAAATGGAAATTTTTATTGAGGCAGCTCAGCGTCGTCACGAAGCTTTAGATCACCTCCTCATCTTTGGTCCGCCCGGTCTGGGGAAAACGACATTAGCCAATATTGTCGCCAATGAAATGGGTGTAAATATCAGAACAACATCAGGGCCAGTGCTAGAAAAAGCCGGTGATTTGGCGGCTTTGTTAACCAATCTTGAAGAGAATGATGTGCTGTTTATTGATGAAATTCACCGTCTGAGCCCTGTGGTTGAAGAGGTGCTTTATCCGGCAATGGAAGATTATCAACTCGATATTATGATTGGAGAAGGCCCCGCTGCTCGTTCAATTAAAATTGATTTACCACCTTTTACACTGATTGGTGCAACCACGCGAGCCGGCTCTTTGACTTCGCCACTGCGTGACCGTTTTGGTATTGTACAGCGGCTTGAATATTATCAGGTTGGTGATTTGCAAAACATCGTTCAGAGAAGTGCAGAATGTTTATCTTTGTCTATTGAACCGGAAGGCGCGCTGGAAGTTGCCCGTCGTTCTCGAGGAACTCCCCGAATTGCCAATCGCTTGTTGCGGCGAGTCAGAGATTATGCCGAAGTGAAAGGGGACGGTAATATATGCGCTAACACGGCAGATGACGCCTTAAATATGCTTGATGTCGATGTGCAGGGTTTTGATTTTATGGATCGTAAGCTACTGATCACAATTATCGAAAAGTTTTCCGGTGGTCCTGTTGGTTTGGATAATCTTGCTGCTGCGATTGGTGAAGAAAAAGATACAATAGAAGATGTTTTAGAGCCTTATCTGATTCAGCAGGGGTATTTGCAGCGTACACCCAGAGGGCGGCTCGCAACGGAGAGAGCTTATTTGCATTTCGGATTCGAAAAATAATTTTTCATGTATGAATGAATTAACAAACAGAGTTCCTCGTGTGATAAATGTCTCATTTATGAAAATTTTTTAGGTAGCAAATAGATTGCAAACTTAGTATTAATGTTAATTATTTGTGCGTTTGTTGGGTGAGCAAAATCTATTTGTTACAAAAAAATATCAATTAACTTCCCCTTATTTTGATCTTAATCATTTTGTTGTTTTTTTGCTGGTTCACCACGCGTGAAACTTGATCTAAATCAAGACGAGCCTTGTAGATAAACCCTTTGAAAGCTTATGCGTTTGAAAGTAGTATTTCGGCAATATGTATTTTACTTGATTAATATTTATTCAAATAAAAATACACGTTGATGTAACAAATATTCTGCTTTTCTATTATTTTTTGACAGGTATGAATTGATAAAATTTGGTTGCTTTAATCTGAGTGGTGTCTTTCAGCCGACACAAAGGAGTTATCATGATTGACATAGTTGATCTATCGCGGTTGCAGTTCGCGCTTACTGCGATGTATCACTTCCTGTTTGTTCCTCTGACTCTAGGGATGACGTTTTTACTCGCTATCATGGAGTCACTTTATGTGATGACCGATAAGCAAATCTATAAGGATATGACGAAATTCTGGGGTAAGCTGTTCGGGATTAACTTTGCTCTGGGCGTTGCTACAGGGCTAACAATGGAATTTCAGTTTGGTACAAACTGGTCGTATTACTCGCACTACGTTGGCGACATTTTTGGAGCTCCTCTTGCCATCGAAGCGTTAGTCGCTTTCTTCCTTGAATCTACATTCGTCGGTTTGTTCTTCTTCGGATGGGATCGACTTTCAAAACGTCAACACTTAGTGACAACATGGCTTGTTGCATTAGGTTCTAACTTCTCTGCACTGTGGATCCTTGTCGCCAATGGCTGGATGCAAAACCCAGTTGGTTCCGACTTTAACTTCGAAACCATGCGCATGGAAATGGTGAGCTTTGCTGAAGTCGTTCTAAACCCTGTCGCACAGGTGAAATTTGTTCACACTGTCGCGTCGGGTTACGTGACTGGCGCAATGTTTGTTTTAGGGGTGAGTGCATATTATCTGCTTAAAGGGCGTGATATCGCTTTTGCCCGTCGCTCATTTACCGTTGCTGCATCATTTGGTATGGCTGCGATTCTTTCCGTTATCGTCTTGGGCGATGAATCTGGTTACGAATTGGGTGACGTTCAAAAAGCAAAATTGGCTGCAATTGAAGCTGAATGGCATACAGAAGAAGCGCCGGCATCATTTACACTGTTTGGTTTCCCGAATCAGGAGTCGATGCATACGGATTTTGCGATTAAGATTCCTTATGTGATGGGGATTATTGCAACGCGTTCGCTGGATACACCTGTCAAAGGCTTAAGTGATTTACGTGAAGAACACCTGGAACGGATTCGTAATGGGATGTATGCGTATGAGCTGCTCCAGAAATTACGTTCTGGTGATACTTCAGAAATGAACCGCGATGCCTTCGATGAAGTAAAATCTGATCTGGGCTATGGCATGTTGCTGAAACGCTATACGGATGATGTGGCAAATGCGTCAGAAGAACAGATTCAGGCTGCTGCTGATGATTCACTGCCAACAGTCTGGCCGTTGTTCTGGTCGTTCCGGATCATGGTTGCTTGTGGTTTTATCATGTTGATTGTTTTCGCCGCTGCATTTGTTCAGACATGTCGTCAGAAAATTGAGCAGAAAAACTGGGTGCTCAAAGCTGCGCTTTATAGTATCCCGCTGCCGTGGATTGGTGTGGAAGCCGGTTGGTTTGTCGCGGAATATGGTCGCCAACCATGGGCTGTCGGTGAAATTCTCCCTGTACATATTGCGAACTCTGCATTGAGTGTCAGTGATTTGGTCATCTCCCTGATTGCTATTCTTGCATTATATACAGCGTTCTTGGTTGCCGAAGTTTATCTGATGGTGAAATTTGCTCGCAAAGGTCCAAGTAGTCTGAAAACTGGCCGTTATCATTTTGAGCAAAATGCAACTTCAGCAACAGATCAAGTTAACCGTCAGGTAGAAGCTTAAGGCGAGGAGAATAATATTATGGATTACGAAATCTTACGATTTATATGGTGGATCCTGATTGGTGTGCTGTTTGTCGGCTTCGCTATTGCAGATGGATTCGATATGGGGGTCGGTGCATTGGTACCGATCATCGGGAAAAATGACACAGAACGTCGAGTCATGATCAACTCGATTGCACCTCACTGGGATGGTAACCAAGTTTGGTTGATTACTGCTGGTGGTGCATTATTTGCTGCGTGGCCTTTAGTTTATGCAACATCATTCTCCGGTTTCTACCTTGCGATGATTGTTACCTTAGCTGCTTTATGGCTGCGTCCTGTCGGGCTTGACTATCGTTCAAAAATTGAAGACACCAAATGGCGTAATATTTGGGATATTTGTATCTCTGTTAGTGGATTTGTACCACCGCTGATCATCGGTGTTGCATTCGGTAATTTATTACAGGGTGTTCCTTTTGAACTGAATGAATTTTTGATGCCAAGCTATCACGGATCATTCTTCGGGCTCCTTAATCCATTCGGTATCGTGTGTGGTTTGGTCAGCGTCCTGATGATTGTGCTTCAAGGTGCGTCTTGGTTACAAATGAAGACCTCTGATGCAGTACATACTCGTGCTCGTAGCGTTGCCCAACTCTGTGGTGTGCTTGTCGCTGCTCTTTTTGTGGCCGCTGGTTTTTGGGTACAACACATTGATGGTTATGTGATTACCAGTACAATGGATCATTTTGCGTCATCAAACCCGTTAAATAAAGAAGTGGCTCGTGAATCTGGCGCGTGGATGGCAAACTTCAATCAATATCCACTATTATGGTTGGCTCCAATTCTTGGTACAGCGATGCCATTGATTGCTGTCATTGCATCTCGGATGGAAAAAGGCGGTATCGCGTTTATTGCTTCAAGCTTAACGAATGCTGGTATTATCTTTACTGCTGGGTTTGCGATGTTCCCGTTTATTATGCCTTCAAGTCTTGCACCAAGTAATAGCCTGACCATGTGGGATTCAACATCTAGTGAACTGACACTGCAGCTGATGACGGGTATTGCCTTTGTGATGGTTCCAATTATTCTCGGGTATACATGTTGGACGTACTACAAAATGTTTGGTCGTCTCAATAACAAGTATGTCGAAGACAACAAAAATTCACTTTATTAACGAGGAGCTAAGTTATGTGGTATTTTGCATGGATTCTAGGCGTCTTACTGGCTTGTTCTTTCGGCATCATCAATGCATTGTGGTTAGAACATGCAGAGATGATGGATAAAGATAGTGAATGATTTTTCTGCCTTAGTTGCGCAGTGGCATCGTCCCATTAATCATATTTTTTACCGAATACTATTAATGGGCGTTGCTTTCTACCATGTTGCGTTGCTGATGTGGAATCCACAGACCTATGCGGCAACAATTGGTGGCTTTAATCCGGGGGTAGTCATTCTGTTGATCTTGGCTATCTGTGCCAGCATGATTTTCGGTGTCGGTTTTAAGCCGAGGCGATGGTTTTGGCAGATTTTATTTTCCCCTTACTTTGCCGGATGTATATTGGTCTACTTCAGTTTGGTTCGAATGAACTGAATAAACAGCGTCAATATCCTTATCATAAAAGAAAGCGCAGCCATCTGGCTGCGTTTTTTGTCCAAAAATTAAAATTCATCCCGTCTCACTCATGCGAAAGCGCTTGAGTTGCGTTATAGTAAGCGATTGTGTGAATCCGTTGAGGGACGTTAAGTGCATCATTCTAAATCAGCTTTTTCTCGATTTCCTGTAACGATCTATTACGAAGATACCGATGCCGGCGGTGTTGTATACCACGCGAACTATCTTAAATTTTTTGAACGCGGACGGACGGAAATGCTCAGAGAGCAGGGGGTATGCCAACGGGAGTTGTTGGAACAAAATATGGGCTTTGTGGTCCGAAGCATGGAGATTGATTTTCTGAAAGCAGCGCGTCTGGATGATAACTTAGTCGTCTTAACTCAGCTAACCGAGAGAAAAAAGGCTTCTTTAATATTCTGTCAGGAGCTGGTTAATCCTCATGAAGAGGTATTGTGTCGAGCAATAGTTAAGGTAGCATGTATTGACATGCAAAAAATGAAACCCCAAGGTATTCCCGACGCGGTATTTTCGGAGAAGTAACAGTGAGTGCTGAAATTTCGATACTTGATCTTTTTTTACAGGCTAGTTTTCTAGTCAAAGTGGTAATGATGATTCTCTTGGGCATGTCGATCATGTCATGGGCGATGATTTTTAAAAGAACCAAAGCTTTATCGGCTGCTGAAAAGCAAGCTGCCTCATTTGAGGACCGTTTCTGGTCCGGCACCGATTTGTCTGTTTTATATCAAGATGTGAAAAATAGAAAAGATCAGCTGAGTGGCAGTGAAGAGATTTTCTATTCAGGTTTTACTGAATTCGCTCGGCTCAGAAAAAACTACGCTGCTGAAGCTAATTTTGTTATGGATGGGACAGCGAGAGCCATGCGTGTGGCGGTCTCCCGAGAAGTTGAATCATTGGAAACTCATCTACCATTTCTGGCGACAGTCGGTTCAATTAGTCCTTACATTGGGTTGTTTGGTACGGTATGGGGGATTATGCATGCGTTCATTGCGCTAGGTGCAGTTAAACAAGCAACATTAGCGATGGTTGCCCCAGGTATTGCAGAAGCGCTTGTTGCAACAGCGATGGGGCTTTTTGCTGCCATTCCTGCCGTTATGGCTTACAACCGATTGACAACAGTTGTCAGTAAACTCGAAATGAATTACGCAACATTCTCTGAGGAGTTCCATAGTATTCTTCATCGTCAGGCAATGACTGGTAGGGAGTAAGCTTTATGGCGGGTTACCAACCAAAGAAGCGTAAAATGACCGCAGAAATTAATGTGGTACCCTATATCGATGTGATGTTGGTTTTGTTAATCATTTTTATGGTGACTTCTCCTTTCATCACTCAGGGCGTGGATGTTGAACTACCAAAAACAGAAACAGCGAAGCCTGCATCTGATTTGGTCGGTGATGATGGTGGCTTCATTATTGTCGAAATTAATAAAGAAGGTAGCTTGGGGGTCAGCATCAATAATGAACCTTTCAAACGGGGACTATCCTTACAGGACGCCATTGTTCTGGTAAAAGCTGAGCTGAGTTTACATCCCGGTTCACCTGTTGCAGTCGGTGGCGAGGCGACAAGCCCCTACGCGGAGATTGTGCGTGTGCTGGACGAGCTGAGTAAAGCCGGTGTTCCAAAGGTTGGTTTGTTAACAGATATCAGGGAATAAGCAGTATAACCTTCATGAAAAAGAGAGAAGACAAACGCTCAGATTTTACAAAGCCACTTATCATTTCTATCGTGCTGCACGCGATTTTAATTGGTTTATTACTTTGGGGCGGACAGTTTTATCAAGAAAAGCCGCACCCGACCGGTAATATGGTTCAGGCAGTCGTGATTGACCCTGCATTGGTGCATCAACAGGCACAGCAGATTAAGGCGACTCGAGAAGCGGCTGCTCGTAAAGAAAAAGAGCGGCTTGATCGTCTGCGTCGTGAAAGTGAGCGCCTTGAAGAGAATCGGAGAGCAGAAGAAGAGCGAATCCGGCAGTTAAAAGAACAGCAAGCCCGTGAAGCGAAAGCCGCCAGAGCAGCGGAGCAGCAACGTAAGCAGAAAGAGCAAGAGCGACTTGCTGAGGAACAACGCGCGGCAAAAGCAGAGGCAGCCAGAAAAGCCAAAGAGGCTGCAATTGCAAAAGCAGAACAGCAGCGAATTGAGCGCGAAAAGGCAGCTCAGCTGGCGGCAGAAAAAGCACGTAAAGAGCATGAAGCAGCTCAGAAAGCAGAGCAAGAACGTTTGGCAAAGGAAAAAGCAGCAAAGGTTGCTGCTGAAAAGGCTCGACAGGAAAAAGAGCGTCTGGAAAAATTAGAAAAGGAAAGAAAACAGCGGGAAGCAGCCTTAAATGATATTTTTTCCGGACTGCAGGCAGAAGAGCAACAGAATTCTAGTGCTCGGAGTCAATATATTGCCAGTGAAGTTGATCGTTACGGCGAAATCTACACACAGCTGATTCGGCAAAATCTACGTGTAGAAGAGACGTTTCAAGGGAAAAAATGTCGGGTTAATCTGCACCTGATTCCGACGGGTAGCGGTGCAATTGTCGGCAGTTTGAAAGTGTTAGGGGGGAACTCGGCTGTTTGTGCTGCGACGCAGCGAGCGGTTGCGCAGGTTCCGTCTTTTCCTTTGCCGAAAGATGACCCGGATGTTATCAATAAGCTGAAAGACATTAATATAACAGTTGAACCGAATATATAATTTTGACTGAAGTATCAGAGAAAAGGAAAAGCTTGTGTTACAGCGATTGATTTTGAGTTGTATGTTCCTCGTGATATCAGGCATACACACCGCAAATGCAGCATTAGAGCTCGTCATTACCGACGGGATTAACTCAGCGAGGCCGATCGCGATCGTTCCGTTTCAATGGGAAGGTAAGCGTCAATTACCAGAAGATGTTTCAGGTGTGGTTGCTTCGGATCTACAGCGGAGTGGCAAATTTAGTCCGGTTGCGACCAGTAATATGCCACAGACGCCTTATGATGAATCCGCTGTCAATGTGGATGCATGGACTCGACTCGGAGTCGATTCACTACTAACCGGAACAATCAAGCAAAATGCAGCGGGTAATTATGTCATTCATTACCAGTTGGTTGATATCGTTCAAGCGCAATTATTGAAAGGTAAAAGACAGTCTCTCACAGAGGATGGTCAACTTGTTGAGTCCAAAGATTATGTCTTACTGAATAATATTGCGACGGTCTCACCGAAACGGCTTCGTGAGTATGCACATCGAATTTCCGATTTAGTGTATGAAAAACTAACCGGGGATAGAGGCGCGTTTTTAACGCGAATTGCCTATGTCGTTGTACATGATGGTGAAAAATATCCTTATCAGCTGAGAATCTCAGATTATGATGGCTACAATGAACGGTTAGTCCTCAGCTCTAAACAACCATTAATGTCTCCTGCTTGGTCTCCGGATGGTAAGAAACTGGCTTATGTGAGTTTCCAGAATGGACATGCTGAAATCTACGTCATGAATATTTATACGGGCAAACGTGACAAAATATCGTCATTTCCTCGTCACAATGGCGCGCCAGTATTCTCACCAGATGGTAAGTCATTAGCCTTAGTTTTGTCGAAATCGGGAAGTTTACAGGTCTACATTATGGATTTAGCAACCAAGAAAATTCGGCAAATAACGCGGGGTAGATCAAATAATACAGAGCCTTTTTGGTATCCGGATGGAAAATCTCTGATATTTACCTCAGATCGGGGTGGTAAACCACAGATATATAAAGTAGATTTGTCTACTGGCGTGACAAATCGTCTTACTTGGCAGGGCTCACAAAATTTAGGTGGGCAGATTACGCCTGATGGGAAATTCTTGATCATGGTGAATAAAAACCAATCAGGATTTAACTTGGCAAAGCAAGATTTGGAAACCGGCAGTGTGCAAATTCTTACAAGAACTTTGCTCGATGAGTCTCCAAGTATTGCGCCTAACGGTGGTATGGTTATCTATAGTTCGATTTACAATAAAACCAATGTATTATCCATGGTCTCTATTGACGGACGATTTAAAGCCAGGTTACCAGAAACAAACGGACGCGTAAGAGCGCCGGCGTGGTCACCGTTTTTGTAATGAGTCATGATTAAAAAATAAGGAAAAGAAGATGCAACTGAATAAAGTTCTTAAAGGGCTATTGATTGCACTACCAGTACTCGCGGTTACTGCGTGTAGTTCAAGCGATGATGCAGTGAGTGCCTCAGGAAATGAGACGACGACTAACCAATCTACATCCGGTTCCGCAAATAGCACAGATACAACTGTTGTATCACCTGTTACTGATGATGGTAAGCTTTCTGAGCAGGAACTAAAAGATAAGGTTATGCAAGAGCAAACAGTATTCTTTGCTTTTGATAATTCAACAATTGCATCAGATTATGAAGATATGCTGGCAACTCATGCCTCTTATCTGAGTAAGCATCCAAGCGTTCATGTCACGATTGAAGGTCATGCCGATGAGCGTGGTACGCCTGAGTACAACATTGCTCTGGGTGAGCGTCGTGCAGAAGCTGTTTATAAATATCTTCAGGCTCTCGGTGTACAAACCAGCCAAATGTCAATTGTTAGCTATGGTGAAGAGAAACCATTAGTGCGCGGACATAACGAAGCTGCATACGCAAAAAACCGTCGTGCAGTGATTGTTTACTAATCTGAAGAGTTTGATGAAACATGCTCGGTAACCTAAAGCGACAAATTGTGCTTATGTTACTGGTCAGTGCAGCAAGCCCTGTGCTTGCTGCACCCGCTCCAGTATCGGACTTAAGTGAAGGCATGGAACAACATGCAACTTCGGCAAGTCCTGAAACAAGAGTTGACCGTCTGGAACGTCTACTGCAAAACAGTAGTCAGTTGCGAGTGCAAATGCAGCAGCAGATTGATGAAATGGCGACCGAGATTCAACACCTACGTGGTCAGGTAGAGAAGAACTCCCATGATATGGGTCAGATGCTTACTCGACAGAGAGAGTTATTTGTTGAGATCGACCGTCTTAGAGAAGAACTCAACTCAAAGAGTAGTCATGAGGTCCAATCAGGTTCAAAAGACAGTGCTCAGTCGGCATCTACTGGCACGTACAGTGAGAATGTTGATGAGCAGACGGCTTATCAAAATGCCGTAGACTTGATCCTGAAGAAAAGAGATTATGCTGGTGCCATCAACGCATTCACTAAATTTCAGAGTGACTTCCCCAAATCTAATTTTGCGCCGAATGCACATTACTGGTTAGGTCAGCTTTACTATGCCAAACAGCAGGATGATAAAGCGGTTGAAAGCTTTAAAGCTGTGTTGGATTTTCCTAAATCAAACAAACGTGCAGACGCATTAGTCAAATTAGGTGATGTTGAGAAACGTCGCAAGAACACAAAGTTAGCGAATCAGTATTATCAACAGGTGATTGATGAATATCCTGATACTGCTTCTGCTGAGTCTGCAAGACGGTCTATGGTGAAATAGCATTTATGATTGTAATTTGCTAGCACTAGTGTCTGTATCTTAAATGTACAAAAGGAGAACCGAGGTTCTCCTTTATGCTATCTGCCTTCTGTCACCCATCAATTCTACCAATGAATCCTCGTACTGGTTTTTGACACGTTGTAAAGAGCGTGTAAAATGCGCTAATTACTGGAAATTGCGTAGAGCAGAAGCAATGAGCCATATTACAGAACAGATTGAAACCGTGTACCCATTTCCACCGAAACCGGTACAACTCTCAAAAGAACAAAAAGAATTTTATATAGGCGAAATCAAACGTCTCCTGATTGAGAAAGACGCCGTTTTGATTGCCCATTACTATACCGATCCTGAGATTCAGGCGTTGGCTGAAGCAACAGGTGGATTTGTTGGTGATTCGCTGGAAATGGCAAAATTCGGCAATCGACATCCGGCCAAAATACTGTTGATTTGTGGTGTGCGCTTCATGGGGGAATCAGCGAAAATCCTGACACCGGAAAAACGAATTCTCATGCCGACGTTAGAAGCCGAATGCTCTTTGGACTTAGGTTGCCCTGTCGATGAATTTTCTGCTTTCTGTGATGCTCACCCAGATCATACCGTCGTAGTGTATGCGAATACTTCAGCAGCGGTGAAAGCCAGAGCCGATTGGGTGGTGACGTCTAGTATTGCATTAGAGATTGTTGAACATCTGGACTCGGAAGATAAGAAAATCATTTGGGGTCCCGATCGCCATCTGGGCGGGTACATCGCCAACAAAACCGATGCTGATATGTTACTTTGGCATGGTGAATGTATTGTTCATGATGAGTTTTCAGCGGATGCGTTGAAAAAAATGAAAGTGTTATATCCGGAAGCCGCGGTTTTAGTCCATCCGGAATCCCCCTCCAGTGTGGTTGAATTGGCTGATGCAGTCGGCTCAACAAGCCAATTAATCAAAGCTGCGAAAGCTTTACCGCACCCACAAATGATTGTGGCAACGGATAAAGGTATTTTCTTTAAGATGCAGCAGCTTGTCCCTGAAAAAGAGCTGATTGAGGCACCGACGGCTGGTGCCGGGGCGACATGCCGAAGTTGCGCCCATTGTCCTTGGATGGCGATGAACGGGCTTCAGGCGATTGAGAAAGCGCTCAGGGACGGGGGAGAGGAGCACGAAATCTTTGTTGATGAATCGATTCGGGTTAAATCGCTGATTCCGCTGAACCGCATGTTGGATTTTGCCGAACAGCTGAATCTCTCTGTCAAAGGTAATGCATAAGTTGATATGAATTCAACGATGAAAGGAAGGCTGGTATAG
>NZ_JCARSY010000091.1:0-1503 GCF_059641415.1 Vibrio rubrogenes
ACATTGTGGGTTTGATTCAAGTGGTGCAACAGGTGTTGCTGTTCACTATCGGTCAGCATCGGTAGTGCACTCACCGGTAACTCAGGCTGACGCACCATGTTTTCCAACAGGGTGACCCAGTAGCTGAGGTAGCGCTGTACGGTTTCCGGTTCAAACAACGCGGTCGCATAGGTCAGATAGCCACTGAGTCCGCCATCGTGTTCATGGATTTCAAGGCTCAGGTCAAACTGAGCCGTCGAGAGTTCACTGTCCAGTGCTTCCAGTGTGAGATCCGGTAGTCGGATCTGATCCGTCGGCGTATTTTGCAAAGCGAACATCACTTGGAAAATCGGGGCATGAGACAAGCTGCGCACCGGTGCGACGGTCTCAACCACTTGTTCGAACGGCATATCCTGATTGGCTTGTGCCGCCAGCGCGGTCTCTTTGATCTGAGCTAACAAAGCTGGTGTATTGATCGCATCTGTCAACTGAACCCGCATCGCCATACTATTGACAAACATCCCGATCAGGTCTTCAACATCACGCTGCGTTCGTCCGGCTATCGGAGAACCGATCACGATATCTTCCTGACCGGAGAGACGTCCCATCGCCACCGACCATCCGGCAAGTAACGTCATGTAGAGCGTACAGCCACTGTGTTGACTCAACTGACGCAACTGTCCGGTTAACTCGCGGCTGAGTGCAACAGGCAGACTTGCCCCGCGGTAATCTTGATGCGCCGGACGCGGATGATCCGTCGGCAATGTCAGACAATCCGGAATACCACGCAACTGCTCATGCCAATATTGTTGCTGGTGTTGCAACACTTCACCCTGCAGATGCGTCTGCTGCCATGCAGCGTAGTCACCATACTGGATCGTCAGTGGCGGCAGCGGATCAGCCTGATCGTTGCAGTGAGCAGTATAAAGTGCGGCCAGCTCACGGTTAAAGATCCCCATCGACCAGCCATCGGTGATCATATGGTGCATCACAATCCGTAACCAATGTTCATGATCAGAGACACGGATTAACTGTCCTTGAATCAACGGTCCCTGAGAAAGATCAAACGTTGGCGACAGTGGCGCCAGTTCATCCATCACCCCTTCCCCGTCAAGGTAAGTCAACGGGAACCCGACACTCGGTGCACTCACCACTTGTACCGGCTCATCCGCGACTTGTGCAAAATGAGTCCGCAATGCGGCATGACGGGCAACAATCTGATCCAGTGCCCGTTGTAATGCATCGACATCTAATTTGCCTTGCAGCCGCACGCTTCTTGGCACGGTATAAGCGGCCGTTGCCTGTGCATCCATTTGCGACAAGAACCACAACCGTTTCTGCGCCAGTGACAATGGGATCGCTTGCCCTTCCGGCAATGGCGTAATCGCCGGTAATGTTGCACCTTGGGCATCATCCAGCAGGGCTGCCACTTCATGTAAGGTTGAATGAGAGAACAGCGTCGCCAGCGATAACTCCCGACCCAGTTGCTCACGCACCCGTGACACCATTCGCACTGCCAGCAAA
>NZ_JCARSY010000092.1:0-1485 GCF_059641415.1 Vibrio rubrogenes
GACTCGCACCGCCACGTTCAACAATACCGACGGCAGTCTCACGGCAAAAGCCGGGCAGCTCACCATTGCGACGTATGGTGATGTGGTTGTCAGTAGCGGGCAGCATCTGACTGCCGGACAGGATATGATCCTGCAAGCCAACAGCCTGACCAATGACGGGGAAGTGGCTGCGCAAGGCAATACCTTGCTGACACTGGACAATGCCCTGATCAACCACGGTTTAGTCTCCGGTCAGCAGACGACACTCGTAGCGCAGTCCGTGACCAATACCGATCAGCTTCAGTCTTTGACCGATCTCGGTTTAACCGCGGATGCACTGGATAATAGCGGCACACTGGCGGCACTCAGCGATATGACGCTGAATGTGGCGCACCAGCTGAGCAACAGCGGTGCTGTTTCAGCCAATCATGATGTCAGCCTGTTGACCGACAACCTGACCAACACCGGGAAGGTGTTTGCCGGCAATAACCTGCTGGTTGCCAAAGATACCGAGCAGACTCGCACCGCCACATTCAACAATACCGACGGCAGCCTCACAGCGAAAGCCGGTCAGCTCACCATTGCGACCCATGGTGATGTGGTTGTCAGTCGCGGGCAGCATCTAACTGCCGGACAGGATGTGACCCTGCAAGCCAACAGCCTGACCAATGACGGAGAAGTGGCTGCGCAAGGCAATACGTCGCTGACACTGGACAACGCCCTGACCAACCACGGGTTAGTCTCCGGTCAGCAGACGACGCTCATAGCGCAGTCAGTCACTAATACCGGTCAGATGCAGTCCCTGACCGATCTCGGCTTGACGACTGATGCACTGGATAACAGTGGCACACTGGCCGCACTCAGCGATATGACGCTGAATGTAGCGCACCAACTGAGTAATAGCGGTGCTGTTTCCGCCAATCATGATGTCAGCCTGTTGACCGACAACCTGACCAACACCGGGAAGGTGTTTGCCGGCAATAACCTGCTGGTCGCCAAAGATACCGAACAGACTCGTACCGCCACGTTCAACAATACCGACGGCAGCCTCACGGCAAAAGCCGGGCAGCTTACCATTGCGACCCATGGTGATGTGGTTGTCAGTCACGGGCAGCATCTGACTGCCGGACAGGATGTGACCCTGCAAGCCAACAGCCTGACCAATGACGGGGAAGTGGCTGCGCAAGGCAATACCTCGCTGACACTCGACAACGCCCTGACCAACCACGGTTTAGTCTCCGGTCAGAAGACGACGATTACAGCGCAGTCCGTGACCAATACCGATCAGCTTCAGTCTCTGACCGATCTCGGTTTAACCGCGGATGCACTGGATAATAGCGGCATACTGGCCGCACTCAGCGATATGACGCTGAATGTGGCGCACCAGCTGAGCAACAGCGGAGCGGTGTCAGCCAATCATGATGTCAGCCTGTTGACCGACAACCTGACCAACACCGGGAAGGTGTTTGCTGGGAATAATCTGCTGATCGCCAAAGATACCGGTCT
>NZ_JCARSY010000093.1:0-1398 GCF_059641415.1 Vibrio rubrogenes
CAGGAGACCGATGCGCTCGGCAATGTCACCGAATCGGTGTATAACGATGCCGGTGAGCTGGTCGCAAAAATCGCGCCCAATGGTTTAATCACCCATTTCAGCTATAAAAACGGCCTGCTGAGTCAGGTGCAGCAGGACAAGGCTATCTGGCGTTACCGTCATGATGCGTGGGGGCATATTATCGAGCAGACCGACCCGCTCGGTCACACCACCCGGTATGACTACAATGACCACGGCCTGATTGAGCGCATTACCTACCCGGATGGCGGCCTGCACCAGCTGACATGGAACCGCAATGGTTATCTGGTCGATGAGACCACGCCACAGGGGGAGGTGATTCGTTATCGCTACGATATTCTGGGGCGGCTGCGGCTGCGCCATGACAGTCAGGGGGTGACGGAGCTTTCTTATGACCGCAGCGGGCGTCTGACCAAACAGGTGTTGCCCGGCGGACAGACCCGGTGTTATGAATACAACGCTTACAACAAGGTGACCCGATTCACCGATGAGCAGGGGCGGGTCACCACCTATGACTATGAATTCCCGCTGCATCTGGTGACGCAGAAAACTAATCCGGACGGCAGTACGGTGCAGTACCGTTATGACAACCCGTTCCACTTTGTCAGCGCCATTATCAACGAGCGCGGTGAGCGCTACCAGATAGACTACACGCCGACCGGGCATGTGCAGCGGGAAGTGACTTTTGACGGGCGTCAGTTCGTCTACGAATATGACAGTCACACCCAACTGACGGCGAAAACCGAAATCGGCCGGGAAGGCGGGGAGCTGACTACGCGTTATGCCTATGACGCACAGGGCAAATTGATTGAGAAGACCCTGCCGGATGAATCCACTATCAGCTATCACTATGACTTGTTGGGCAATCTGACCGGAGTGGATGACGGTCAGTGGCCGCTGGCGTATGCCTATGACGTGATGGGGCGGCTGACGGTTGAGCATCAGGGCTGGGCGAGTGCCGGTTACCGTTATGATGCGATGGGCCACTTAACCGCCCATCTGTTACCGGACGGCCAGCAGATTGATTATCAATTTCAGCACGGGCGGCTGCAGCAGGTCAGCCTGAACGGGCATTGCCTGACGCAACACCAATATCAGGTGAGCGGTCTGGAAACCCGCCGGACACAGGGCGCGTTGACCAGTCATTTTCAGTATGACGAGCTGGGTCGGTTGAGTGAGCACCGGGTGAGTCAGGCGCAGCAACAGACGTTATTCCGCCGTTATCAGTACAACCGCTCGGGTAACCTGACGCAGGTGGAAGATAACCTGCGCGGCGTAACGCAATATCACTACGACCCGTTAGACCGCCTGACACAGGTGCGCGGTAATATCAGCGAGAGCTTTGCCCATGACCCGGCCGATAACCTGATACAAGACCGG
>NZ_JCARSY010000094.1:0-1278 GCF_059641415.1 Vibrio rubrogenes
GCTTTTTCTTCACTACTCGAGGAAAGGATCTTTCTCGCCTAGGTTCAAGTAGTAGGCTCTTACTCATCGAATAAAAGTTTTGGAGTTGCCTCGGTATTGCACCTGGTGACGAATATGGAAGTCCCACTATTAGGCGCATGATGTGGGCTAATGCTCCGTTGAAGCTAAGTTGGTATGGCAAGTAGTCTCCATTCAACGTATTACACATCTGCACCATCTGATACCTGACTAGGTTATAGGTCAATAGGATACCCCAGAGCTCTTGTTTCACTAATTCAGGGAGTCGACTTCGAAGCGTGAGTCGGTTACCAAGCATGTACTGTTTTTGCTCACGGTAACCGAGTTCAATTTCCCAACGATACCCATATAAGCCTACGATATCTGACTTTGGGTAGAGCATAGGGTCAAGCATTGAGGTGAGAACATCGTATTGCTTACCATCTTTGACTCTCGTGATTAAACGTACAACAACTTCTTTTTCTAACTCTGGCCACTTCTTACGCGCCTGCGGGTTACTCTTCAGTTTTATCAGTTTATCCTGTCGACCAAGAGACCGAACCACTTCATAGCTTAGTCCCTTTTTCATAGGGATAAGCCAATGTCGATTGACACCTGTAGAACACCACATTTGGAGTAAACCAAGGGAGTAAAAGCCTTTATCGAAAAGGGTTAAGCTGTTATCAGGTGTGGTTTCTATCAGCTGCTCTGCCAGCTTCATTTCATTCACAGTGTAACAATCAAAAGCGCTTCCAGTGATCAAATGACTGCTCAGCTCCATCTGACATACCATGCGTACCTGTGGATACTGTGTTTCTTGACCGTCACGATAGGTAGGCTTTGCAAACGCTTCAGCATTCTCTTTTGAGTCCTCAGTTCGCCACAAGACACCATCAACGCCAAGAAGAGTGAGTCCGTTCCAGTTTGGTAAGTTAGCCTGTTTAAACCAATGACTTTGCGTACACTCAAAAAGAGCTTTTGCGGCTGACTCTCCGAGGTTTTTTCTTCGTTGTGTCAATGCACTTGGAGCAACAAATGGCTTACCTGTGCGGTCAACAATATCGAGCATATTGATGATATCAGCCATGGATTTATCGTTATAGATAGCCATTCCGACTAATAACCATGCCATAGATTCTAAAGTCAGTTTTCGCTTTCTTAGGGTTACGGTGTCAGTTAGCTCATAAGCATCTTGAATCAACTCAATAGGCAGGAGATCAGCAAGTGTCTCAACTTGATTTGGTTTGTAGTTGTTGATGATGTTGAGGGCTTGGGAAACGT
>NZ_JCARSY010000095.1:0-1255 GCF_059641415.1 Vibrio rubrogenes
GAGACTGTAAATAATTCTGTGTAATTGTCGGGGTTACATATAATCACTCAGTCTGTCTTCGAACATAATCATAAAGCGGTTCAGGGCCTGTCGCCAGTTTCTGATAGGCATTGTCCACCTCTTGGATGCATCCTGGATCGCTAAGAAGATGACCTTTCTTGCCGATTCATCTGTTGGGAACAGTTTACGTTTTTTGATGGCTTTTCTAATCACGCTGTTCAACGACTCGATGGCGTTAGTCGTGTAAATCGCTTTCCTGATGTCCTCAGGGTAGTTAAACAGCGTATTGAGATTAGCCCAGTGAGTTGTCCAAGAGCGGCTGATTTGAGGGTACTTAGCGTCCCATTTCTCAGCGAACTTCTCTAATGCTAGCAAGGCTTCATCTTCGGTTTTCGATTGGTAGATGGCCTTCAGATCCACAGCGACCGCCTTGTAATCTTTCCACGGCACATATTTCATTGAGTTTCGCACCATATGGACGATGCAGAGCTGGATTTGAGTGTTAGGGAAAGCGGTGTTGATGGCGTCAGGGAAGCCTTTTAGCCCATCAACACAAGCGATGAGGATGTCCTTGACGCCCCGATTTTGTAACTCCGTCAGCACATTCAGCCAGAACTTAGCCCCTTCGTTTTCAGATAACCACATGCCGAGTAGCTCTTTCTGACCTTCCATATTGACGCCGAGTGCTAGATAAACCGACTTGTTGATGACTTGCTTGTCCTGGCGAATTTTGACCACGATACAGTCAAGGTAAACAATGGGATACACTTCATCCAGAGGACGAGATTGCCACTCGATAACTTGCTCCAGAACGGCGTCAGTGACCTTAGATACCAAGGTGGAGGAGACATCTGCATCGTACATTTCTTTGAATGTGGCGACGATCTCTCGGGTGGTCATGCCTTTCGCATACAGACTTAAGATCTTGTCATCCATGGATTGGAATCGGGTCTGATGCTTACGAACTAACTGGGGTTCAAAGCTTGCCTCTCGGTCGCGAGGCACCTCAATTGGAACGTCACCATCATCAGTGATGATCGACTTTGATGAGTAACCATTGCGGGAGTTGGTACTGGGTTTTGACGCGTGTTTTTCATAACCAAGGTGCTCATCAAGTTCAGCATTAAGCGCCGTTTCAACAGTCACCTTGGTTAACATTTTACGGAAGTCATCCAGATCGGATTCTGTCTTGATTGATTTGGCGGCTTCACGCGCAAATGCTTCCAGTGCTTTCTTATCCATAATGTCTATCCTT
>NZ_JCARSY010000096.1:0-1233 GCF_059641415.1 Vibrio rubrogenes
AACCAAAAGACAGATTGAAGCCAATGCAAGAAAACTGAATGGTCAGTTTGTTGATGAAGACGATAATGTGATTACAGATTGGCACTATGGACATAGGGAAGGTATGGAAAACCGACGGATACTCAGAGCGGCTGACCAGATAGGTATGACTCAGGAAGAATTGAATGATTTTGTGAATTCACACCCTGACTATTTTCTGATTGAGGATGCCAAGACCAACCTTAGTCATATCAATGAGAAACCGGGCAGTGATGATTTAAGAAAAATTCTCAGAGATATGAGAGCATTTTTGAAAAACAGGAAGACATAATGAGTTACGAATACGAATTATACGATGCTGTACTGGATGGTGACATTGATAAAGTCAAAGCACTTATTGGTAAAGGTGCTGATATTCATGAAATCACAGAATCAGAGCACTGGACATACCTACATCACGTATTTATGTCTCCCTCTACAAAACTAGAGGAAAGAACACCACTTGAATCGGTGCAGTTTCTGATTGACCAAGGGCTGGATGTCAACGCAATTGATAGCTATGGCTATACGCCACTGATTTATGCCGTTCGTCAACGCAACGTTGAAGGTATGCGGCTTTTGTTGGAAAACGGTGCAGATAAGCTAATTGAGCACCGTAGTGAAAGAGGAGTTAATGCCCTGAAAATGTCTCTTCATGAAAAACCGTTTGTATATGATGTTGTCAAACTATTGCTTGATTTTGGTGCTGATCCTGATGCTAAAACAGAAAAGGGAAAATCAGTCCGAGAGCTTGTTAATTTACTTGATGATATGGATCCTAAGATTATTGAATTAGTCAGTCATTACTAAATAAAGCCCAATCATAAGTAAAGCTATTGTTTAAAACGGAAACTATTCAGAGCCGCATGATGTTGTGGCTCTTTTTGTATCAGCCCTTTTCCTGCAAAATCAAGTGCTGATACCGATGAGTGGCGATTTTGGCGGTAAACCGATCCTTATCAATCCCATTCCAGATCTGAAAACTTACAATATCTGGGTGTATCCGGAGGCTGAGCAAGGCCAAGAATTTGACAACACCTACATCACGCCAATCGCTGATGCAGATTTACAAGACTATATTCTGACCTTTCCGGCAGATACCGGACTCCCACCACTGTATGTGGTATATAGTCATCAAGTGCGTCAACCGAATGGTCAGTTCGGGGCGAGTAAATACCCCAAACCGGAGCTAAACCGAACATCTCTTCGGGCTGA
>NZ_JCARSY010000097.1:0-1223 GCF_059641415.1 Vibrio rubrogenes
GGCTTCACTGTCTTGTGTCGAGCGCCCTGATTCATTCGTCGCTGCACGGCTGTCATCCGGCAGTGTATCATGATCGCCATGGAGCTTGGTATTCGGTCGGTTATTGGCTTCAAATTCAAGTGTGCCGTTGTGATAAGCCCCCTTTCCGCCGCGGTTCATCGCGATCCGCTTGAATTTATCACTGGCTTTCAAAATCAGTTTCTTGGCAAAAGCAAAGATTTCTCCAATCACATCCAGCAGCGGTTGAATCACTTTTTTAATCGCCACCCCTGCGGTTTTAACAGCCCGGTAAGTCGCATAAGCAACCCCTGTCGCCGGTGTCGCAATAAAGGTCACGATGACACCACCCAATAGCCCGAGCAGGACACCGGCCAGCGCATTGCCACCCATTTCAGCCAGTTTATTCAGCATCCCGGTCAGCGGCACCATCGAGATATACGCCATCATCGCCCGGACAAACAAATATAATGCCGCTTCATCAGAGGCAAACAACAAGGCTTTTTCCAGCATATCCGGGGTATTGCTGGCTGCATTTTTAATCGCATCAATCAGGTCAGCAGCACCATCAACCATATCCTTCAGCGCTTTTTGGGGATCTTTGAGCATGTCATAAATTTCACCAATCCCATCCCACAGCGCTTTTAAGGCTTGCCAGATCCCATCGGCAAAATGGCGGATCACCGATAAAACCGACTGCGCTGCACTATTGGTAAAATAACTGTCCCATTCGGGCTTGAATGCCTGCCACTTGCCGTCCAGCCAGCTCACTAAATCACCGCTCAGCTCATCGTAATGTGCAAACAGGCTGTCCATCTCTGCCGGGGTCGGTTTGTTATTGATCACCACTTCATAGTATTTGCCCGGCGTCAGACCGGTCACTGTTGCTTTCCCCTCGGCATCAAGGGTTACCGTCCGGGTTTCACTGCCGTCTTCGGCTTTGATAATCGCATCAATGCCGCCTAACGGCACATGGTAAATCGACTGAAACACACTTTGGATTTCGAGATTACCGCTGAGCGGACAACTCACCTTGGTGGCATAGTTCGCATCATCTTTCCCCACTGTGGTACTGGCACCACTGACTTTGAGCTGTTTATCCATCGAAAACAGGGAGGGTAAATCTTGCCACTCGCTCACGGTATCCGCACTCTGGAAATACCACTTCTTGGTCATTTGCCGATATTCGGTCAGCAAATCAGGAAAGCTGTTCAACTGCTGTTCAA
>NZ_JCARSY010000098.1:0-1211 GCF_059641415.1 Vibrio rubrogenes
TGAACAGCTTTCCTGATTTGCTGACCGAATATCGGCAAATGACTAAGAAGTGGTATTTCGAACTCGCAGATAAAGCCACAGCAGCCATGGATCGCCCTGCTCTTTTTGCGATGGATAAACAGCTCAAAGTCAGTGGCGAGAGTACCACAGTCGGTAAAGATGATGATAACTACAAAACCACTGTGCAATGTCCGCTCAGTGGCAAGCTGGAAATCGAAAGTGTGTTCCAGTCGATTTATCATGTGCCGCTCGGGAATATTCAGGCGATTGTCAAAGCAGAAGATGGCAGCGATACGCGGGAAGTGATGCTTGATGAGCAGGGTAAAGCCACTGTCACCGGTCTGACACCGGGCAAATATTACGAGGTCTTTATCGACCATAAGCCGACACCGGCAGAGATGGACTCGCTGTTTTCCCATTATGATACGTTGAGCAGTGATTTGTCGGGTTGGCTGAATCAAAAATGGCAAGGGTATCAGCCGCAGTGGGACAGTTATTTTAACAGCTCGGCCGCGCAGTCAGTCTTAACCGTGATTTCGAATTTTGCGGATGGGATCTGGAGTGGTTTGAAAGCGCTCTGGAGCGGCATTGAAGAGCTTTATGAGATGCTCAAAGACCCGGTCAAAACACTGAAAGATCTGGGTGAAGGCGTCGCTGATATTATCAATACGATAAAAGAGACTGCCAGCAGTGCGCCGGGGATGATGGAAAAGGCCTTGCTGTTTGCCTCGGATGAAGCCGCGATGTATCTGTTTGTGCGTGGCATCATGACTTATATCTCGATGGTACCGATGACCACGATACTGAATAAGCTCGCCAATTGTAGCGGTCAGGTGATTGTGGATGTGTTACTGGGGCTGCTCGGTGGGTTGATTATCTCTTTTATTGCCACCCCGGCAACCGGCATGGCCTATGCTGTGCTGCGGTCGATGAAAACAGCTGGCAAACAGATTTTTGAAGCGATTAATTCGCTGGTAGAAGTTGTCAAAGAAATTTTTACCTTTGCTAAAAATTTGATTAACAAGGCCAGCGATACCTTCAAACGTCTGGCCATCAACAAAGGCGGGCAGGGCGTTTACCGTAATGGCAGACTTGAATTTGTGGCCGATAATCGTCGTACCACCACCTTGCATCATGATAGCGATACACTGCCGGATGACAGCCGTGCACCGACGAACGATGCGAACCGTTCAACCCAGGACAGTAAAAAT
>NZ_JCARSY010000099.1:0-1206 GCF_059641415.1 Vibrio rubrogenes
GTGTAACCCTCCCCGAAAAAATGGACGCTGGAAAATAGGGATTTTCCGTTTACACTGAAATAAACGGAGAGTGCATGATGAAAAAATCACGCTATACAGAAACGCAAATCGTCAAGATCCTGAAGGAAGTCGAAGCCGGCAGGAAAGTCAATGAAGTGTGCCGCGAATACGGGATCTCTGATGCAACCTACTATAACTGGAAATCGAAGTACGGTGGCATGGAAGCCTCTGATGTGAAACGGCTAAAAGAGCTTGAGGATGAGAACCGAAAGCTCAAACAGATGTTTGCTGATCTCAGTCTTGAGCATCGTATCGTCAAAGATATTTTGGAAAAAAAGCTGTAAAGCCAGCGGTTAAACGAGCGCTCGTTGAGTATGTGCGCTCACAGTTTCAGGTTAGCCTCAGGATGGCCTGCCGCGCAGTTGGCATCAGTGATTCCGTGTATCGATACCAGCCAACCCCGCATCGGGATGATGAGGTCGTTGCCAAGTTACAAGAGGCCGTAGAACGTTATCCAGCCTACGGTTTTGGTAAGTTGTTTAAGGTGCTCAGACGGTGGGGACATCCATGGAATCATAAACGAGTTTACCGTGTGTACTGTGCTCTCAAACTGAACATGAGACGTAAGGGAAAAAAGCGGTTACCGAAGCGTGAGCCTGCTCCACTTGCGAGCCCAGAGAGGATCAACTGCTGTTGGTCTATCGATTTCATGAGCGATTCATTGGTTTGTGGCAGACGTTTTCGTACCTTTAACGTGGTCGATGATTTCAATCGGGAAGTCTTGGCGATAGAAGTGGACTTAAACCTGCCGACCCCGAGAGTTATTCGTGTGCTGGAGCGGATTATTGCTTGGCGAGGTATGCCGGGCAAATTGAGGATGGATAACGGGCCAGAGTTTATTTCAACCGCGCTGTGTGACTGGGCAGAAAATAACAAGGTGGAACTGGAATTTATTCGACCGGGTAAGCCAACAGAAAATTCTTATATTGAGCGTTTTAATCGAACCTACCGAACGGAAATTCTGGATATGTATGTTTTTAAAACGCTGAATGAAGTCCGGGATTTGACAGAAAACTGGATGAGGGAATACAACGAAGAAAGGCCACATGACTCACTGAATGATCTCACTCCTTGGGAGTATTTGGAAAGACACGACAGCAGGAAAAACTCTAACTTATCGTGCCATTAAAACTGGGATGGTTACAA